>CAJXVZ010000003.1 GCA_913062845.1 uncultured Psychroflexus sp.
CAATATAAGTAAAATCTCTGGAAAGATTTCCTTCATTAAACACCTTAATAGGCTTGTCATTTAAAATAGCATCAGTGAACAAAAACATCGCCATATCCGGTCTTCCCCAGGGGCCGTAAACCGTAAAAAACCTTAATCCAATAGTCTGTATATCATACAAATGACTATAAGTGTAAGCCATTAACTCATTACTCTTTTTTGTTGCCGCATATAGACTTATTGGGTGATCAACATTATCTGCAGTTTCAAAAGGCACTTTCTTATTTAGACCATAAACACTAGAACTGGAAGCGTAAACCAGTTTTTTAATATCATTTTGCCTGATACATTCCAGTAGATTTACAAAACCAAGAATATTTGCGTCAATATAAGCATGTGGATTTTCAAGACTATATCGTACACCAGCTTGAGCAGCAAGATTGCAAACAACATCAAAGCTTATTTGATTGAACAAAGATTTTAACCCATCATTGTGGGTTAAATCAAGCTTTATGAATTGAAAACTATTACCATATTTATCACTTGAAATTAATTGATCTGAAACAGCATTAATTCCTAAGACTTTTAAACGATCAAGTTTTAAATCTACTGAGTAATAGTCGTTTATATTATCTAGCCCTACAACATAATGTCCTTGACACACCAACTCCTTACATAAGTGAAACCCTATGAAGCCAGCAGCACCTGTAACTAAAATTTTTTTCTTACTCATTAAAATTTGAAATCAAAAGAATCACTCCTCTAGTATTCAGAACCAATCACATAATATTTAAAGCCTATTTCCTTCATTTTTTCACCATCTAATATCATTCTCCCATCAAAAACAAATGCAGGCTTATTCATATTTTCATAAATTCTCTGCCAGTCATATTCTTTAAACTCATCCCATTCTGTAAGAATTGCGATTGCATGAGCATCTTTACAGGCTTCGTAGGGATCGCCCACAACATTTAAATGATTTTGATTAGACTTACGATCTCGTGATTGCAAATAATTCAAATCATCTATCATTTGCTTAGAACTGACTTTAGGATCAAAAACACAAATTTGCGCTTGTTCATCAATTAATCTGTCTGCAACATATATGGCTGCAGACTCTCTCGTATCATTAGTATCTTTTTTGAATGCCCACCCCAGGAAAGCGATTTTTTTACCAGACACAGTATTAAATAAAGTACTAACTATTTTCTCTGCAAAACGTATTTTTTGATGATCATTCATTATGATAACCTGTTCCCAGTAATCAGCAACGGCTTCCAGGCCAAGAGATTTTGCAATGTAAACCAGATTCAGTATATCTTTTTGAAAGCAAGAACCACCGAATCCCACAGAAGCCTTTAAAAATTTTGGACCAATACGCGAATCCATACCTATTGCTCTGGCTACTTCATTAACATTTGCTCCGGTAGCTTCGCACAACTCTGAAATTGCATTTATAGAAGATACCCGTTGGGCTAAAAACGCATTAGCAGTTAACTTAGAAAGTTCAGAAGACCAGACATTGGTTGTCAAAATTCTTTCCTTAGGCAACCATGCGGCATAAATATCAACTAAAGCCTGAATAGCTTCCTGACCTTCCGGGGTTTCGTCACCTCCTATCAATACCCTATCAGCATGTTCCAGGTCAGTTATGGCGGTACCTTCAGCTAAAAATTCAGGATTTGAAAGAATCTGAAAATTAACACCATTTCCCGTATTATAAAGTATAGTTTTAATAGCCTCGGCTGTTCTAACCGGCAAGGTAGATTTTTCAACAACTATCTTATCTGTTTTTGCTACAGATGCAATCTGCCTTGCACAAAGTTCAACATATTTGAGGTCAGCTGCCATGTTTTTGCCTTTCCCGTAAGTTTTCGTTGGTGTATTGACAGAAATAAATATCATATGAGCTTCATCAATCGCTTTATCTACTTCTGTGGAAAAAAACAGATTTTTTCCTCTGGCTCTGCCAACAACTTCATCTAAACCAGGTTCAAAAACCGGTAAGTTATTTAAATCTTCATCATTCCAAGCTGCAATTCTATCTTTATTTATATCTACTACGGTGACCTGAATATCACGATTTTTATCTGCGATTACTGCCATTGTAGGCCCACCAACATAACCTGCGCCAATACAACAAATTTTACTTACTTTCATTTTATGAGGTATTTATTATTTAATTTTTTTCACGGCTCCGCCACTGCGAGTCCCAGTAGAAAACGCTAAACTATTGATATAAAAAAGGTTAAGGCTTATCTTTTTACCTTAACCAAATAACCTAACCGCTCTATATAAACACAATAGTGCGATTTAGTTACGTATTTAATTACTGCTTTCTCATCATCAAAACCTAGTCCATTTAGCTTAATAGCATCTCCTTTTGTCATGGTTTCTATAGAAACTTGACTATATTCTCCCGATAAAGCTTTCTTTAGTTCTTCTACTTCCTCCTCTCTCACAACAGCGGGGTTTTTTAACCAATACAAATATCTTACTACAGTAGGAACTTGAAAAACTGATGCTCTATCTTGGTCTTTGGTTTTAACCAGTAACATAGATGGCAGTACTGGCACCTGCACTTTCTTTTTTCTATCACTCCATTGCCTAACTTCAGTTTTTAATGGACAATAAACTTTTATGCCAAGTTCAGAAATACGTTCAGCTGTTTTCTTTTCGGTATTTGGCTTACAATACACCACATACCATTGCTTTCGAGAATCTATTTCGGGATTTTTTTTAGCTATCGACTTAGCTTTTGCCATGTCTAACTTCAATTTTGATTTAAATGAAAAATTTAATATTAGTGGTTAGTTAATTATATAGCAAACATACGTAATTTAATTAAAATTTAAGAAAGAAATTGCAGGTTTAATTAATTGATTTTTTTTCTTAATAACTGATTATTATTGACTTTGAAGAAGATTTTGAAAGTTAAAAACTAAACGATGATATTCATTTTTAAATCCTTAATGGAATCCTTCCAATGTTTAATTGCGAAATTAAAATCAATTTTGAATTTTGTTTTGTCAAATACAGAATAATGAGGCCTGATCGCCTTAGTCGGGTAATCTTTTGACAGAATTGGCTGAAGGTTACAGTTTATTTCAAAAAGATCAAAGATTTCTTTTGTGAAATCATACCAGGATGCGACTCCCTCATTGGAGAAATGATATACTGTTCTTTTATTTTCCCATTGATCCAAATTATGAAGGCATGATAATGTTGCTTCAGCAAGATCCCTTGCATTCGTTGGTGTTCCTATCTGATCATAAACAATGTTTAGATGTGTTCTAGATTGGCCTAGAGCCAACATACTTTTTACGAAATTATGACCAAAACGAGAATACAGCCAGGACGTTCTAATAATCAAGGCTGAAATTTCTGATCTCATGATTTCCTGCTCTCCTGCCAACTTAGAACATCCATAGACACTTTTTGGAGAAACACGATCATTCTCATGATATGGCTTATGATTCAAACCATCAAAAACATAATCTGTTGAAAAATGGATTAGCTTAATGTTCTTTTTTTCACAAACTTCAACAAGATTTTTTACACCTATATGATTGATGAGGTATGCTTTTTCCTCCTCATCTTCTGCTTTATCGACTGCGGTATAGGCCGCACAATTGAGAATAACATCTATTGATTTACCTTCTAAAAAATCATTAATATTAATTTTCTCGGTAATATTAAAATCTTCTCGGTCTGTGAAAATAAATTGAAAGTTCAGTCTTGCAGAAATATTTTTAAACTCTGAACCTAATTGACCACTGCTTCCTGTGACTAAAATGTTTAGCATGTAATTTTTTATAAATCAGACTAAAATGGTGTATCAAAATCCTGAAACTTTTGAAGGTATTCATCTTTTTTTGAAAGCAGAACATCTTTTACTTCAAGCTTCCAATCAATATTTAAATCTTCGTCATCCCATAATATTCCATCTTCATGTTCAGGACTGTAAGGATTATCAACTTTATAAACGAATATTGCAGTCTTACTTAGGACGGCATAGCCATGAGCAAAACCACGGGGAATAAGCAGTTGATGTTTATTTTTATCATTCAGAACAATAGCTATATGTTGTCCATATGTAGTTGAATTCTTTCTTAAATCTACAGCAACATCCAGGACTTCCCCCTGGACCACTCTGACTAATTTTGTCTGAGCATAAGGTGGTGTCTGAAAATGAAGACCTCTTACAACTCCAAAATCAGATTTTGATTCATTATCCTGAACAAATTCAAACTTTTTCCCGACCAAATTTACAAATTTCTCCTTGTTGAAGCATTCAAAAAAGTAACCTCTTTTATCCTCAAATACCTTTGGCTTGATAAGATAACAGTCTTTCAGCTTTGTTTCTTCTACAACCATAAACTATTTTTTCAACAACCAACTGCTGGATTGGATTTTATCACCAAGTCCGTCCAATAATTTTACATCTAATTCATTACAAATTTCAGCTTCCGGTATGCTTTGGTTGTCCTGATCTCCTCCGTTGGCAAAAATAAAATCGAAATTATCGCTGTGGTCATTTACGATCTTTTCAATAGACTTCCGGACTGTTCTGTCTTTATCTATAGACAAAAAGGCTTCGTCAACCGGTTTTATTTGACTCACAATGAATAGTCTTTCATTTTCGTCCTGAAATTCTTTGCTGCCTTTAAGGGCTCTTTGATGATCATTGTTTACGATAACAAATAATTTATCGGCATGCTGTTTTGCATTCAAAAAATACTCTAAATGACCCTTGTGAATAGGGTTAAAATAACCTGAAACAATTATTACTTTTTCTTTCATGACAAAATTTAGACAAGTGATTTAATATAATCGTAGTAATTTCCTTTAAGACCAGAAACTCTTTGAGCTAATTCAGATTTTTTAATCCAATTAAGCCGTAACGCAATTTCCTCCAAACAGGCTATCTTTAATCCTGTTCTTTTCTCAACTGCTTTTACAAATTCTGTCGCTTCGGTAAGGGCTTCATGCGTGCCAGTATCAAGCCATGCAAAACCACGACTTAAGATCTGCATTTTTAAATTGCTTTCTGATAAGTAGTGCTGATTAACGCTAGTTATTTCTAATTCTCCACGCCAGGAAGGTTTTACATTTTTAGCAACTTCTACGACAGAATTGGGATAAAAATACAAACCTACAACAGCATAATTGGATTTTGGTTGCTCTGGCTTTTCTTCTATACTGACTACGTTTTTGTTTTCATCAAAGGCTGCTACGCCGTATCTCTCAGGATCATGAACATAATTTCCAAATATCACCGCGTTTTTCTCTTCCTCAACTGTTTTTACGGCGTTAAACAGTAATTGCTGAAGCCCTGAACCATAGAAAATGTTATCACCAAGAACTAAGCAGACATCGTCATCTGCAATAAATTCTTCACCCAGAATAAAAGCCTGCGCCAAACCATCAGGACTTGGCTGAATCTTGTATGTAAGTTTTATACCAAACCTGGAACCATCTCCCAGAAGTTTTTCAAAGTTTGGAAGATCTTCCGGAGTGGAAATTATCAAAACCTCTCTTATTCCGGCCAACATCAATACTGAAAGAGGATAATAAACCATTGGCTTATCATAAATGGGTAAAAGCTGCTTTGATGTGGCTAATGTTAATGGATGAAGCCTCGTACCTGAGCCGCCGGCTAAAATAATACCTTTCATCTCTGATGGTTTTTTAAAATGTATTCTACTGATACTGTTTGTCGTAATATTTCTGGTAATCCCCGCTAGTAACGTGCTTTAGCCAGGTCTCATTATTCAAATACCAATCTATGGTTTTGGCCAAACCTTCAGGAAAAGTAACAGAAGGTTTCCAACCTAATTCTTTATTAATTTTTGTAGCATCTATAGCATATCTTAAGTCATGACCGGGCCGATCTTTCACAAAAGTAATAAGCTTTTCGCTTTTACCTTTTGACCTTCCCAATTTTTCATTCATTTCCTGACAGAGTAATTTAACAAGATCAATATTTTTCCACTCGTTAAAACCGCCAATATTATAGGTCTCGCCAACTTTACCTTTTTCAAAAATCAAGTCTATGGCTATAGCATGATCAATCACAAACAGCCAATCTCTGGTATAATTACCATCTCCATAAACCGGCAGAGGCTTATTATTAATTATATTATTTATAAAAAGCGGTATTAACTTTTCTGGAAACTGATTTGGACCATAATTATTAGAACAATTACTAATGACATAAGGCAATCCATAAGTCTCACCGAAAGCCCTCACAAAATGATCTGAGCTGGCCTTGGATGCAGAATATGGAGAATTAGGTTCATAGGCTGTCGTTTCGGTAAACAATCCTGTCTCTCCTAAAGTGCCATAGACTTCATCAGTACTGATATGATAGAACAAATGATCATCATCGTCGTTTTTCCAGTGGTTATGCGCCACATGCAAGAGGTTCAGCGTCCCAATCACATTAGTTTCTACAAAAGCAAATGGATTGGTAATACTTCTGTCTACATGAGATTCAGCCGCTAAATGGATAACACTACTAAACTGATATTTATCAAATAAATCTTTTATAGAATTTCTATCACAAATATCTGCTTTAAGGAATGTATAGTTGCTTTTGGATTCTATATCTTTAAGATTTTCGAGATTTCCTGCGTATGTTAAGGCATCCAGATTATAAATATGAGAATCTGGATATTTCTCTACGAACAGCCTTACCACGTGACCTCCTATAAAACCGGCACCACCTGTGATAAGGATTTTATCAAACTTTGACATTTATTTTTAATCTAAATTTATTCAGGTCCAAATATATAAAATTAAAAAGGTTGTTTTTTGATTTATTTTAAAAAAAGTCTAATTACGAATCTATTGACTATTAAATTATCTTAGACCTTTAAAAAATTTAAAATCATGGGTACGAGAAAACACTTTACTTAGTTTTAAAAAATAGCAACCTAAACTTAATAAATCTAATTATTCTTAAAGAGCTATATGCCGATCCAACTGAAAATTAAATATGGCATGACCTCCTCCAAAAAAACTTAGAATCTCTGCAATGCGTTAATTTTAAACTTCATTAAGCTGGTATTTTGAGCCTATTAAGTAAAAAGACGGTTAATTATTTTTTGAAAGATTGGAATGAAAACCTAATCAAGTAATCTAGATTACGCATTTGATCAAATTCAGGATTATTGTTACTCTCTAGATTTTTCTGTTAGAAAATCGTAACTAATTTCCAAAGTCTGAATTTTGATTTAAAAGTATTAAAACCGGATGTATTATGTTCTTCAATTCTCCTCCAAGGATTTGAAGAAGAACCAACATAATACTTGTCAAACTTATCGGAATATAAGATGTAAACGTAAAACATATCAAAAGCTAAAAAGCCTTACATCTCTGTAAGGCTTTGTTTTGAAGCTCCTCAGACTGGACTCGAACCAGTGACCCTCTGATTAATCCCGCACGTGCGGGACTCTAACCAACTGAGCCAACTTACCCGTTGGCAGAAATTCCGGATCAGTCAACTTTTCCAACAAAGCTCTGCTTTTTTGCCTCTTTATAAATTTTTCTAATTTCTCTGCTTCTCCTCTGATTTTTCCAGCTTCAAAAATCGCTTGTAATTTCCAAGGTCTGAATTTTGATGTAAAAGTATTAAAACCGGATGTATTATGTTCTTCAATTCTCCTCCAAGGATTTGAAGAAGAACCAACATAATATTTGTTATGAATAATCGAATGAATAATGTATATGTAAAACATAATCATACAAAAAGCCTTACATCTCTGTAAGGCTTTATTTTGAAGCTCCTCAGACTGGACTCGAACCAGTGACCCTCTGATTAACAGTCAGATGCTCTAACCAACTGAGCTACTGAGGAATTTTGCGAGTGCAAATATAAGTTAATTTTTAAATATCAAAAATTATTTTGTGTACTTTTTTTTATCAATTTTATTTGTCGAAAATATACCTGTACAGGTCGTTTCCATTAGCATAGAGCACTAAGGCAATAAGTAATACAAAACCAACAAGTTGCGCATATTCCAGCACCTTTTCATTAGGTTTTCTTCCGCTAACCATTTCATATAACAGAAACACAACATGACCTCCATCTAATGCAGGTATAGGTAAGATATTCATAAAGGCTAAAATAATGGATATAAGCGCTGTGGTCATCCAAAAGGCCTGCCAGTCCCATGCCGGCGGAAATAAATTACCGATAGCTCCAAAACCTCCTACCTGAGAAGCGCCTTCTTTGGTAAACACATACTTGAACTGAGCCACATAATCATGAAGTGTCCAATAGCCATAACTAAAACCAAAGCTCAGACTTTCAGTAAAGCTATAGGTCTTATGTTCAAAGTATTTGTCTGCCTGATTCTTTACTGCAACACCTATTTTTTTATCCTCGTTGAGTACTATGTCAACAGACTTTCGGGTATTTGAAGTATCCATAAAAGATACGCTGACAGTATCTGATTCCGATGATGATACGGCTCTAGTGAAGTCATCCCAATATGGTGTTTCGACGCCATTTACAGATAAGATCCTGTCACCTTTTCTAATCCCTGCCTTATAAGCAGGTTCATCAACCAAGACTGTATCAATAATAGGGTCATATTTCAAGCTAAAAGGAAACATAGCACCAGACTTGAAAAGTGTTGTTCCAATATCTTCAGGTATGTTAATAGTTTCGCGACTGCCGTCTATGTGTCTGACCTCAACTTTGGAGATATCTCTCAACATCAGAAATTTATTCATCTCCAGTTGATTTTCAAGTGGTTTTCCGTCAATACTTAATATGACATCACCATCCTGAAAACCATATTCATACAATGCTTCGCTAACCGCCAAACCATTGTCTAAATTTTCTTTTGGCACAAAGTCTGTTCCCCATACAAAAGTGACCATCATGTATATAATAATGCCTACAATAATATTTACTGTTACACCTCCAAGCATGATAATGAGTCGCTGCCACGCTGGTTTACTTCTGAATTCCCAGGGTTTAGGTGGTTGCTTCATTTGCTCCTTGTCCATGCTCTCATCGATCATTCCGGCAATTTTCACATAACCTCCAAGAGGCAACCAACCAATGCCGTAAACCGTTTCACCTATTTTTTTCTTAAATAAAGAAAATTTTACATCAAAAAAGAGGTAGAATTTTTCAACTTTGGTTTTAAATATTTTTGCCGGTATAAAATGCCCTAATTCGTGCAAAACGACTAATATTGAAAGACTTAAAAGAAGCTGTGCCGCTTTTATCCAAAAGGTATCCATAGTAAAAATTATATCAAAAAGTTGACAAAAATAGACTTTTAATATCGGTAAAAAAAATAATGCCTTTTTTTATCATTCAGACTTAACAAAATATTGTAATTAACAGAGTTAACAAAAGCTCAGGCTATTATTTATCTTTGTAATATGATCAAATTTTTTTCGAGATATAAGTTTATCGGTATAGTGCTCTTTATTCTATCGGTCATAATTGTAAGTACCATTTACAATCTGTATAAACCTGAACCACAACTTAAAGTTTATCAACCTAATGAATTTACAAAAGAACTGGTGGACTCTACATTACAAAGGGTGAGAAAATTTCACAAAGTATCTGATTTTAAATTAATTAATCAGTATGGAGACACCATAACACAGGCTCATTTTGAAGATAAAATATACATTACAGATTTTTTCTTTACCACCTGTCAAACCATTTGTCCGATCATGACAGAGCATATGGAAATCATACAAAAAGAATTCAAAAACAATGATGACGTGATGTTACTATCACATTCTGTTACTCCTGAAATTGACGATGTTGAACGCATGCGAAAATACGCAGAAGAGCACGATGCCATTAAAGGCAAATGGCACTTAGTCACCGGAGATAAAAAGGAAATATACAGATTAGCCAGAAAATCCTATTTCACTACAAAATCTGAAGGTGATGGCGGTCCTTACGACATGGTACATACAGAAAATTTTGTCCTTATAGATAAAGAAAAGCGGATAAGAGGCGTTTATGACGGTACCAATCCTGAAGAAATTGAAGAGGCTATTGAAGATATAAAAATTCTTTTGAGAGAATACGAAAAACTCAAATCATAATGTAATAGAACTGTGAATGTCTTGGACGATTTTAAACAACAGACCTGTCTCATTCCTCCACTTGTATCGATTTAGGAGAATTATTCTTAGGTTCATCGGATGAATTGGTTTTAGTCTTTGGATAAAATATTACTATGAGTTTCTCTTTTAAAACCAATGCAGTTCCTGAGATAAAAAACAGTATTGTATTAACCTCAGGCTTGAATCACAAGAAAAGCATATTGGATGTAAAGTTCTATCATTGCAAGGTAATTGAGTCTGAATGTTTGTCTAGATCATGTTCAAAATGAAGAAAGAAATATGTTTAACTCTTTTGATCTCAGCATGAGGACTAAATAGATAAAAAAATTATTGAATTTTTACAATTGTGGTTTGAATATTCATTACAATAAAATTGTTTTGAGTCATAAAAACTTTTATAATCTTCATTTTCTTCATATCCATTATTATTTAGTTTTACGGTATTAATAATATTTAAGTAAATAAAAGTTAAAGTAAAAATCTGGCTTCTAATAGATTTACAGAACCTTTATTTTAGAGGAAAACAATTATGAAAAAAAAATTATTAATTCTCTCATTACTAATTTCTTATTCAATATTTGGTCAAACTTCAAGATTCATTAAAAACACAAATACAGAAAAAAAATTGAGCATTGGCATTACAGGAGGAAACTACACACAAATCATTGAACTAAATGGAAATCATTTAACAAATGAAATTTCTTATATCTCTGGTGTTAGAGTTGGATATATGATTTCAAAAGCTTCTTTTATCAAAATTGGTTATGATAGAATCACTACAGTATCTTTTTCTGAACTTTCCTATGATTCTTATAAAATACCATTTTTATTAGGTATTTATGTATTTAATGGAAAAAAGCATAATTCAAAACTAAGTTTTGAGAGCGAAATTGGTTATTATTTTAGAGGTCTAATTGATTTTCGTAATCTTACAAATTTTGGATATGAGAGAAACACAACTTGGGGTATGCAAATTGCAGTGAATTTCAAGTATGACATGTCATCAAAACTTTACGGAACACTTAGCTTAGCAAACGGGAGAGATTTTGACAATATTTTACAATCACAAAATAACAAAATAAAGATAAATGGATTTTCGGCTTTTAGATTAGGGTTTGGGTTTAAATTCTAACAAAATGAAAAAACTTTTAAAAAACTCAAAATTTAAAAAGCCTTCAATATTGAAGGCTTTGTTGATTTATAATAGATTCTGGATTAAACTTAATCTCTAATACTTTCTAAAGCTTCAGCTATAAGTGTTTCTCCTTCTAATATTTCAAAAGCTTTGTTCTTAGGTCCATTATCGTGAAGTGAACTGGTAAGGACTTTAGCGACATCAGCTCTGGATATTTTTCCGAATTTGTTGAGTTTGTGGTCAATTTCAATCTCTCCTTTTGCATTATCGTTTGTTAAAGAACCTGGTCTGACAATTGTATAGTTCAAACTAGTTTTTCTAAGATGATCGTCTGCATTTTTCTTAGCTATCAGATAATCTTTTAAGTCCTCAGATACCTCAGGATTGTCTGCGCCCATAGAGCTTAACATCACAAATTTTTTGATGCCTTTATGCTCAGCGGCTTTGATCATCTTGATTGCACCGTCCTGATCAACAGCTTTCACTTTTTTACCTTTGGAACCGGCAGCAAAAATAACACGATCTATATCTTTAAAAGCATCACTAATATCTTCTTCCAGATCACCAATAACAGTTTTCACGCCATTTTCTTTAAACTGATCTTGTTGATCCTCTTTCCTCACCATGGCAACAGGGCGAAAGTATTGAGAATTTTTTAAAATATTGACGACAATTTGTCCGGTAGTTCCTGTCGCACCTGCGACTAATACATTTTCCATAACTTCTTTTTCCCTTAGTATAGATAATAGATAAGCTTATACAATAGGAATTAGGGAAGATGTAACACCATTTAACTAAATATAACTTTTAAACCCGGGTTAAAACAACAAAACCCTGTTTAAATCAATAAACAGGGTTTTGTTAAAAATGATTATAGACCTTATCCTGCTGTAGATGCAGATAAATATTCTCTGTTCATTCGGGCAATGTTTTCGAGTGAAATGCCTTTTGGACATTCAATTTCACAAGCACCGGTATTCGTACAATTTCCGAAACCTTCTTTATCCATTTGACTTACCATATTCATTACGCGTTCGTGAGCTTCTACTTCACCTTGAGGTAATAATGCAAATTGCGAAACCTTGGCAGAGGTGAACAACATGGCCGAGGCATTTTTACAGGCAGCTACACAAGCGCCACAACCAATACAAGTTGCTGCATTGAAAGACATATCTGCTTTGTCTTTTTCAATAGGAATACTGTTGGCATCAATGGTGTTACCGGAAGTATTCACTGAAATGTAACCTCCTGCCTGTTGTATTCTGTCAAAAGCTGTACGGTCAACAATAAGGTCTTTTATAATCGGAAAGGCTTTGGCTCTGAAAGGCTCAATCACTATAGTATCACCATCATTAAAGCGTCTCATGTGCAATTGACAGGTGGTGATCTTTCGGTCCGGACCATGTGGCTCACCATTGATCATTAATGAACAAGAACCGCAAATACCCTCACGACAGTCATGATCAAATTCTACAGGTTCTGTGCCTTCGTTAACCAGTTTATCATTAAGGACATCCAGCATTTCAAGGAAGGACATATCTTCCTCAATGCCATCTATATTATAAGTTTCAAGACGACCTTTCGTGTCTGCACTTTTTTGTCTCCAAATCTTTAGTGTTAGTTTCATCTTCTACGTCGTTTTTTTATTATTTGTAACTTCTTGTTTTCAATTCAATATTCTCGTAAACAAGTTGTTCTTTGTGTAACACAGCATCCTTTGGTTCTCCTTTATATTCCCAGGCTGCAACATATCTGTAATTTTCATCATCTCTTAATGCTTCGCCATCTTCAGTTTGGTATTCCTCTCTGAAGTGACCTCCGCAAGATTCATTTCTGTCTAATGCATCTTTAGCAAACAACTCTCCTAATTCCAGGAAGTCTGCTACACGAGCTGCTTTTTCTAATTCTGAATTTTTTGAATGTGCATCACCGGTAACCCTTACATTAGCATAAAATTCTTTTCTTAGTTCAGAAATTTCATCAATAGCTTCTTTAAGTTCTTTAGCATTTCTGGACATTCCACATTTGTTCCACATGATCTTACCAAGTTTCTTGTGGAAATAGTCAACCGGCTTATCACCTTTTACATTTATCAGACTTTCCAATTGATCAACAACTTGTTTTTCAGCATCTTCAAAAGCTTTTTGGTCAGTTGAAATTGGACCTGTTCTAATATCATCAGCGAGATAATCACCAATAGTATAAGGTAACACAAAATAACCATCAGCCAATCCCTGCATCAATGCAGAAGCGCCAAGTCTGTTTGCTCCATGGTCTGAGAAATTGGCTTCACCTGTTGCATAACATCCCGGAATGGTCGTCATTAGATTATAGTCCACCCAAAGTCCACCCATCGTGTAGTGTACAGCAGGATAGATCATCATTGGCGTTTCGTATGGATTCTGATCAATGATCTTTTCATACATATCGAAAAGGTTACCATACTTGGATTCAATAACCTCATCACCTAATTTCTTGATCTGCTCTTTGGTTGGATTTTGAATTCCAGAGGTATATGCCTTTTCTTTTCCATAACGTTCAATAGCACTCGCAAAATCCAAGTAAACAGCTTCTCCTGTTTTATTCACCCCATGACCGGCATCGCATCTTTCTTTGGCTGCTCTTGAAGCCACGTCACGCGGCACAAGGTTACCAAAAGCAGGATAACGTCTTTCTAGGTAGTAATCCCTATCTTCTTCCGGAATTTGAGTAGGTTTTAATTTACCAGCTCTGATAGCCTCAGCATCTTCTTTTTTCGCAGGAACCCAAATTCGACCATCGTTTCTTAATGATTCTGACATCAAAGTCAGCTTAGATTGTAGTTCACCTGAAACCGGAATACAAGTTGGATGTATCTGTGTAAAACATGGATTAGCAAAAAATGCTCCACGTTTATGTGCTCTCCAGGCTGCAGTTACATTACTTCCCATGGCATTAGTGGAAAGGAAAAATACATTTCCATAACCACCTGAAGCTAAAACGACAGCGTGAGCAGAATGTCTTTCAATCTTACCGGAAATCATATCTCTGGCAATGATTCCTCTGGCCTTACCATCAACTAATACAACATCCATCATTTCGTGGCGTGTATAAGATTTTATCTTACCTCGGTTGATTTGACGATTCATTGCAGAGTATGCCCCTAATAATAGCTGCTGCCCTGTTTGACCTTTGGCATAGAATGTTCTGGAAACCAAAACACCACCAAATGAGCGATTATCAAGCAAACCTCCATACTCTCTGGCAAAAGGAACACCTTGTGCAACACACTGGTCAATAATATTTCCAGAAACTTCAGCCAAACGGTAAACGTTTGCTTCTCTGGAACGATAATCACCTCCCTTTACAGTATCGTAGAACAGCCTGTAATCGGAATCGCCATCACCCTGATAATTCTTAGAAGCATTTATACCACCCTGAGCAGCGATAGAGTGTGCTCTTCGTGGTGAATCCTGAAAGCAGAATGTTTTTACGTTGTATCCTAATTCAGCAAGGGTCGCAGATGCCGAAGCACCGGCCAAACCAGTTCCAACCACAATTATATCTATATTTCTCTTGTTTGCGGGATTTACTAAATTGATATTATTTTTATGCTTAGTCCATTTTTCAGCCAATGGACCTTCTGGAATTTTTGCATCTAATGTCTTCATGATCTTTTCTTATAAATGTGAAACGTAGTGAAATATAGCTATAAAAGCGAAACCAAGCGGTATAACAATCGCAAAAGCTTTTGTAAAAACTTTTAAACTTTTAGAATATTTATTATTGAATCCTACAGATTGAAATGAGGATGAAAAACCGTGTAATAGGTGAAAAATTAAGAATACAAAGGCTAAAACATATATACCAACCCGTAAAGGATCTCCGGCAAATTTAGCCACGGTTTCTTCGTAATATCTCAATTCACCGGCGGCATTCAGACCGGACATATCACCCTCGATGTATTTAACCTGCATTTCATGCACCCAAAAATCATACATATGAAGCCCAAGAAATAATAAAATAACGATTCCTGATATAATCATATTTCTTGAAAACCAACTGGCATTGGCTGATCCTTTGTACATGGCATATTTTTGTGCACCTCTCGCTTTCCTGTTCTGATAATCCAAAATAAATCCCATCACAAAGTGAAAGATCACCCCAAAAATCAGTATCGGCTGAAGGACAGCCTGTACTAAAATATTAGTCCCCATGAAGTGCGACCACTCATTAAAAGTATCCGGGCTTATTACAGATGTAATATTGATTGTGAAATGTTGTGCCAGGAATACTACAAGAAATAATCCTGAAAGTGCCATAGCAACTTTACGAGCTATTGAAGATTTGATAATTCCTCCCATTATAAATTCATGTTTTTTTTGGTTATGCAAAACTACACTAAAGGCTATTATTCAACAAATTTAAGACAATTTTTAAAGTTAATTTAGAATTGATTTAAATGCAACTTGAAAATTAAAAACATAAAATAAATATGTGTATATGTGTATCTTTATATTTGTAGTTCAAATCCAACTAAGATGCACATACATTTTATAGCCATTGGTGGTAGCGCCATGCATAATCTGGCCATAGCCTTGAAAGAAAAAGGTGAAAAAGTAACCGGCAGTGATGATGAAATCTTCGAGCCATCCCGTTCAAGACTAAATGCTCATGACATCTTACCTGCTGAAATGGGCTGGCATCCTGAGAAAATTTCAAATGATATAGACATGATCATTCTTGGAATGCATGCTAAAGCCGATAACCCTGAATTGATAAAAGCGCAGCAACTTGGTCTGAAAATCATGTCATATCCAGAGTTTCTTTACGAACACTCAAAACGAAAAACCCGGGTCGTTATCGCCGGTTCACACGGCAAAACCACTATTACCTCAATGGTTTTACATGTGCTGGATTATCATGATAAACCAACAGATTTTATGGTTGGTGCCCAGCTTGAAGGCTTTGATAATATGGTATATCTAACAGATGAAAATGATTTCATTTTGTTAGAAGGTGATGAATATTTATCTTCAGCCTTGGATAAGCAACCCAAGTTTTTATGGTACCAACCTAATATAGCATTGATCAGTGGTATTGCCTGGGATCATGTTAACGTGTTCCCTGATTTTGAAACTTATAAATATCAGTTTGAATTATTTGTAGATTCTATGACCAATGGCAGTACTTTGGTCTACAACGAAGAAGATGAAGTTCTGAAAGATATTGCACTGAATGCTAAAAAACCAACCCGTAAGCACGCTTACAGCACACCAGAACATCAAATTGAAGATGGAGAAACCTATCTGGAAACCAATGAAGGCCCTATGCCAATAGAAGTTTTTGGTAAACACAATCTTCAAAATATAGCCGGTGCCAAATGGATTTGTCAACACATGGGTGTAGACGAAGACGATTTCTATGAAGCGATTGCCAGTTTTAAAGGTGCCTCAAAACGTCTCGAAAAAGTTACAGAATCTTCTAAATGTATAGTTTTTAAAGATTATGCACACAGCCCGTCTAAAGTGAAAGCGACAACGGAAGCCGTAAAGGCTCAATTTCCGGATAAAAAGTTATTGGTTTGTTTTGAATTGCACACATACAGTAGTCTTACTGCGTCGTTTCTCAAAGAATACCAAAACACCTTAGACAAAGCCGATGAAGTTGTGATCTTTTATTCAAAAAAAGCTTTAGAGATCAAACAGATGCCTGAATTGACAAAGTCTCAGATCCAGGAAAGTTTTAACAGAAAAGATGTAGACGTTTTTACCAATGCTGATGATTTTCAATCATTTTTGAAAGCCAAGCATTTTGATAATCATGTCTTATTGTTGATGAGTAGCGGAAATTACGGTGGTTTAAACTTTGAAGAGCTGAAAGAATGGGTTTAGATTAAAAATATAATCGGAGTAAGAGCGTAATTTAAAGTTTGAAATTGATTACTTTTTTTTAATAACACCTTCATCAATTAAAACTTTAAAAGAATCCTGCATTGTTTCTTTCAAAGATCTAAAATTCATGCCTAATTCTTTTTTAATTTTTGAATTATCTGCTTTCCATGGTATATTTACATTATTCCTTATAAATCGTTTGGTAAATAATTTGTTTACCAAAGGACCAATCAAAAGGAGAAGCCACTTAGGGGTTGCCTTTTTAGGTAAGGGATAATTATTAAATTCGGGCATGAGAGCTTCTGCCATTTGTATCAAATCTGTTTCATGGGCTGAGCAGATATAGCGCCCTTTGGCTTCTGGGGTTAAACCTGCTTTAAGATGAGCATAAGCACCATCTCTAACATCTACCACGCCGATACCCATTCTCGGTGCTCCAAATTTCAATTGTCCGTCAGCAAACATTTTTAAAATGTTTATACTTTCTGATGTTGCGTATTTCGGATTTAGAGGAGGTCCAAAAACACCGGGCATATTGATTACTACCAAATCCCATCTATTTTGATGACTTGCAATCTCCCATGCTTTTTTTTCTGCAAGTGTTTTCGACAAGGAATAAGGTTGATAATCTATCGAGGCTGTTGTATTCCATACGTCTTCAGTAAGCCTACCTCCTGGTGCATTTATAGTATCAATAGCATCTGTATAAATTGCTGCACAACTACTGGTTAGCACAACTCTTTTTACAGATTCGACTTCATTAGCAGTTAACAAAACATTTTCGGTGCCATTTACAGCTGGATCAATTAATTCTTTTTGAGGATCTTTGACATCAAGCGTGTAAGGCGAAGCTGTATGAAACACCAACTCACAACCTTCCATTGCTGCTTTGTAAGAACCTGACTTCAATAAATCACTAGCAAAAAATTTAATCTTAGCATTTGAATGGCTTGCTAAATTTTTGAGATGAGCTATTTTCTGGTGATTATCAGGATTTCTAACTGCAGCATGTACAGTAAAACCTTCCTCTAATAATTTTTTTACCAACCAACTCGCCACGTAACCATTAGCGCCGGTAACCAATACAGGTTTGGATTTATTAATTTGAACCATAAATTATTTGTAAATATTAAAACACATTTTTACTAACAAGTAATTAACCCTAAAACTTCCTTTTTATCGGCCCAATGGTATCTTCTATGTCCTCTTTCAGAGCGTCAGTTTCTTTTTCCAGTGATTTGGTTTGCTCTTCAACTTCTTTTTTCAAATCTACTCCGGTATCTTTGATCTTATAGGATTCCTTGGTGATTTCGTATTTGATATCATCTGTGGCCTCACGAATAGACTTGACGGTTTTACCAACCGTTCTTGCAATTTCAGGAACCTTATCTGCACCAAAGACGAGTAATATCACCAATATGATCACAAAAATTTCTGCACCACTGATAAAATAAACCACATAATTCATGCTGCAAATATACTTTTAATGTAGAGATAATTTAATTTGAGAATGTTACAATTTGAAAATTTGAATTTGAAACTATAAACCAACTAAAACGACCAAATCAAAAATAATTGTAATTTTAAAACATTAAGCCATTAAGAAAATTAAGCATTTCTAAACCACAGGACGATATAATTCTTTTTTGAAGACACTAATGCTCGAATACTTGAAAAGTAAAATTGTCAAACATATTCATGAATGGACAAACCAGAAACCAGAAACTTTGAACTTCAAACCAAAAACCAGAAACAAGAAACCAGAAACTTTAAACTTTAAACTTTAAGCTTTAAACTTTAAACTCATAAACTAATCGATCACCCGCATCTTTGAATGAAAGAAAAGCACTTTACCTGCAAACGATCCTGAAATAGATTCAAGTCTGGGTTGAAAGTCATCTTTCCATAACTTCATTTCCGGCAAACCTGAACAAAACACCTGAATACTGTAAGTCCTCATATTAGGTTCATTATTGGATAAAACTTCAGTAAATACAATGTTTTCAAAATGATCGTTGGATTGAAGATCCGGGAGATAATCAGTTTTCAATTTATGCATGCAATCCATTAAAATACTTTCCTCGATGTACAGAGTGGTGTTTTGTATCAGCATATTATAAATTTTGTTCCTGTCTGAGTTTTCTGTATAATTTTCTGCCTTCAACGAAGAAAATACTATCCTGGTGAATAAATATAAGGTCTTCTAAATGTTTAAATGCTTTTTCCGGCAGATTAAGCTCTTCAGTGTAAATTTCAGACAATTTAAATAATGCATTATCAACCACTATACTTTCGGGATACTGACTCAGTATCTGTTCTAAATATTTTGCAGCTTCTTCATATTGATTTACATTTTCTAAAACTGTAGCTTTTTTGTACAAAACCTGATCTAAAATCTGATAGTTTTCAGAATTATTCATCAAACTGTCCAGTTGCACTAAAGCTTCTTCTGGTTTGGATTGATAGATCAGCAAATCTGCTTTAGCTAATCCTTTTAAAGCCTGTTGTGTCGAATCAATATCCGATTTACCTTGTTTAATAAATAAGGCCATTTCCAAAGCATCATTGGCAATGGTTTGCGTCGTTGCCTTTTTCAAAACATTAAGTTGGGTAAGTGCCCAGTCAAAATCTCCTTTGTAATAGCTGGTCAAAGCTGTTTTGTACTTGGACATTTGTGCAAGTGGTGTGTTTTTAACCTGAGTACTGACAAGACTGTATTTTATCAAGGCTTTGTTATAATCACCCTGAGCAACATAAATATCAGCTATCATCATATTCACTGTGGCCTCCTGAAATTTGTTTATTTCAAAATTTAAAGCTGCCTCCAAAATTCTCATGGCATCTTCAAATCGATTCATTTCAAATGCTAAAAATTCTGAATACAGTAATTGTATGCTCAAGGTTTGTTGATTATAACCATATTCAGCTAAATAGTCTTCAAATTTCTTTTCAAGATGCTTTGTGTTGTCATTAGATTTAAGCCATACTCTTAGTTGCTGTTCAATAGCTTCGAGCTTAATTATTGTATTCTGGCTTTCGGATTCTATGTATTCGTATATCTCAAGTGCGTTTTCCCATACTTCTGCTTCAAGAGCAACCTCTCCCAAATCAAATAATCTGGAAAAATCTTTGAATTCTGAGCGTTTATAAATTGCTTTTTCCTGTGAAAATGCACTCATGAAAGCTTCTTCCTGGACAAATAACCAGCTTAGGATTTGATTATAAAGTAATTTTGGGGATTTCTGAAGTTTTTCTAAAAGCAGGCGCTTCAATATAATATTGCTTTCATTCTGAGCATCGCCTTCAATGTACTCGTTTAAGTTACGCTGTATGACATCAAAATATTTTTCATTTTGCTCAATGAGGCTTATGTAATTATCAAACATTCGTCTTTGGTCGCCTTTTTCTCCGTAGAGCTTTGCCAGCTGAATACTATAATTTACACGAGGTTGTTCTGCATTAGCTATTTCGTAAGTCTCGATGGCGTAATCTACAAGACTATGTTTTTCAAATGCCATGCCGGTAGAATAAGCAAAAACTGAACGCTCTTTGACTTTTTCTACAGCTTTTTCATACCACTGTTTCGCTTGAACGCTATCGTTTTGAATTTGATAGATATGACCTAACTCCACAAAGATATTAGGGTAAGTCCCGGGTTTTTTAAGATAGTCCTTAATGAGATTTTCAGCCATTTGAAATTCCTCCAGCTGAACGAAAACATCTGCCAGGCCCAAAAGGTAGTCTTGCTTATTGGAGTTTTGCTTATAAAGCTTTTCGTAGACCACCTTGGCCTTTTCATACTCGCCCTGCTCTACGTAATTCATAGCAAGATTTACACTCTGAGCATTAGCACTTAATGCAAGGGATGCCAAACTTAACAGAAAAAAAGATTTCAAAAAAAAGTTCAAAATTAGCTTTATATAAATTCAAAAGTAACTTAAATTCACAAAACCTAAAAAATCCTAGATTTTAATATTCAAAAGTTTAACAGATGATTTTTAATGCATTGCATAAAACTGATGTAAATTCACATTGTAACATATTTTTTACCCACTATGATATTTCACTTCAGATCAACTTTATTTTTTACTTACATATTAATTATTACGTCAGGTTGCCAAAAAGATAAATTTCAAAAAACATTTAGTAAAGTCATTGTACAGGATGTTGTAATAGATTCCAACTTGAGTGTGAGAGCAATAGATTTTAATGACGAATTTATTTTTTACGGCAGTAAAGATCACTTTGGTAAAATTGATTTGAACGGACAGATTAAAATTGACATATCTGAATTTAAAATTTCAAAACAAACTCAAAATTATAAGTTTGATTTTAAAAAAAAGAACGGTGATCTATACCACTTCAGGGCTATCGAAAAAGTTAACGGTGATATGTTTGCCATGTCCATTGAAAGCCCAGCCATACTATACAAGCTGCAAAGAAAAGCCAGAGAAGCAAAATTAGTATACGAGGAGCACAATCCTAAAGCTTTTTATGATGCCATCGCGTTCTGGAATGACGACGAAGGCATAGCAATTGGAGATCCGACAGAAGACTGCATGAGCATAATCGTCACTAGAGATGCAGGTGAAACCTGGCAAAAATTGCCGTGCGATCAACTTCCAAAAATTATTGATGGAGAAGCCGCATTTGCTGCCAGTAACAGTAATATTGCCATTGTAGGTAGTAAAACATGGATTGCTACCGGTGGTGTAAAAAGTCGAATACTATATTCACCTGATAAAGGTAAAACCTGGGAAAATATAGAAATACCAATCATTCAGGGTAAATCAACAACAGGACTTTATTCCATTGATTTCTACGATGAAAAAAATGGTTTTGGTATTGGTGGCGACTACACAAAACCAGATGAAAATGAAAAAAATAAAATCCGCACATCTGATGGTGGTAAAACATGGCAAGTGGTTGCAGACGGTGCGTCTCCCGGCTACAGAAGTTGTGTGCAGTATGTTCCGGAATCTAATGCTAAGGCCTTAGTTGCCGTCGGGTTTAAGGGAATTGACTACTCTTCGGATGGTGGAGAAAACTGGAGGCATTTAAGTGATGAATCCTTCTACACTATTCGTTTTATTAATAAAAACGAAGCCTATGCGGCAGGTAAGGGTAGAATTTCTAAATTATTTTTTAGATAATGATCATTTTAAGCGCCATTAATTTCTTTGCATAAACACAATATTTAATAAAAGCTGTACCTTAAGTTATGATTGAAACAATAGTATACTTTATCTATATTCTTTTATATCAGGAAGAAAAAAACAATTCATTGTTCTTGAAGGTGGCAATTATAGCTTTGAGTGGTTTTACGGTATTGGCCATTCTGTGGCAATTTTGGAGATTTATAGAGACTTTCTGGGTAGAAAACATTTCACCAAAACCTTTTTACAATCATATTTATTTAAGCAAACGTAAACTTAGCGATGACCAGAGGTTCATATTAGAAAACGAGTTTTCTTTTTATCAAAAACTCAATGCAAAAAACAAAGTTATTTTGAACATAGAGTCGCTCAATTTATAAAAAGACATAAATTTAAAGGACGTAAAGGCATTTATATTGATGACCGTAAAAAAGTACTTATCGCCTCTACTGCTGTAATGCTCACATTTGGATACAGAGATTATCTACTCAAGACCCTTGATAAGTTTATTATTTATCCAAAGGTGTCTTATTCTCAAATAAACAAAGCCCACCATAAAGGAGAATATAACCCATCTTATAAAGCCATTATTTTTTCGTGGGAAGATTTTATAGAAGGTTACGATATCAGTAATGATAACTTTAATCTGGGTATTCACGAAATTGTACATGCTATGCATTTTGATTATTTAAGAGAAATTAATGAGTCCATAAGTGCCTCTATTTTTATCAATCAATATCAAAAACTGTTGCAGTTTTTAAAAAAAGATGAACTCTACAAAGACAACCTGGTAAAGTCAAAATATTTAAGGAATTATGCCTTTACCAATAATTTCGAATTTATTGCCGTATTGATAGAAGCTTTTTTTGAAACTCCTTTAGAGCTGAAAATACAATTCCCGGAAGTATACAATTATGTAAAGAAAATGCTGAATTATAAACAGGAAATCCATACTGGATGGAAATAAAATTTAGAGACATATTACAAAAACTAACGATTGTCATAGTCTTGAACATTTATCAATCGTCTCATTTTTGTATTTAACAAATCCTCCTATCTTTACATTCCAATCAATTTTTCTGCCCTATGTCAAAAAAATTTCAAACCAAAGTTAATGACACTTATGAATTTAACTTTTCTGAAGAAGATATTTTAAAGCAAGATGTTCACAAGATTTCAGAAAATGAATTTCATCTTATCCTTGAGCATCAATCCTACAATGTTGAAGTTGTAAAACGAGATCTACGTAACAAATCTTATGTGCTAAAAATAAATTCGAATCTTTATGAGGTCAAAATTTCAAACACTTTAGACCTTTTGATCAAGGATATGGGATTATCTCTGGGAACAGCAGTAAAAGAAAACGAGATCAAAGCACCAATGCCGGGTCTTATTCTTGAAATAAACGTTGAAGAAGGTCAGGAAGTTAAAGAAGGTGATGCACTTCTTGTGCTTGAAGCGATGAAAATGGAAAACACCATTACAGCTACTTATGACGCTACCATAAAAAGCATATCTGTAAAAAATGGCCAATCGGTCGCCAAAAACGAATTATTGATTGAACTCGAATAGTTGACAAACCCCATTCCTATGAAAAAAATATTAGTCGCCAATCGTGGTGAAATTGCCCTAAGAGTCATGAAGAGTATTCAGAAAATGGGCATAAAAACTGTTGCTGTATATTCTGAAGCCGATAGAAACGCACCTCACGTCAAATTTGCCGATGAAGCCGTCTGCCTTGGTCCTGCACCATCTTCAGAATCTTATCTTAAAGCCGATAAAATACTTGAATTTGCCAAAAAATTAAACGTTGATGGTATACATCCCGGTTATGGCTTTCTGAGTGAAAATGCGGAATTTTCTGCCAAGGCTGAAAAAGAAGGCATCACCTTTATCGGCCCAAGACCTCATGCCATAAGGGTTATGGGAGATAAACTAGCCGCCAAAGAAACAGTAAGCGGATATGATATTCCCATGGTTCCAGGCATAGATGAAGCCATTACAGATGTAGAAAAGGCTAAATCCATAGCCAAAGACATTGGGTTTCCAATTTTAATAAAGGCCTCAGCCGGAGGTGGCGGCAAAGGCATGCGGGTGGTTGAAGACGAAAAACATCTCGAAGAGCAGATGAAACGGGCCATTAGCGAGGCTACCTCAGCATTTGGAGATGGTTCTGTCTTTATTGAGAAATATGTCACTTCCCCCAGGCATATCGAAATTCAGGTGCTTGCCGATACACATGGAAATGTGGTTCACTTGTTTGAAAGAGAATGTAGTGTGCAACGAAGACATCAAAAAGTGGTAGAAGAAGCGCCTTCGGCTATTCTAACGCCGGAACTTCGCGAAAAAATGGGACAGGCCGCCGTAAATGTAGCCAAATCCTGTGACTATGTTGGAGCCGGAACTGTAGAATTTTTAATGGATGCCGACCTCAATTTCTATTTCCTTGAAATGAATACGCGACTACAGGTAGAGCATCCGGTCACAGAATGGATTTCAGGAGTGGATTTGGTTGAACAACAGATACGAATTGCTCGAGGTGAAGTTTTAAACATCAAACAAGAAGATTTAAAAATCAACGGGCATGCCCTCGAATTACGTGTTTATGCAGAAGATCCTCAAAACGATTTTATGCCAAGCGTCGGTAACCTGAAACGCTACCGATTACCGGTTGGTGAGAATATTCGTGTAGATAATGGCTTTGAAGAAGGCATGGATGTCCCGATTTACTATGACCCTATGCTTTCCAAATTAGTTACTTATGGAAAAAGTCGCGAAGAAGCCATCCAGAGAATGATTGAAGCCATTGACCACTATGAGGTAGAAGGTGTTGAAACCACCTTGAGTTTTGGAAAATTTGTTTGTGAACATGAAGCTTTTCGTTCCGGTAATTTTGACACCCATTTTGTGAAAAATTATTACACAGCTGAAATGCTCGAAGATCAATATAAATTTGAAACTAAACTGGCTTCAATTATTGGCCTCCAGGCTTATCTAGCAGACAGAAAGCTGTTGAAAACTCCAAATGCAAATAAAAATTAAGATTCCGATGAGTACAAATAAAGACGATATACAGAAGAAAATTGAACTCGCTAAACAAGGCGGTGGCGAAGCCCGAATACAAAAACAACATGCCAAAAAGAAATTAACTGCAAGAGAGCGGGTAGAATATCTGTTGGACGAAGGCAGTTTTGAAGAGGCAGGCATGCTGGTAACGCACAGAACCACGGATTTTGGTATGCAAAATCAGATCTTTTATGGTGATGGTGTAGTCACAGGATTCGGACAAGTGAACGGCAGATTGGTTTGCATTTATGCACAGGATTTCACAGTATTTGGAGGTGCGTTATCAGAAACCCATGCTGAAAAAATATGTAAAATCATGGACCATGCGGTGAAAATCGGCGTGCCTATCATTGGCTTAAACGATTCCGGTGGGGCCAGAATCCAGGAAGGCGTAAGGTCATTAGGAGGATATGCGGATATATTCTTCAGGAATGTACAGGCTTCAGGCGTTGTTCCCCAGATTTCTGCTATCATGGGACCTTGTGCCGGTGGTGCAGTGTATTCACCAGCCATGACAGACTTTACTATCATGGTTCAGGACACAAGTTATATGTTTGTGACAGGACCTCATGTAGTAAAAACAGTCACCAATGAAGATGTAACCTCAGAAGAACTCGGAGGTGCTTCTGCACATTCCACAAAATCAGGTGTTACACATCTCACCGCAACAAATGATATTGATTGTTTGGAGCAAATTAAAACTTTGCTAAGTTATATCCCTCAAAGCTATAAAAGCAAACCTAAACAACTAGACTATAAGCTTGGAGAAGAATTAAGACCAGAATTAGAAAACATCGTCCCTGAAAACGCCAACAAACCATATGACATGCATGATGTCATTAAGGGTATCATCGACAAAGATTCTTTTTTTGAAATTCATAAAGATTACGCAGATAACATTATCGTTGGCTTTTCCCGCTTAGGCGGAAGAAGTGTTGGTATTGTTGCCAACCAGCCAATGAGTCTGGCCGGCGTTTTGGATGTGGATTCGTCTAAAAAAGCGGCAAGATTTGTGCGATTCTGTGATTCATTTAATATACCTTTATTGGTACTTGTAGATGTACCCGGATTCTTACCCGGAACGGATCAGGAGTGGAATGGGATAATTTTACATGGGGCAAAATTACTTTACGCTTTTAGTGAAGCCACTGTGCCACGTATTACATTGATTACACGAAAAGCTTACGGCGGTGCTTATGACGTGATGAACTCCAAACACATTGGTGCCGACTTCAATTATGCCTGGCCAAGCGCTGAAATTGCAGTGATGGGCGCCAAAGGTGCAAGTGAGATCATCTTTAGGAAAGAAATTTCATCCGCAGATGATCCTGAAGCAAAGCTGGCTGAAAAAGAAAAAGAATACGCCGATATGTTTGCCAATCCGATGAGAGCTGCACAGCGTGGTTTTATTGACGAAGTCATCATGCCAACAGATTCCCGTCGAAAACTTATCAAAGCCTTTGCGACCTTTGAACATAAAGAGGTGCTAAGACCGGAGCGTAAACATGGGAATATTCCGTTGTAGTTGCTAGCTTTTAGTCTGATTTTTATCGGTCAAGTAGCTTTTGTGCATCCTTGACTATTTTGCCTTGGACTACAATTGAGTTATTATTGCAGGTTAAGCATATCCAAACTACAATATAAGTTGTCGTGTTTTGAATACAGTTAATCTCGTCTAACCCACAGAACGAATATTTGTCAGATCATTCAATCTTGAAAATCTTAAGTTTGAAACCTTTGTATAACCAGCTCTGTTACCTAATCTTATTCTGTATTTTGTTCCAGAAAAAAGATTAAAGTTAAAGTTTATACTATTTATGAATCCTCAGACATCATAATTCCCAATTCATAATTCTTATTTACTATTCAATCCTTATATTTGTTTTCTTATTAAAAAAACACACATGGGATTATTAGATAATAAAAACACCTTAATAACTGGTGCAAGTCGTGGCATTGGGCGTGGAATTGCATTACAATTTGCCAAACAGGGCTCTAATGTAGCTTTTACTTACAATTCATCTGCAGGCCCGGCTGAAGAGCTTGTAAAACTTTGTGAAGCTGAGGGCGTGAAAGCAAAAGCCTATCAGTCTGACGCAGCCGATTTTGATCAGGCGCAGGAACTGGCCAAAAAAGTATTGGAAGATTTCGGTCAGATTGACGTTCTCATAAACAATGCCGGTATTACTAAAGATAACCTCATGATGAGAATGAGTGAAGACGACTTCAACAAAGTTATCAAAGTAAATCTTAATTCGGTTTTCAATCTTACAAAAGCCGTTTTAAGGCCTATGCTGAAACAACGCCATGGAAGCATTATAAACATAAGTTCAGTTGTTGGTGTAAAGGGTAATGCAGGTCAGGGAAATTATGCGGCTTCTAAAGCAGGTATCATTGGATTTTCGAAGTCGATGGCTTTGGAATTAGGCTCTAGAAACATTAGAACAAATGTGATTGCGCCGGGTTTTATTGAAACAGAGATGACCGATAAATTAGATGAAAAAACTGTTCAGGGCTGGAGAGACAGTATTCCTTTAAAACGTGGCGGAAGTCCGGAAGACGTGGCTAATGCATGTGTGTTTTTAGCCAGCGACCTAAGCGCTTACATCACAGGACAAACACTTAATGTTGACGGCGGTATGCTTACTTAAGGTCCGAGGCCTTTTTTGAATTCTTGTATATGAGTGACATTGAGTGGTTATGGCTGTTGGTGATTTTGGTATTGAGTTTTGGATTAACATGGTTTCAGTACCACAAGCAATTCAAAAAAAACAAATCCAGGAGTTTATGGTATGCCATTCCCAGATTTTTAGCTTACCTCTGCCTTGGCCTTTTAATTTTAAATCCCAAGTTTAAACAGGTCACTTATTTTAATGAGAAGCCTGATCTGATCATTGGCATTGACAATTCTATGTCCGTTGGTCAGCTCACTGATGCTGAAAATTACAAAAAAAGACTCAAAAAGTTTATTAATAATGAGGAATTGAATAAAAAATTCAACATTCATCCCTTTAGTTTTGGTGAAAATTATCAAACTTTTGACAGTCTTGTTTTTTCAGAACCTCAAACAAATATCAGCAATTTTATAAATCAAATTTCTAAGGTTTTCAGAAACAGAAATTCGCATCTTTTGCTGTTTACGGATGGTCAACAAACCCTGGGTTCGGATTACATTTATACGTCAAAAAGCCTTCAAAAGGATATCATACCAATAATCGTTGGAGACACAACCAATTATGTAGATACAAAAATTGACAGAATAAATTCTAATTCCTACGCTTTTTTAAACAATCAATTCCCTGTTGAGTTTTTTGTGAGCTCAAATTCTGATAAGTCGGTAAAAACTGAACTTGTAATCCGAAAAAACAAAAAGATCCTAAGCAGGAAGCCAATAAATTTCAGTGACGAAAATAAAGTGGTAAATTTTACAATGTACTTAAAGGCCAACACCATTGGCGTGAACGCTTACACAGCAGAATTACAACCCATTCAAGAAAAAAACACACAAAACAACAGACAGGAATTTGCCGTTGAAATTATAGATGAAAGGACCAAAATCCTGATATTATACGATAAACTTCATCCTGACCTGGGTATGCTTAAAGAGAGTATTGAATCTAATCCGCAACGTCAGGTCCAACTGAAGAGCATAAAGGAAACCTTGGTAAACCCCGGTGATTTCAATCTTGTAATACTTTACCAACCTGATTTCAGTTTCAAATCCACTTATGATAAATTGAGAGATCAAAGTATAAATCATATTGTTATTACCGGTTCACAGACAAATTATAACTTTTTAAATCGTGCCCAGAACCATTTTCTAAAATCTTCATCTCGCGCAACAGAAGATTTTTATGCTGAAGTCAATCCCGGTTTTAATAGTTATCAGTTACAAGACATAAATTTTGACTTATTTCCGCCTTTAAAAGATACATTTGGCGACATTGAATTAAAGTCAGAAGCAGATGTCTTACTTTTTCAAAATATCGATGGCTACTCAACCAGGCAACCGCTTCTTATGACGGTTTCAGAAGGCAGAAATCAGAAAACAGCCTATTTATTTGGTGAAAATATTTGGCGCTGGCGCATGCGTTCTTACATTGAAGAGGAAAGTTTCAAGGAATTTGATGGCTTCATCGATCAATTGATTCAATTTGTAAGCAGCACTCAGACGAAGAAGCGTCTGGTAAGTGACATCAAGTCCTTTTATAACAAAGGAGAAAATAATATAGTAAATGTTCAGTATTTTGATCAAAACTATAGCTTTGACCCCAATCAAAAGATTAGTCTTAACATGTCTGATAAAGAAACCAACAAAAATTACTCATATAACCTGATCATTAAAAATAACAATTATTCCACAAAAATAAATGATCTTCCAGCCGGAGAATATAATTACAGTATTGATGTTTCGGGCAAAAACCTTGCAATAAAAGGAGAGTTTAAGATGATAGATTTTTTGTTGGAAAAAAGTTTTTACAGAGCAAATGTTGAAAAATTAAGGATGCTTTCAGATACCGTATTTTATGAAGACCAGCTGGGAGCTTTAAAAAATTATCTGAGCTCTGAGCAAAAATTTAAACCTGTCCAAAAATCGATTGAAAAAAGAGAATCTTTAGTTAATTGGTGGGTTTTATTAGCCTTAATTGTTGTATTTTTGAGCATAGAGTGGTTTAGTAGAAAATACCACGGTTTAATTTAAATTTTAAAACATGGAAAGACTATCAAAATCGGTTGTAGTTATAGTTATTGCAATCTTTGTAGGGTTAATCATAATCTTTAATTCAGCGGTCACAATTGACTCGGGTGAAGCAGGTGTATTGTACAGAACATTCGGCGGTGGTGTTGTAACGGACGAACCACCTTTAGATGAAGGTTTTCATATCGTTGCACCCTGGAACAAAGTTTACGTTTATGAGGTAAGACGTCAGGAAATATTTGAAAAAATGAAGGTATTATCCTCAAACGGACTGGATATTCAATTAGACGCCTCCGTTTGGTACAAACCCGATGCAGTAAATTTAGGTAAACTGCATCAGGAGATTGGAGATGATTATTTAAATAGAATCATACTGCCTACTATAAGATCAGCTTCAAGAAGTGTTGTAGGCCGATATACTCCAGAGCAACTTTACTCCAGTAAAAGAGATGCTATACAAAGAGAGATTTTTGAGGAAACCAAAAAAATTGTCGACGACCAATATATTGTTTTGGATGAAGTGCTCGTTAGAGACGTGACCCTTCCTCCAACAATCAAACAAGCTATTGAGAGAAAATTGAAGCAAGAGCAGGAATCTCTGGAATATGAATTCAGATTAGTTACTGCGCAAAAAGAAGCAGAACGTCAAAGAATTGAAGCACAAGGTAAGGCTGATGCCAACAGAATCTTAAGTGCATCACTGACCGACAAAATTCTTACGGACAAAGGTATCGAAGCCACTAACAAACTGGCTGAATCTCCAAACTCAAAAGTTGTAGTTATAGGTTCTGGAGAAAACGGTATGCCTTTAATTCTTGGAAATAATTAAATCTGACAATTGCTAATTATCTGTTAGCAGCAGATTAAATATAAAATATATATTTACATTTGTAATATGAAAAAAACTTGGACATTACATCATTCTGTGTTTACCCTCAAACGGTAAGTGTGATGTTATGGTTTAAATATACACCCGTTTGAATTTCAGACGGGTTTTTTATTTTTAAAATTTATGGAAAACATTAAAATAGGTATTCAAAAATCAGGACGCTTACACGACCAATCTATTGATATCCTTAAGCGCTGCGGGATTTCAATTGATAATGGCAAAGATCAGCTAAAGGCGGCTTCTCCTAATTTCCCTTTGGAAATATATTATTTAAGAAATGGAGATATACCTCAATATCTGAAAGATGGCGTTGTAGATGCAGCTATTATAGGAGAAAATCTGCTGATTGAAAAAGCACCAAAAATTACTTATGTGATGAAATTGGGCTTTTCGAAATGTCGTGTTAGTCTGGCCATACCAAAAGAAAAAGCATACAATGGCATTTCTGATTTTGATGGCCAAAGAATTGCGACTTCATATCCCAATACGGTCAATCAGTTCTTAAAAAAACATCATATTAATGCTGATATACACATCATTAATGGTTCTGTAGAGATTGCACCTAATATTGGTTTGGCAGATGGAATTTGCGATATCGTCTCAACGGGAAGTACATTGTTTAAAAACAATCTCAAAGAGGTTGAGACACTCTTAATAAGTGAAGCTGTATTAGCGACTTCACCAAATATTTCAGCAGATAATAAAGCTATTTTAGATAAACTCTGCTTCAGGTTGGATGCGGTTTTGAAAGCTAAAAATTCAAAGTACATTCTCATGAATGTCCCAAATGATAAAATAGACCATGTGATTCAACTTTTACCCGGTATGAAAAGTCCAACCGTGATGCCGCTTGTAGAAAAAAACTGGTCATCGGTACATACAGTCATCAATGAAAATGATTTCTGGAGTGTGATCGACCAATTAAAGCAAGCTGGCGCCGAAGGTATTTTGGTCGCACCTATCGAAAAAATGATCCTATAATGAAGACAATTACAAATCCAAAAAAGTCAACCTGGAAAGAAATTCTTAAACGTCCAACACAGGATTATGCAGCTTTAGAAAATGATGTAAAAGCCATTTTTGAAGACATAAAATCTCACGGTGATAATTCAATAATCAAATATACTGAGCTGTTTGATGGTGTAAGGATAGCAGACTTTTCAGTCGAAGAATCTTCGATTGAAAATGCTGAAAATAATATTTCAAAAGAACTCAAAAATGCTATTGATGTAGCTTATGACAATATTTACAAATTTCATGAAGCTCAACAAAAGAATACACTGTGTGTAGAAACGCAGAAAGGTGTAGAGTGCTGGCAGGCTTCAAAACCAATTGAAAAGGTAGGCTTATATATCCCGGGAGGAACAGCACCTTTGTTCTCCAGCATTTTAATGCTGGGAATACCTGCTCAAATAGCAGGATGTAAAGAAGTAATTATGGTAACACCGCCCGGAAAAGAACAAAACATTCATCCGGCTATGCTCTATGCCGCAAAATGCTGTGGTATCAATAATATTTTTAAAGTTGGAGGTATACAGGCCATTGCAGCCTTAACCTTTGGCACGGAGACTATTCCTAAGGTATATAAAATTTTTGGACCGGGAAACCAGTATGTTACAGTAGCTAAACAAGTAGCGACCAGTTATGACGTCTCTATTGACATGCCTGCCGGACCTTCAGAGTTGATGGTTCTGGCAGATGATTCTGCAAAACCCGCCTATCTGGCCTCCGATTTGCTGAGTCAGGCTGAACATGGTATAGACAGTCAGGTCGTGCTGGTAACTACTTCAAAGGAAATTGCTGAACGTACTAAGGAAGAAATTGAAAAACAGCTCAATGACCTGCCACGCAAAAATATCGCTCAAAAAGCCATAGAAAACTCTGTTATGATCATTGTAGATCATATCAAGACTGCTTTAGATTTAAGTAACCTGTACAGTCCTGAACACCTTATCGTTTGTGTTGAAAACGAAGAAGAAATTGTTTCGGGCATTACCAATGCCGGGTCTGTGTTTATTGGCAATTACACGCCTGAAAGCGCAGGAGATTATGCCTCAGGCACAAACCATACTTTACCTACCAATGCTTTTGCAAGACAATACAGTGGTGTGAACCTGGACAGCTTTTGTAAAAAAATAACCTATCAAAAGATCACTAAATCAGGTTTGAAGGCCTTAGGAAAACATATTGAAATTATGGCTGAAGCTGAAGAGCTCTTTGCACATAAAAATGCCGTAAGCTTGAGGTTAAAAGATATATAATTGAACCTCAGCAGAATTTTAATAAGTTAGTTTTCAACTTATGTCAGTTCTGCTTAGATTCAGAAATCAAGATGATATTGAAAAAAGATATTATAAATTTAATAAGACCTGATTTAAGGACTATCGAAGCTTATTCATCAGCCCGGGATGAATTTAGCACGACCGGGGAAATGGTATTCCTGGATGCTAATGAGAATCCTTTTGATAATGGCTTAAACCGTTATCCCGATCCCTATCAAAAAAAATTGAAAGCCAGAATTTCTGAAATAAAGAATGTTCCGGTCAAAAACATTCTGCTCGGTAATGGCAGTGACGAGGTCATTGATCTTATCATACGTTTATTTTGCAAGCCATATGAAGATAAGGCCCTTATCTTTCCTCCTACATATGGAATGTATAAAGTGGTATGCAATCTCAATGCGATTGAAGTATTAGAAGTAAATCTCGACAAAGATTTTGAAATTGATATAAAAAAATTAAAACCAGAGCTTCATAAAAATCCAAAATTGATTTTTGTTTGTTCTCCTAATAATCCCAGTGGAAATTCTATACAGGCAAAAAATATTGAATTTATTCTTGAAAATTTTGATGGGATTGTAGTTCTGGATGAAGCTTACCAGGATTTTTCGCCGCAAACATCCTGGTCTCGGTTAATTGATAAATACCCTCATCTGATTGTGCTCCAAACCTTTTCAAAAGCTTATGCTATGGCCGGCGCCAGACTTGGAATGTGCTTTGCAAACCCATTGATCATTGAATATCTCAATCGAATAAAACCTCCTTATAACATCAATCAATTAACACAAATTGAAATACTGAAAGCCTTAGACCAAAAAGATAAAGTTGACAAACAAATAGAAATACTTTCAGAAGAAAGGCAAAAATTAAACCAGGCGTTGGCAACTGTTTCCTGGATCGAAAATGTTTATCCGAGTGATGCCAACTTTGTATTGATTAAAGTTGATGATGCTCAGAAAAGATACGTTGAACTTTTAGAACAAGACATTGTGGTAAGAAACAGACATAATTTACCGGGTTGTAAAAATTGTCTAAGAATAAGTATTGGCACACCGGAGGAAAATCAAATCTTAATTGAGGCTTTAAAAACATTGACATGAAGAAACTACTCATTTTAGACCGTGACGGTACGATCATCAGAGAACCTGAAGATGAACAAATTGACAGCTTTGAAAAACTGGAATTTTATCCCAAGGCTATATCTGTATTATCTGATATTTCAAGACTTAATGAATTTGAGTTCATCATGATCACCAATCAGGATGGCTTGGGTACAGATGCCTTTCCGGAGGAGGATTTTTGGCCGGTTCAAAATTTCATCGTCAAAACTTTAGAAAATGAAGGCATTATGTTTAAAGATATTTTGATTGACAGGACCTTTCCCCATGAAGAAGCTGAAACGCGAAAACCCCGAACAGGTTTATTAAAACCATATCTTGACGGTGACTACAATTTAAAAGAATCAATTGTTATAGGAGATCGCCTCACCGATATTGAACTTGCCAAAAACATTGGCAGTCAGGGAATCTATATCAATAATAATTCAGGTTTGGGAGATGACGAACTAAGCGAATCTCAATCCGAATTAAAAAAATATATCCAGCTGGAAACACAATCCTGGGAAGACATTTACGATTTCATCCGACTGGGTTCAAGAGTTGTTGAAATCAATCGGAACACCAAAGAAACCAGGATTAAAGTCAGGCTCGATTTGGATGGAACAGGACAATTTTCATCAAAAACCGGTTTATCATTCTTTGACCACATGCTGGAACAGGTATCCAGGCATGCCCTGGTAGATCTGCAAATAGACGTTGATGGTGACCTCAACGTGGATGAACACCACACCATTGAAGACACGGCTATAGCTCTTGGCGAAGCTTTCAGAAAAGCACTCGGCAATAAAATAGGTCTGGACAGATATGGGTTTTATCTGCCAATGGATGATGCTTTAGCTCAGGTAGGCATAGACTTTGGTGGTCGTCCCTGGCTGGTATGGCAGGCAGAATTTAAACGCGAGTACGTTGGAGATATGCCGACAGAAATGTTTATGCATTTTTTCAAATCTTTTTCTGATGCGGCACAGGCCAACTTAAACATCAAGGCAGAGGGACAAAATGAACATCACAAAATAGAATCAATTTTCAAGGCTTTTGCACGGGCAATTAAAGCAGCAATAAAAAGAGATACTGAAAAACTAATCTTACCATCTACTAAAGGAAGTTTATGAGCAAAGAAGTGGTTATTATAGATTATGGTGCAGGAAATATTCAAAGCATTCAATTTGCTTTGAACAGATTAGGCTATACTTCAGTCTTAAGTAGTGACCAGGCTGTAATAAAAAATGCAGAGAAATTGATCTTTCCCGGAGTTGGCCATGCTAAAAGTGCAATGAGGCAACTTAAAGAGACCGGACTTCACCAATTGATACCAGAGCTAACACAACCCGTTCTTGGAATTTGTCTGGGCATGCAACTCATGTGTAAAAGCACAGAAGAAGGACCGACGGAAGGACTCGGTATTTTTGATGTAAATGTCAAACATTTTAAAATCGATCAAAAGGTACCCCACATGGGTTGGAACCTTATCAAAAATCTAAAGACAGATCTATTTGAAGGTTTACCCAAAGAAACTTATATGTATTTTGTTCATTCCTACTATGTTCCATCAAATACTGAAAGCATAGCTGACTCAGATTATGGGCAAAAATTCTGTGCTGCTTTGCAAAAAGAAAATTTCTTTGGCGTCCAGTTCCATCCGGAAAAAAGTGGTGCCTGGGGAGAACAGATCCTGAATAATTTCCTGAAGCTGTAATAGTAATTTTTTAAAATTTATCAAAAACAAGTTTGTTATCGTAATTTTTTGTTCTGGCGTAATTGAAGCCGTCTTTCCACCATTGAGCCATCAGTTTTTTATCAAAGATCAATGAATTTTCGGTGAGTTTACTTGGTGTGTAGTACAAATTAAGCTTCACATCACGGTGCATAGCTGCGAGTTTACCTTCTCTTATATCATGTTTTTCAACCTGATCCAGCATAAAACCAAAAAGATTCATCATAAGAGAAAACGGGTTTTTGCCAAGCACTTTATTGTGTTCCATATTCTCAGCTTCCAGAATAATGGCGTCAATTTCAGTAGCACCTCGACGTATAGCTTCCCGAATAGGAACAAGACTACCAAAACCACCGTCAGCATATTCACAATCATTCTTTCTGACCAAACTCATAAAAGGCACTAAATTACAAGAGATCCAAATCCAGTCTACAAAATCTTCGTAATCAAAACCCTGTATAGACTTATATTCAACTTCGTTTTTGGTGAGGTTAGAAACAGTAACTATAATGTCCTTTCCGCAACATTTGGCTTTTTCGAAATCTCTGATATCAAAATACTTTTTGATGGTTTTCCTCAGGTTTTTGCTTTCGCCAAAGGTTCGCTTTTTCTTGATAAACTGAACTACCGTATTCAGGTAGTTGATGGTTACATATTCCCTGCCCTCTTTTTTTCGTTTTATAAAAGGATTTAAGCTGAAAATATTGGATTGATTGACATTAGTGTAAATGTGCTTAACCTTACTTATATCTCCCATGGACAAATGTGGAATGAGCAAACTCCCGGTTGAAGAACCCAAAAATAGTCTATAGTCGTGATGTAGCACTTTCATTAAATACTCTGCTACACCACCAGCAAAAGCTCCCTTACTACCACCACCTGATATCACTAATGCTCTCATTTTAATCTGTCAATTAGATTAATCTGTCTTTTTTCTAAAACAGGAGTCATGGCTTCAATCGCCTTGCTGTACTTTGGTTTCTTTAAAAGTGTCTCCAATAGTTGCCTGCAAAAATCCCTGAATCTCCATGTATGGTGAAAACTGCCTTCGAGTAGATTTTCTAAAGCTTCATTTGGAAATGCGTCGATTTGAAACAAATACCCAAATGCATGCTCTCTGACCTGAAATCTGTTTTTTAATGATGTATAACCAACCAATTCTTTAAGATGACTGGTCGTCTTCTCTGGTTCGTAATCGGGCGACACCAAATTAAGTGTCAGCCATAATTGTCTGATGTTTTTGTCCTTAAAACCAACACTCCCTTCCATTCGCTTCAGGTACTCATTTTTATCTTGCTGAAAATTCAACCATAAATTGAGCAAGGCATGTTCCTGAGTTTGATAAGATTTATCTAAAAGCAAACTCTCGTATTCTGTTTTTAAAGCCAAAGGTATTTCATCCAGACTTTCAGCAATAGCCTGTCTCACCCATAAATTTTCAGAAGCGAAAGCTTTCCTGTAAAGCGGAATCAGTTTTTTATTGTTGGGCTCGGCTGCCATTTGATATACAGCTTCCTGCCCTATATAATCATTAACAGGAAAGCTTAATGCCTTGTTCAGTTCTTCCAGCTTTTCATCAATGGATAGCTCTCGCATCGCGATCAACTTAAAATATTCTGGAATAAATAAAGATTCTTCTAAGGCCTGAAGTGCCTGGTCGGCCTGAAAAGCTGACTGCCTGAGCCAATCGGCTTCAAATTGCGCCAGATTAATATCCGTTAGCGCTTTAACTTCATTCAAAAAGTTGTCTGTAGTGACGTTTTGATAAGCGTAATTATTCAAAAAGTTTTTAACTGAAAGATCAAACACTTCTTCTCCAACCAATCTGTTAAGCATAAAGAGTGCCCAGGCACCTTTTTGATAGTAGGTAAGTGAACTCGCATTTTCTTTTAAAAGAGGTTCACCTTTTCCCTGGTCGCTTTTGGCTTTTAGTAATTCTGCATTTTGATAGAGCTTGTAGTAGAAATAATCGTCTCCAAAAATCTGTCGTTCGGCTAAAAGCGCATAATAGGTTGCAAATCCTTCGTGCAACCAGTGGTGCTTTGAATCTGTTTCTGTGATGAGGTTCCCAAACCACTGATGAGCCAGTTCGTGGGCATTGACATTTACGTAGTTTCTGTCCTGATAACCAATAGAATCTACAACAAAAGCATCTGAAAAAATGGTCAGAGAGGTATTTTCCATGCCGGCGTAAAGAAAATCTCTTACCGGCACTTGTTTGTAATCCTGCCATGGATATTTTACTCCGATCTTTTTTTCTAGGTAGTCAAAAATTCTTTTGGTATGTCTATATGTAGGCTCGAGATAAGCAGAGTCCTGTTTTAAAACATATTTGTGCAACTCAATTCCCGAATCTGATGTTTCTATTTCGCGGGTATAATCTCCGATACTTATAGCCACAAGATAAGAACTCATTGGCTTTTGCATATCATAAACCCATCTGGTCAAGGAATCATTCTCTTTCCACTGTTCTATGAGCTTCCCATTAGCCAGAGCTCCGTAAAAGCTGGGTACAATGAGACTAAGGTCGAATTCAATCTTGTCATTCATATCATCTATACTGGGCAACCAATGCGAAGTATATTTACCCTGTCCCTGTGTGAATACTTGATCATTTGCTTTATCTTGATCTTCAAAACCCACAAAATATAAAGTTTGTTTCGGCTTAGCCTTATACTTAAAGTTTATATTATAAGTTTTATCTTTTTTAAAACTTCCTGTAAACCAAATCCTTTTAGCTGTTGAATTAATTTCAAAATCAATATCAGACTTCAATACTTCAACATTCATTTTTTTGGCATCCAGGTAAATGGAATCCAGGTCTTCAAGGGCTTTAAAAGTCAGCTTTATTCTACCTGAAATTGATCTGTCATTGAGATTGGGTATAACATCAGCCGATATTTTTTGAACATCGAATTTGCTTTGATATTGCCCTTGCATAAACCAAGGCATAAGGTATAACAGTAAAAATATTGTTCTCACTTTGAAATATTTTCAATCTTAATTTTTAATAACCCAAACATATAAAAAACCTGAAAGAAGTACGAAACATCAAAGCATCCTTTACAATCAACCTCGATTTCTTTTCTAAGTTGTTCAACATTTAAATAGGCGAAACTCGAAAGCCTGAGCTTAACTTTATGGTTTACTATAATCCAAATAGCCTGGTAAGAATCGTATCTGGTATGTTCTGATACATTAAGATAGTAGTCAAAATCAGACCATTTATATCTTTTTTTAACAAAAGGTAAAACCGGATTTATTAAATCTATTCCTGACTGATTAATGACAACTTTTTTAAACTCCCAGACAAAATAACCTAAAGCAAGTGCTGAAAACAAAGTAATAAAATTAGTAATGGCAATGATTCAAAAAACCTGTGATACGAAAATATGATTTTAAATATGATGAAAATCGGAAAAAGCACCAATGCAACAATCAAAACAAAAGAAAGATACTTGTATTTTGATTTAATTTGTCTCAATACACAGGTGTATGACTATTCCTGCTTAACAATTATTACAGAAGCTTTGACGCCGGTAAGTAAATTCCAGACATTATTTGAATGCAAATAACCTTTATCGTCTGTGATACGCAGCTGTGCTGTGTTTGGTCCGGATTGTCCTTGATTTAAAGCTACAAATTCAATCTTGTTAAAACCAACTTCCATTGGAATGTCTATTGAAGTAAAGCCGGGTCTAAGCAAAACATTTTCAGCTATAACTTTTCCATTGAGCAATATATCTACACGATCACCATCAAATGCCATGTGATCCCTGAACATAAAAGTCATTTTTTCAGCATTAGAATTAATTATACCAAAATCCATGTCATTGGCATATTTCTCAGCATCAAAATTGTTACCTTCATTTCCGGCATCAAAATTAAACTTACTGTCCCAGGCCTGACCGGGATCGGTATATTTACTTTTAGCTGTAAAGTCTACACCTTTGTCTTCTTCTTTATTCAAAAACATCCCGTTACTACTTCGGTTTGGGATACCAAAAGTGCTTGTTGTAGATTTTGAGTTGCTTTTTGAAGAATTGAATATTGAACCACTACTGGTCTTACTACCACTATCGATCTGAGCCATTAGTGAAAAGCTCGCAAAAAGCAGGATCAATGACAATATAAATTTCATAATACAAATATAAAGTTTTATTTCTTAGTGAATTACTTTCCAAATGTTAACTTTAAACTATCTTTTAGATGATTGCAAAACTTTAAGTGCATTTTCAAAAATTGTTAAGGTTAAATTATTCTGATAAAATAGTTCACATTTTTCAATTAAGTTTGAAACAATAATAATACCAAATGTCAATTTCAACAGAAGGAATTACAAAAACATATAATTCTCAAAAAGCATTGAATAATGTGAGTTTTGAGATACCAAAAGGTCAAATAGTTGGATTTCTGGGGCCAAATGGAGCCGGAAAATCTACGATGATGAAAATTCTCACAGGTTACATCAACACTTATGAAGGAGACGCAAAAATCAACAATATAGACATCAGAAAATATCCATTAGATATTCAACATAACATAGGATACCTTCCGGAACACAACCCATTATATACAGATATGTATGTAAGAGAATTTTTAAATTTCAATGCCAATATTTACAATTGCTCTAAAAACAGTGTTGAAGACGTTATTGATTTAACTAACCTTAGTCCGGAGGCACATAAAAAAATAAACCAATTGTCCAAGGGTTACCGCCAAAGGGTTGGACTGGCTGCCGCACTTGTTCATGACCCGGAAATACTCATTTTAGACGAACCAACGACTGGTCTGGATCCCAACCAGTTAGTCGAAATACGTAGTCTTATCAAGAGCATAGGCAAAGACAAAACCACACTTCTTTCCACACATATTATGCAGGAAGTAGAAGCGATTTGCGATAGGGTAATCATTATAAATAAAGGAGAAGTTGTTGCCGATGAAATGCTGGACGATTTAACCAAAAACCAGCAACAAATCATTCATGTAGAATTGGATTATAGTGTTGAACTGGAAGCTTTCAACCGGCTTTCCAAAGTTAAGAAAGCCGAGGAAATTGGACTTTATACCTATGAACTTCATTTTGATACGGACAAAGATATGCGCTCATACGTCTTTGATTTTGCACATGATATAGGACTAAAGATCAAAACACTAAACCGTAAAAATCAAAGTCTGGAAGAATTATTTAAATCTTTAACTTCAAAATAAGAGTTATGAATAAACTAAAGTTTACCATCATTTTTTTGTCATTATTATTTTCAGGATTCGCACAGCAAAACCCGAAAATTTATGATATCATAGAGAATGTATCTGCCGAAAGAATTGAAAACGACATCCGGACGTTGGCAAATTTTGGAACCAGAAACACCTTTAGCGATACTTTGAGTGAGACCAGAGGTATAGGTGCAGCCAGAAGATGGATAAAAGCAGAATTTGAAAAAATATCTGAAGCCTGTAATGGATGTCTGGAAATATTCTACCAAAGGACCATGGTTACACCGGAGATGGGCAACAGGGTACCTAAAGCAGCTGAAGTTGTAAATGTCGTAGCCATTCTAAGAGGAAAAACAAATCCAGATTCTTACATCATGATGAGCGGAGATATAGATTCCAGAGCCTCAGACACACAGGATTTCACAACGGATGCACCGGGCGCAAATGACAATGCCAGTGGTATGGCAGGAACCATCGAGGCAGCAAGAGTACTATCTAAATATGAGTTTGAAAACAGCATAGCATTTGTTGGTTTAAGTGGTGAAGAACAAGGATTATTTGGCGGTAAGTTTCTTGCTGAATTCGCCAAAGAAAATAAATGGCATATCATAGGAATACTCAACAATGACATGATAGGCAATATAAAAGGTATTGATGGCGTGATAGACAACAGAAGTTTTAGAATATTTAGTGAGGCACATAACCCAACAGAAACCGAAAGGGAACGCCTTATGAAACGTTACTATGGCGGCGAAGTTGACGGCGTATCCAGACAATTGGCAAGATATGTTCACAAAACTACAAAAACCTACATGCCGGAGATGAATCCAATAATGATATACAGGTTAGACAGGTTTGGTCGTGGAGGACATCATAAACCTTTTAATGATCTTGGCTATCCGGGAATAAGAATTATGGAAGCTCACGAAAATTATGTTCAACAACACCAGGACATCCGGGTTGAAAATGGCATTGAATATGGAGACGTGATAAAACACGTCAACTTTGATTTTGCCAAAAAGCTAACAGCTGTTAATGCCATTAATCTGGCCAGCCTGGCCTGGGCACCAAAAAAACCGGAAAACGTAAAAATTGGTGGCGCTGTACAACCTTCTACAACTTTAAGATGGGACACCAACAACAACCAGAACGTCAAAGGCTATATGATTTACTGGAGAGAGACAACCTCACCGGTCTGGCAATACAGCAGATATGTAGGCAATGTCAATGAATTTACATTGGAAAATATCGTCATTGATAATTATTTTTTTGGTGTTGCCAGTATCAGCAAAGATGGCTTTGAAAGTGTGGTTTCTTTCCCATCAGGATTGATTAGAAATTAGACCAGAACTTAATTTTGATGATTTTTCATCTACGTAAAATATTAATTTTCAATTAAATATATATTTTATTTTAAATAATTTGAAAATTATTTTTAACTTCCTGTAACCTTAACTGTCTTTTATACGTATAAAGTAATACACTATAAAATTTTGAAATGAGACAACTTAAGATTACAAAACAAGTTACTAATCGTGAAACTGCTTCTTTAGACAAATATCTACAGGAAATTGGAAAAGTAGATCTTATCACAGCTGAGGAAGAAGTGGAGTTGGCACAACGCATTAAAGCAGGTGATGACAGAGCTTTAGAGAAATTGACCAATGCCAATTTAAGATTTGTTGTTTCTGTAGCAAAACAGTATCAAAATCAAGGACTAACGCTTCCTGATCTGATCAATGAAGGTAATTTAGGTTTGATTAAAGCAGCTAAAAGATTTGATGAAACACGTGGTTTCAAATTTATTTCTTATGCTGTTTGGTGGATCAGACAGTCTATTTTACAGGCTTTAGCAGAGCAATCACGTGTTGTGAGACTTCCGCTCAACAAAATTGGAACCATCAATAAGATCAATAAAGCATATGCTTTATTGGAGCAAAATAATGAGCGTCCACCAAGTCCGGAAGAGATTGCCAAAGAACTGGATATGACTGTAAACGATGTTAAAGAGTCCCTTAAAAATTCCGGTCGTCACGTTTCTATGGATGCTCCTCTTGTTGAAGGTGAAGACTCAAACCTCTATGATGTTTTAAATTTTGGAGAGTCACCAAATCCAGACAAACAACTCATCCATGAATCACTTCAAAAGGAAATTGAACGCGCGCTAGAAACGCTCACAACCCGCGAAGCCGACGTGTTGCGTTTGTACTTTGGGTTAAATAACCAACAACCAATGACCCTGGAAGAGATTGCCCAGATCTTTGGACTTACCAGAGAGAGAGTCCGCCAAATCAAAGAAAAAGGCGTACGCAGACTGAAGCATACCAACAGAAGTAGAATTTTGAAGAATTACCTAGGTTAAAATTAATTCATTTTAGAATTCTTACTTAAAACCTTGTCTTCGGACAAGGTTTTTTTATTGGTATTGCAGCCTTTTTACCAAATAAAACTAAAATATTGTACATCTTTTTTCGATAAACTTATATTTACAAAAAAAATCAATGCCTAAAACTTTATTATTCATTGTCCTCGTTCTGATGTCATTTTTTAATCATGCTCAGGCACAAGACCAAAAAGCAGAAATAGAAAAACATCTTAGAGCATTGGCATCAGACGAAATGCAGGGCAGAGAGTCAGGAACTTTGGGCCTTGAAAAGTCAGCAGAATACATTGAAAACTACTTCAAATCTGAGAATATAAAACCATACTATAAAACCTACAGGGATACTTTCTATCTCAAAAATGAAAAAGTAGCTTACAACCTTCTTGCCTATAAAGCAGGAACAGATCCATTACTTTCCAAAAACCCGATTATTATCGGCGCCCATTATGATCATATTGGTTATCGAAAACCTGTAAATGGTGATAGTATTGCCAATGGTGCAAATGACAATGCTTCAGGAACTGTAGCAGTTATGCAACTTGCTAAATTGCTGAAAGATAAAGAAACCAAAAGACCTTTGATCTTTATACTTTTTGATGCTGAGGAAAAAGGTTTGGTCGGCTCAAAATATCTCGCTGAAAAATTTAAAAGTGAAGATGTTCTGCCATACATTGTCTTCAACATAGAAATGGTTGGTGTACCAATGCCGGAGTATCCGGATTCAGCTTATCTAACCGGATTTCAAAGATCAAATTTTGCAGAGGTATTTAATTCATATCTGTCCGATGAAAATTTGATTTTTTCACCACAGTCAAAAAAATACAGGTTATTTACAAGAAGTGATAATCATCCTTTTTATAAAGTCTTTAAAATACCTGCTCACTCTGTTTCAACTTTTGATTTCACAAATTACGATTTCTATCATCAGGTAGGTGATGAAGCAGATAAAATGGATTACAGGCATATGGATCGCCTTATTTCACAATGGTCTGTAGCACTTTTAAATATTGCAAATCATGAGGATAACCAAATTAAAATGAACAAATAATGACAAAAACAATCATCATAACCGGTACCAGCCGAGGAATTGGTTTTGAACTTGTAAAGATCTTTGCCGAAAAACAATATCAAGTTTTTGCCTTATCAAGAAATGATAAACCTGTTAATGCTCTCGGTCATAAAAATGTATTCAGTCTTTCCTGTGACTTGAGTGATGAAAGTTCAATTCAAAAAAATATAGAATATATCTCTGCCAAAACGGATAAAGTGGATATCCTTATAAACAATGCAGGAAAATTTATGAATCAGGCCTTTGAAGAAACAAATGTAAATGATGTTAGAGCTGTTTATGAGGCAAATGTCTTTGGTGTTTTTGGTTTAACATCAAAACTGATTAGGGCCTTTAGCAAAATTGGTCATACCGTAAATATTTCGAGCATGGGTGGTATTCAGGGTAGTGTTAAATTTCCGGGGCTTGCCGCTTACAGCTCAAGCAAAGCAGCACTGATTTGTATGACTGAGTTATTGGCAGAAGAATACAAAGAGACCGAAATGGCTTTTAACTGTCTCGCGCTCGGAGCTGTAGAAACTGAAATGCTCAAAGAAGCATTTCCGGGTTTTCAAGCACCCGTAAATGCAAAAGAAATGGCTGAATATATTTCAAATTTTGCAATTGAAGGTAAAAAGTATTATAATGGAAAAACATTACAGGTTTCGAATTCCACACCCTAAAAGTGACTTCAGTATTACAGAAATATTTGCCTGATAAATCTGTTGCTTTTGTAGAAGAGCTGTTAAAGACTTATAAGGTGCATTTAAAAATTGTAAATGAAAGGCAAACCAAACACGGCGATTACAGGCCTCTGCCCAATGGAGGGCACCAAATTACTGTAAATGCCAATTTGAATCCATACCGGTTTTTAATTACCCTCATACATGAAATAGCACATTTACTTGTTTTTCAAAACTACCCAAGATCGGTAAAACCTCACGGTATAGAGTGGAAACTGACCTTTCAGCAATTGATGTTACCTCTTATAAACCCAATGATTTTTCCTGAACAGCTTTTGCCACTCATTGCCAATCATTTTAAAAATCCAAGAGCAAGCAGCGATACAGATGCGAGATTATCTATTGCATTAAAAGCATACGATAAACCTTCAAATAAAAGTTATATATTTGAATTACCCATTGGGACACACTTTTGCTTACCAAATGGCAGAATATTTGTCAAAGGAGAAAAATTGAGGAAAAGATACAAGTGCAAGGAGTTGTCCACAGGGAAAATGTATGTTTTTCAACCTAATGCTGAGGTTGAAGTTTTAAAATAATTTAAAATTCTACATCATAAACGAATGTAGGTTGCTATGGAAAGTAATTCAACCAACGAAAATAAAACAGGAACAGAAACCCAAAACCAACAGGAAGAAAAGGTAAGAAAAAGCTTCAAAGAGACCTATGGCAGTCTAAGGTCCTATTTGTTGCATCTGTTAGACATCAGAGACGAAACGGATCGTGATACCACCATGGAAGCCATTCTGAAAGATATCCCATTTCGTGGTCACAATGCCTGGATTCTTATATTTTCAATAATCGTTGCATCAGTAGGTCTTAATGTAGGAAGTACCGCCGTAATCATTGGTGCCATGCTTATATCCCCTTTGATGGGTCCTATTGTTGGCCTGGGATTCTCTGTAGCTATCAATGATTTGGATACCCTGAAGCGTTCTCTGGTAAATCTTGGCGTGATGGTTGTCCTTAGTTTGATAACCGCTTCTTTGTATTTTTGGATATCTCCACTCACAGAAAGCACAGATCCAAACGAAGAAATTATATCGAGAACCTACCCCACAATACTTGATGTTATCGTGGCTATCTTTGGTGGATTAGCGCTTATAATTGCAAAAACAAAAAAAGGAACAATATCTACGGTAATTATGGGTGTTGCAATAGCTACAGCTTTAATGCCGCCTTTGTGTACGGCCGGCTATGGCATAGCTGTATGGGACATTTCCATTTTTGGTGGTGCCATGTATCTTTTTACGATCAACACCATTTTTATTGCCCTGTCTACCTTTTTGGTTTCAAAAATTTTACGATTCCCTTTAGTAAAATATGCGAATTCTCTGAGACGTAAAAGGATATCACAATTGGCTTCTATCATTGCTATTGTTGTGATGTTACCTAGTGTGTACCTCTTTTATATGCTCTGGGAAGAATCTACATTTTTAAAGAGTGCAGAAACATTTGTAAAAGCCGAACTTGAACCATACAAGGACTCTTATCTTCAGAAAAACGCAACCAATATTGAATATCATACTGATAGAACATCTGTAATTGAGGTTTCCTTTCTTGGCAAGGAAATTCCGGATGAAGTCATAAAACTGTGGAAATCAAAATTAAGTCAGTATGAAAAACTGGAGGATACAGATCTGAAAGTTTTACAGAATGAAAGTTCAGAGAATTTCAATCAGTTTAAGTACTTAAAAGAGCTAAAAACCCGTGATTCTTTAGAGTTGATATCAAAAAAGATGGAGGTCTTATTATTGAACAGAAAGCTCGATTCTATCATTTCAGCCGGTAATAAAAACAATATACCTTTCAACAGAATAGCGAAAGAAATACGCCTGAATTATGGCAAGGTGACCGATGTCGCATTTGCAGAAATGCTGTATGACAATGATACCACAATTGATACAGTGCCAACTTTTAAAGTCATGTGGGATGGTCCACTCTCATATAAGGAAAAACTGGAATTTGAAAAGAAATTATCAGATTGGTTAGCCTATAAAATTGATACTGAAAAAATTGACATTGATATAAGACCAACAGAAATAACTGAATAGAAACTAATAGCCTTTTTGTTGTGCTATTCTTACTTTTTTATAAAGCTCAGAAGAATACACAAACCTCGTAACTGCTTCGTTATCTGTTTTGTGGATTATTGTATTATCACCTTCCCATGCTATTTTCCCGTTTTCAAGATATACTATTTTCTCTCCTATTTCAAAAACGGAATTCATATCATGTGTATTGACAACAGTTGTAATATTGAATTCGTGGGTAATTTCCTGAATTAAATTATCAATTACAGTAGCTGTTTTAGGGTCTAATCCGGAGTTTGGTTCGTCACAAAACAAAAACTTTGGTCTGTTTACTACTGCGCGTGCAATGGAAACCCTTTTCTGCATGCCACCACTAATTTCAGATGGAAATTTATGATTGGCGTTAATAAGGTTTACCCTTTTCAAAACCTCGTTTACCCTGTCCAGCATTTCAGATTTTGTACCATCTGAAAACATCTGCAAAGGAAACATTACGTTCTGCTCTACGGTCATGGAATCAAACAAAGCGCCGCCCTGAAAAACCATACCTATTTGTTTACGTAATTCCCTTTTTTGTGATGGTGTAAGTTCCCTGTATTTCATATCACCATAACAAATATTACCTTTTTCAGGCACAAATAACCCAAGCATACACTTTAAAAAGACTGTCTTTCCGGATCCGGACTGTCCGATGATAAGGTTGGTTTGCCCTTGTTCAAAAGTGGTACTGATGCCTTTAAGCACATCAAGTTCTCCAAACGTCTTATGTAAGTTTTCTACTTTGATCATCAGCTCAATAATAATTGTGTTATAATATAATTTGTCACTATGATGATAACACTCGTCCAAACAAACGAAGTTGTTGAAGCTTTGCCCACTTCAAGAGAACCACCTTTCATGTAGAAACCATAAAATGCCGGCACTGTTGCCAATATGAAAGCAAAAACCACAGTTTTAATAAACGCATAAACAACATGAAAACTTATAAAGTCTTCCTGTAATCCCTGTAAAAAGAGATTACCATCTACAAAACCACCAAAAACACCGGCAAAATAAGCACCTACTATTCCCATAAACATTGATATGGCTATAACAAACGGATAAAACATCATGCCTACAATCTTCGGAAAAACCAAATAATTCAAAGAATTTATACCCATTATCTCAAGCGCATCTATTTGTTCGGTAACACGCATTGTGCCTATACTTGAGGTAATATAAGATCCAACTTTTCCAGCCATGATGATAGAGATAAATGTTGGGGAAAACTCCAAAATTATAGATTGTCTTCCGGCAAAAGCTATGAGTGACTTTGGTATTAAGGGGTTACTCAAATTAAGTGCGGTTTGAATCGTAATTACAGCACCAATAAAAAATGAAATAAAAACAACAATTCCCAACGAACGAACAGTGAGATCATGAATTTCTTGAACAATGAGGCTCCTTAAAACACTACCTTTAGTAAAGCGCTTAAAGACGTCTTTTATCATTATAAAATAACGGCCTATATTATTGATGTTTTTCATTAAAAAAAATAATGGTTTAAAAATAGAAAAAAATGAACGCTTCTTATTTAACTTAAGCATAAAGTTTTCAATTTTAAATAATCGTAAATTTGTAAAAAAATGATAATGAAAAATCTTTTCTCTGCCCTGTTTGCGTTTATTACTGTCATTTCAACATTTGCTCAAAAACAAAAACCAAACCTTATCGTTGGCGTTGTAGTAGATCAAATGCGTTTTGAATATTTAAGTAGATTCGAAAACCATTATTCAGAAAACGGATTCAAAAGATTAATAAGAGAGGGTTTTCATGCTAAGAACACTCATTTTAGTTACATCCCTACTTACACAGCACCGGGTCATGCCTCTGTTTTTACAGGAACAACTCCTGCTAACCACGGCATTATATCTAATAATTGGTATCACAAGGAAGAAAATAAAATAGTTTACTGCGTTGCCGACGACAATATGACATCTATTGGCGTGGACGGTGATGATGGCAAAATGTCTCCCTACAGAATGCTCACTACAACCATTGCCGACCAGAACAGACTGCACACGCAGTTTAGGGGAAAAACCTTTGGCATATCACTAAAAGACAGAAGTTCAATTTTACCTGCAGGACATACCGCAAATGCGGCATATTGGTTCTCCGGTGGTGAAAACGGTAAATTTATCAGCAGCAGTTTTTATATGAATAAGTTACCCAAATGGGTTAAGGATTTTAATAGGGAAACAGATAAATACCTTAAAACTTGGAATACCTTAAAACCTCTGGAAACTTATATTGAGAGTGGCTCAGATCGTAATAATTATGAAAAAGGCTTTAAAGGAAAAGAGGATGCAACATTTCCCTACGACCTAAAGATGCTAGCATCTCAAAATGATGGTTACGACATTCTAAAAGACACACCATTTGGCAATGATATGCTTACAGATTTTGCAAAAGAAATCATTTTAAACGAAAATCTGGGACAGGATGAAGTTACAGACTTTTTGACGGTGAGTTTTTCCAGTACAGATTACATAGGTCATAATTTTGGTGTCAACTCAAAAGAAATTCAGGATACTTATGTGAGATTAGACCAAAACATCGCAGATCTGCTGAGCTATCTTGACCAAAAAATCGGTGAAAACAATTACACATTATTTCTAACAGCTGACCACGGTGCAGTGCACGTCCCACAGTACCTTAAAGACCATAATATACCGGCAGGCTATTTTGACAATAAAACTTTTAGACGAGGCGTAAAAGAATTTGTGAAAAATAAATTTGGAACATCTGTTCTTGTAGAAGGCTATTCCGGTAATGAAATATTTTTTGATTATGATGAACTTGAAGAAAATGATGTTGAAGCTGATGACTTACAGGAAGCACTCTATTATTATATTTTACAGCAGGATGGCATTGACAGGGTTTATACCCGGGATATGATAGAGGGCAGTGATGCTACAAGCGCATTCAGCAACACCATTAAAAATGGTTTTCACCCTAAAAGGAGCGGTGACATCATTTACATTCTGGAACCAAGCGTTATTTCTTATTCAAAACAAGGTAGTACACACGGGAGCTACTTAAACTACGATACTCAGGCGCCTTTAATTTTTTATGGCAATGGTATAAAAAATGCTTCCTCCTTTCATAGATATTATATTAGGGATATAGCGCCAACTATAGCGGCTTTACTGGGAATCGCACAGCCCAACGGTACAACCGGTCAAATTATAGCAGAAGTGATAGAAGATTAAACCATTTGGCCACTAATGGTTCTTTCGCGATTTACCTTGCCGTTTGAGGTCTCTTCAAACTTTTCTACCAAATAGATTTTTTTTGGCTTTTCATATTTGGAAAGCACTTTTAGCTTGTCGATAGCCTCTCTCAAATCACTGATGGTTTTTTCTGAAAACGGTAGTTCCACGAACAATACGACTTTTTCACCTAATGCATCATCTGGCATTCCACTTAGGAAAAATCGTTGCGTTATTAATTTTTGAAGCTTTCTTTCAACTTCTTCAGGATGAATTTTCACTCCACCGGAGTTTATCACATTATCATAACGCCCCTTCCAATAAAATTTTTTGTAGGATTCTATTTCTACAACATCGTTGGTTAAAAGGGGTTGATCTAAAAGTTTGGGCGCCTTTATAATTAAACGACTGTTTTCATCTGCAGAAACTGAAATTTTTGGCAGGACTTTAAATGGCCCTGTTTCTATCTTTCCTGATTTTCTGTTGTTGACTTTCCTTGCAGCGATGTGAGAAACAGTTTCTGTCATGCCAAAGGTCTCATAAATTTTTGTTGGAATACCCTGAACCATCATTTTCAGATTTTCAGAAATATGCCCGCCACCAACTATGAGTTTTTTTATAAGGTGTAGTCTATTCAGTGAATTATCCAATTGAAAAGGCGTCATTGCACAAAAATCGTATGTTTTGTAGACATCGTCCAGAGGATTAGATACTGGCTTTACCAAGTCCAGGTGCCAGCCAAGCGACATAGCTCGAACCATCATCATCATACCTCCTATATGCTTTGCTGGAAGGCACATCAAAGCTTTAGTTCCTTCATTAATTTTGAAATGCTTACCTGTAGCCAAGGCCGAATTAATCATTCTTTGCTTGGGTATAAATATAATTTTTGGTTCACCTGTTGAACCTGAAGTCCTGACCTTTATATCATCATAATCGTCATTCAGCCAATCCAACAAAAAATTCCCTAAACGTTCTTCATAAGGAAGACCTTCTTTTATAAAACTATAGGCTACTTTTCTTAAATGTGTTCGTGAATAGTGAAATCCATTTAATTTAAAGTCATGGTGGATTTTATACTTTGGCTTGGACATAGTGTTTTATTTATCACTAAAATAAAGCATTGCGCTCTAACTATGAAATACAACGGGTAAAATTATGAAATTTATTACCTCTGAATTGTTTTCAATGTAAAGCGGCAATTAAATTTTGTTTAATAAACTATTACCATTCTTTAAACGCCAACACTTAAATATTTTGATTTTCCACCATATCTGGATTTGGCACTTCTACCTTACCAAAAAGACGTGCTTTCCAATTATTCCACTTATAAATTTTAGCAAAAATCAAAATAATGACAGGGTAAACGATAAATACAGGTATATATACGTTTGATAATAAGCTTGGCTCACCTGTATATTTTAGTATAGAATGGGTTTGAAAAGCCGTCCAGTCCGAAGTTACCAATAATGCTGTTAATAAATTGTTTGCCGCATGGAAACCAATAGCTAACTCAAGTCCTTCATCCATTAAGGTCATAATACATAATAAAAATCCTGTTCCTATGTAAACTATTAATAACTCATAACCTAACTTACCTATTTCCGGATTAAAAACATGGAGCAAACCAAATAAAACTGACGTAATTATCAAAGACAAAGCTCTACTATTGAAAGCAGTTCCAATACCTTGTAATAAGTATCCTCTAAAATACAATTCTTCAAAAGTAGTTTGAATTGGAACTAAGAGAATTCCTATTAAAGCCAAAATCAAAAATCTATTAAGCTCAAAATTATATACAAACTCTTCCGGAGATAATTTATATTCTAAAAAAGTTGAACCAGATACAAGGACCGCTACAAAACCAAAACTAAATAAAATCCTTTTCCAATCAATTTTTGCTCTTGAAGTTATTAAAGATTTAAAACTTAATTGATGGATAAATTTTACAGTAAAAAAAATAGCTGCAAATCCAAAAACAAAACCTAATAGCAGCAGAAAAAAATTGAAATTAGATTCTAAAGTCCCCATAAGAACTTCAAAATTCGTGAGTTTAGAAGTGATCTCAAGTTCTGTAAGACCCTGCTTTTTTAATTCTAAGAACACAAAAATGCCTTGTATTGAAGATCCTATTTGCCAAATTATAAATATCAGGATAAAGCCTAGGAAATACCTCCATCCTTCTGTTAAACCTTGATAAGCCTGTTCAATATAACCTTTCATTCTTTACAATTTTAACTTAAAAATCAAACCACCTTTGTTATTGATCATAACATAATATCTTTTAAATCACCCCATGAATTTCCCGGATTATAACATAATCTTTCACCTCTAACTTCGAGCGGACTTTCAAAATTATTACTGAATAAACTCCCTGTACCAAGACCCTGAGGCATATCAGGATTCAATGTATAGGTATATTGTGCAATGGCATTTAAGCCAATATTGCTTTCTAAAGCGCTTGTAATCCAGCTACCAATATGTTGTTCATCTGCCAAGTCTATCCAATTTTTGCTTTCACTTAATCCACCAACCAATGCCGGTTTTAAAATGATGTACTGAGGCTGAATGGTTAGTAGAAGTTCTTTACGTTTTGTTACATCGGTTATGCCAATTAATTCTTCATCTAAGGCTATTGGCAAAGGTGTTACTTCGCATAATCCTGCCATCTCCTGCCATTGTCCCTGTTTAATGGGTTGTTCTATGCTGTGCAGATCAAAATCACTTAGTCTTTTCAGTTTTTCTAAAGTCTTTTCAGGGGAAAATGCGCCGTTGGCATCTACACGTAATTCTATATCTTCTGCTGAAAATTCCTGTCTGATGAATTTCAATAAAGCCAGTTCTTCTTCAAAATTAATGGCACCTATTTTCATTTTGACACAACTAAAACCCTGCTGAATCTTATCCTTGATCTGGGTTTTCATAAAGGCCTTTTCACCCATCCATATCAAACCATTGATCTTTATACTGTCCTTCCCTTTGGTAAATGCAGATGGAAAAATTTCAAAAGGAGTGTCTGCTTCAAAAGATAAGAATGCAGTCTCCAGACCAAATTGGATAGAAGGGAATTCTTTATTTTCAAGCAACAACTTTTCTTTGCCAAGATCAATGTTGTCACAAGTCCACTGCAACTGTTTTTCATAATCCGGTTGGTCGTCATAACTCAATCCTTCAAATAAAGCCGCCTCACCAACGCCTAATTTATCTTTATCTTCAATAAAAATAAAGTAGGTTTTTTTTTGGCGTAAAACACCCCTTGATGTACCGCTGGGATTTATAAAGTCTAATGTATATGGTTTGAAGTAAGCTTTCATCATCTTAAATTGTATAAAACACGAATTTAATCACTGTCGTGAAAAGTTTTAGACTTTTAATATAAATGTAACTTATGTTTTTTTATTGAGTAATTCTCTCATTCAGGTCCATTCTTTCGTGAAGTATTCTTATAATATCAACACACTTTTCAGACCTATTAATTTTATAAAAGATAAAGTGCTTTTGGGAGCGAATTCTTAAGTAACCTTTTCTAATATGGCTGTAATCCTGACCTGATTCCGGATTTTTTGATATTTTTTTTATAGCCATAAAATCGTTGAAATATTAATATCTGCTTGTTTTACCGACCAATTTTCAAATGTATAAAACCAGATCTCTTCTAAATCTAATCTTGCCTTTTGGCTTATTCTATAATTCATGTATTGTTAATGTGTTTTTCACGCATGTGCTTCAAAAACTCATCTTGCTTAAAATCATTGACAAAACCAGACTGTTCACCTTCTTCTAATTTTTTGATCAGAACTTCCTTTTTATGTTCCTCAAATTCAAAAAGACGTAACGCTGCTCTGACAACCTCACTGGCTGAAGTAAAATTACCGGAATCAACTTGCTTTTTTATAAATTTTTCATGATGATCACCAATTAATATGGATGTATTCTTTGACATATTTAGATATTTACATTGTGTGTATCAAATATACCAAGTCTTGGTAGCATATCAAAATTTTTTTCAATAAAGGCCCAATATTTTTGAATTGAGTTCGCTTCATTTTTGTATTTTTACTCCAATAGTTTAAATCATATGAAGCCTTAATTTTTCCGTTTTAGGCTCTATATCCAAAACAATAACACGATAATTCAAAATTAATAATTCAAAATTCCATAAATGTCAGATCAAAAAAGACTATTTCTACTCGACGCATATGCCTTAATATTCAGAGGTTATTACGCTCTAATCAAAAATCCCAGGATCAACTCCAAAGGACAGGATACCTCAGCCATTATGGGCTTTACCAATTCACTTTTTGACGTGATAAAACGTGAACAACCTGATCACTTGGCAGTATGTTTTGATAAAGACGGGAGCGCCGAACGAACAGAGATCTACGAAGATTATAAAGCCAATAGAGATGAAACCCCTGATGTCATCCGGCAATCTATTCCTATTATCAAAGATATTTTAAAAGCCATGCACATTCCTGTGGTTGAAATCTCGGGCATGGAAGCAGACGATATTATCGGAACTTTAGCTAAGCAAGCTGAAAAAGAAAACTATAAGGTCTATATGGTTACCCCGGATAAGGATTTCGGACAGCTGGTCAGTGAAAATATCTTTATGTACCGTCCGGCAAGAATGGGTAATGCCATTGAAATCTGGGGTATACCGGAAGTGCAAAAACGCTTTGGCGTAGAACGACCTGAGCAAGTGATTGACTACCTTGGTATGATGGGTGATGCATCAGATAATATTCCCGGATTACCCGGTGTTGGCGATAAGACCGCAAAAAAATTCATCAAACAATACGGCAGTTTAGAAGGTTTATTAGACAATATCGACCAGCTCAAAGGCAAAATGAAGGAGAAAGTAGAAGAAAATGCTGAACAAGGCCGAATGTCCAAAAAACTGGCGACCATATTTACTGATTGCGACGTCAAATTTGATGCTGAAGATTATGAAATGAGCAAACCTGATGTTGAAAAGGTTATCGAAATTTTTAAGGATCTTGAATTCAGAAGAGCGACAGAGCAATTTCTAAAAATGTTTAATGAAGGCGCCAAAGATACTGAAGAACCCAAAACCAAAGAGGTTAAACAGACTCCCGGCAGCGGACAATATTCATTATTTGGTAATGATACCAGCAAAGACGACGTGAAAGCCGAAGATTTTCAGGGTTACAAAACTTTGGACAAAACAGACCATCACTATCAACTGGCCAATACGCCAAAGGCTATAGAATTGCTGGTTGAAAAAATGAATAAACAAAAAGAAGTCTGTTTTGATACAGAAACAACTTCTTTGGATACAAATGAGGCTAAGTTGGTCGGCATTGCTTTTTCCTGGCAGGCGCATACCGGATTTTACGTCCCTTTTCCTCAGGAAGATGACGAATACAATAAGAGACTGGATCTGCTCAGAGAGTTTTTTGAAAACGAGAAAATTTCAAAGATAGGTCAGAACCTGAAATACGATATTAAAGTATTAAAAAATCAAGGGGTTGAAGTTAAAGGTGATTTATTTGACACCATGCTAGCGCACTATATCATCAATCCCGATATGAGACACAACATGGATGTTTTATCAGAAACATACCTAAATTATTCACCAAAACCCATTGAAGAACTCATAGGAAAAAAAGGCAAAAACCAAAAATCAATGGCAGATGTAGATCTAGAAGAAATCACCGCTTACGCCGTTGAGGATGCTGATATAACCTATCAACTGAAAACTTTTTTTGAAAAAGAGTTGAAAGAGGCCCATAACGAACCTCTTTTTCAAAAACTCGAAATCCCTTTACTCAGGGTTTTAGCCGACATGGAAGCCGAAGGTATTGCTTTAGACAAAGATGTTCTAAAAGAAATTTCGAAATCTCTCAAGGAAGATATAAAGCAACTTGAAGAGAGAATTTATGAAGAAGCCGGAGAAGAGTTCAATATTGGTTCGCCCAAACAGCTCGGGGAAATATTGTTCGGTAAACTGAAAATTGCTGATAAACCTAAAAAGACAAAATCCGGTCAATACTCTACAGCTGAAGATGTTTTATCCCATCATGCCAAAGAACATCAAATCGCCCAGGATGTCCTGGACTGGCGAGGCTTATCGAAGCTGAAAAGTACTTACGTTGATGCTTTGCCAAAGCAAGTCAACAAAAAGACCAATCGCATACATACAGAGTTCATGCAGACTGTAGCAGCAACCGGTCGGTTGAGTTCCACGAACCCTAACCTTCAAAATATACCGATCAGAACGGAAAGAGGACGACAGGTACGAACAGCTTTTGTCCCTAGAAATGAGGATTACACCTTGCTTGCTGCCGACTATTCACAGATAGAATTACGCATCATCGCCGCTTTAAGTGATGAAGAGACAATGATCAAAGCTTTTCAGAATGGAGAAGATATTCACGCTTCAACAGCCTCGAAGATTTTTGATGTAGCCCTGGACGAGGTGACCAGAGAACAGCGTAGTCAGGCTAAGACTGTTAATTTTGGTATCATATATGGCGTTTCAGCCTTTGGCTTAAGCAATCAAACCAATCTTTCTCGTTCAGAATCTAAAGATTTGATCGAAACCTACTACAAAACCTATCCAAAACTCAGGGCTTATATGGACGATCAGGTCGATTTTGCACGTGAAAATGAATATGTGAAAACCGTAATGGGTAGAAGACGTTATCTCAAAGATATTAACGCCTCAAACGGTATGGTGAGAAGTGGTGCAGAAAGAAATGCGGTGAATGCTCCAATTCAGGGCAGTGCTGCAGATATCATCAAAGTGGCTATGATAAATATTCATAAAAAACTGAAAGAAGGTAATTACAAGTCCAAAATGCTGTTACAAATCCATGATGAATTGATATTTGACATCCATATATCTGAACTGGAAGAATTAAAACCAATGATTAAATCTGAAATGGAAAGTGCCTACGAGTTAAAAGTACCATTGGTAGTTGAAGTGGGAACCGGTGATAATTGGTTGGAAGCGCATTAAAAAAGCTTAAACCCGAAAGATTTTTAAGTACCTTTTGGGTTTGTTATTGTATTCAAACTCGACTTATCCAAAAAAATTGCAGCCCCAAAAGGTTGACCTACTGTACTCACAAAAAAAACCTTTTGATACAAAACTACAACCCTAAAGATTTCTAAGCATCTTTTGGATTTTCAAACAGATTAGTAGTTTGGCTTAGGTCAATGACGAAATAAATACACAAAAGATTCTAAAATCTTCTTTTCAATAAGGCTGAAGACTTCTGAATTTACAAAACTTTAAAACTAAAGTTACTGAATTCCTATTAAAGTTTTTTATTTTTGATAGAGTTGCAATTAAAATCCTAAAAGTATTGAAAGCATTATTTCTTACACGTGAATTTCCACCTTATGTCTATGGTGGAGCTGGTGTTCATGTCGAATACCTTGCCGAAGAACTCTCAAAACTCATATCGGTTGAAGTACTTTGTTTTGGAGACCAGGATTTAAAAACGAAAAATTTAAGCGTGAAAGGTTTTCCCTATGAAGATGGTCTTTTTAAAGATACAGACGAGAAATTAAAAGGCGTCTTTAAAACACTAAGCACAGGCTTGCATATGAATGCCGATCCAACAGATGCCGATGTTGTTCACTGTCATACCTGGTATTCACATTTTGCAGGAATTTTAGCTAAATTATGTTATGGTGTTCCATTGGTAGTCACTACACATTCTCTGGAACCGCTTCGTCCCTGGAAAAGAGAACAACTCGGTCGGGGTTACGATGCCTCATCCTGGGTAGAAAAAACAGCGATTGAAATGGCAGATGCCGTGATTGCTGTTTCAGAAGAAACCAAGGTAGATGTTTTAAAACATTTTGATGTTGATGAAAGTAAAATTGAAGTCGTATATAATGGCATCAATCTGGACCAGTATAGAAAAACAGAGAATACCTCTGTTCTTGATGATTACGGTATCGACAAAAACAAACCGTTTGTGCTTTTTGTTGGTAGAATAACACGCCAAAAAGGAATTATACATTTGGTAAATGCCATAAAATATATAGATAAAGAAACCCAAATTGTACTTTGTGCCGGCGCACCGGACACCAAAGAGATAGCCAAAGAGATGGAAGCAGCGGTTGCTGAAGCAAAAAAAGACAGAAATAATATTTTCTGGATAGAAAAAATGCTGGATAAAGCTGACGTAATTCAACTTTATTCGCATGCGGCTGTGTTTTGTTGTCCTTCAATTTATGAACCATTCGGTATCATTAATATTGAAGCCATGGCTTGTGAAACCGCCGTTGTGGCCAGTGCTGTAGGCGGCATTAAAGAAGTCGTTGCACCTATGGAAACGGGGCTACTGGTTCCGGTAGAACAACAACAAAAAGCCCCTTTTGAACCGATTGATCCTGAACAGTTTTCAATGGATCTGGCTGAAGGCATCAATACGGTAATAAGCGACAAAGCGTTACAAAATAAAATGGCAAAAAATGGCCGACAACGGGTCGAAGAATTTTTTGACTGGAAAGCCATTGCACAACAAACCAAAAACATTTACGAATCTTTAATTCCAAAAAAATGATTAATAACAGAGTAATAAGTATTATATTAGGAGGTGGACAAGGATCACGTTTATATCCGTTAACAGATCAGCGGTCTAAGCCTGCAGTTCCAATTGCAGGTAAGTATCGTCTGGTAGACATTCCTATTTCTAATTGCATCAACTCTGATATTAAAAGGATGTATGTGTTAACACAATTCAACTCTGCCTCTCTAAATCAGCATATCAAAAATACATATCATTTCAGTTTTTTCAGTTCAGCTTTTGTAGATGTATTGGCTGCCGAACAAACCCAAAAAAGCAAGGACTGGTATCAGGGTACCGCAGATGCTGTAAGACAAAGTATGCATCATTTGCTGAGACACGATTTTGAATATGTTTTGGTACTTTCCGGTGATCAGCTTTATCAAATGGATTTTAACGAGATGATTGAAGCCCATGAGGAAAGCGGCGCTGAAATCACTGTAGCTACACAGCCGGTAAATGCTAAAGAAGCAACTTCTTTTGGTATTTTAAAAACGGACGAAAATAGCTTTATCTCCAGTTTTACCGAAAAACCAAATTCTGAACAACTGCAAGGCTGGGAATCACCCGTATCGGAAGATATGGAAAAAGAAGGACGACATTATCTCGCATCTATGGGAATCTATGTTTTCAACAAAGATTTACTGATTGACATCATGAACGAACCAACGAAAGTGGACTTTGGCAAGGAGATCATCCCTGATGCTATTGAAAAACATAAAACTTTAGGCTATCAATTTGAAGGCTACTGGACTGATATAGGAAATATAGACAGCTTTTTTGAAGCCAATATTGGATTGACGGATAATATTCCTAAATTCAATTTGTATGATAATATGCAACGAATTTATACACATGCCCGCATATTACCAACAACAAAAATGTCCGGTTTATGCGAAAAAACAGTAGTTGCAGAGGGATGTATTATTCATGCTGCAAAAATTGAACGCTCCGTTATCGGCATACGTTCCAGGATTGGGAAAGAATCGACCATCATCAATTGCTATATGATGGGAGCAGATTATTACGAATCTCTTGAGGATGTAGAAAAACACCACATAGACACCTGGATGGGTGTTGGCGAACGTTGCTTTCTGAAAAATGTAATCATTGACAAAAATTGTAGAATTGGAGATGACGTCAGAATAAACGGTGGTAAGCATTTGGCTGATACAGAAACCGAAGAATATGTTATTAAAGACGGTATAGTTGTCATTAAAAAAGGTGCCGTTATTCCAAGAGGTACAGTAATCAATTAATATTTTTCACTGAGTGGAAATATTTTATTTTGATTTACTTGTACCTATTCATAAAATGACATAAACACGTTTTATCTTAGAAATTATTTCGCTTTTCTGTTTTTTTGTAACAAAATCATGAAAACAACAATAAATGCAAAACCCACCAAAAACCAAATCCAACTGTTTGAGGAATCAACTACAGGACTATCATCACCATAAAGCACAAAACCTGCCCAGTAGTAAGGATGTTTTAGTTTTTCAACCTTGGTATTTTTGAGGTAATCAATTTTGGCTTTTTGCAGAGCTGAATATTTGTTTTCCCCTTCTTTAAGATATTCATAAAATGAAATCATGATCTGACTTGTAGACTCGTCCGGCACTTCCCATAGACTAGCAATCGTTGCTTTTGTTCCGGCATAGTTGAAGGCCCTATGCAGAGAGTTTATATTTAAAGAACTGTCCTCATTTCCTACTGCGGTATTGCATGCACTTAATACGGCTAAATCTGTAGGTATTTTTAAAGCATAAAGTTCTTCAAGGAAAAGTTTCTCCTCATTAGAAAACATAAAATGACTTAGACCCGGCTTATCCTTGTCTACAGATGCATGCATAGCTAAGTGTAAAAGTTGAGTGCCGGATTTGTATTTGATAAAGTTCTCTTTGGTTGCTTTCGCACCTACAAAAGTTTGCGATGGAAAAAGACTTTCTAAACGCTGTGCTTCTTTTTGAGCTCCTTCAAGAAATACCGGGGCGCTTCTTGTTACTAATTCAGTTGATTTAGAAGCATATTTGGGGGCAAAAATAGTTGCTTTAGTTTTGTCATCTTTATTGACTGAATTTTATTAAAAAATGTAAATCTGAGATGTGATGAATATCTAATTGCATGCGACTTTAATAAATAATTATTTTTGAAAATTAATGTTTCAAAAGGTAAAAAATAAATACTTCTATCCGGAATGATGGTAAGCTTGGAATAATTCGAAACTGATTCTGGTATCAGAATCCTTGAAAGCATGTCATCTTTTGATTTTAGGTCTGATGAAGCTTTGTTTAAAGCTGAAAGGTGATCATACAATAGTTTTTCTTCTTGAGAACTCCAGGCTTTTAAACCCCAGTTAATGTTTTCCTGAGTAATTTCAAAAACTGCAAACTGATCTTTAAAAAACATATATTTCAATACAACCTCTTCTTTTTTAATGTTTTTTTGGAATTCAGTAATTTCAAAACTTTCTTGTGTAAAGTTTGAAATGGTGGGATATTTCTTTTTTAAATCGGTTTTAAAATCCTGTAATAATGCAATCAATGAATCTTTATCCTTTTCTGCTCTGTTTCGTCTAGCATTCATCAATTGTTTTCTAAGCGTAAATTCAATTTGCTCCAATGAATCCACTACTGGTAGCTGGACGACATTTCTGCTTTGAGTAAACTTCTCCCATGCTAATCTGTTTTCAACATTTTCTATATGGCTAATATCATCTATGCTTAAAGTTTCGGTTTCAATTAATTTTTCGACAATATTATTAAATACATTTTGAGTTCTTTTATTGAGCGGTTGTGTGGTGTAAGTATTTAAAAACTGCTTGAAAGCCATACGGTATATTCTGGATAATTCAAGGGTCTTTTCTTCCTCACTTAGGTTGGACTTTTCATATATTTTTCTAGCTACAGACATTAGCATAAATACATCTTCTAATTTGTAACCTGGTTCAAAATTTGGATCAGGTATATTCACCAATCCTCCGCAGTTTTGACTAAAGAAAACCTGACTATCAAAAAGAAAACCTGATGAAGGGTCAAGCCAGTTATTGTTTGCATAGGCAATATCATCCACCTGTACACACGTAAGATTTGCATTATTTTGAGCTTCAAGATTTTGAAAATTGGTATTATTTCCATTTTGAATATTTAAGGATTGCAATTGATTATTATTGCTGAATAACCTATCTAAAACAGGATTTTGAGATATGTCTAAATCTGTAAGATTATTTCCGCTAACGAATAAATCTGTCAAACCTTCATTTGACTATTTACAATGCCATCAGAATCTATATTTGCATCAATCAATGCCTGTTCAAAGTTGGCATCCGGAATACTGAAAGTTTGAGCGGCTGCACTGGAAGCGTGTACTGCAATCAAAGGCAGTTTTAGTGTACCATTGTATGAGTCGAATTTTCCAACAGCAATAAGCCGGTTGTTTGTTGACTCATACATAATTCCCTTAACCGTTCCAGCTGAATTAACTGATAGTCCAATATCTACCCCTTCTGGTGAATTTGGATCTACATCAGGATTAAAAGTAGTGTCTAAAGAACCATCCTGATTTAAACGCATCAAACCCCTTATATCTCTGTCATTTGGTTTTATATTATCAAACTGACCGGCAGCAATAATTTTTCCGTCTGGTTGTAATTCTATGTCAAATATTTTTTCAGAAGTGATCGAGCTGAAAGATACAGGATTAAAGCTGGTGTCTACACTTCCATCCTGAAATAACCTTAGAATACCATATTTTGGATCAGGGAAACCACCGAACTCACCGGCGATATAGACGTAACAGCCATCAATAATTATGTCGTTAACTCTTGGGACATAATAATCACTGCCAAAGCCTGAAAATTCGAAACTATCATCAACAGAACCATCCGGATTCAAGCGAACGATACCTTTAGAATTGGTATTCGGCCAGGCATTACCAAATCCACTGACATATATTTTACCATTATCATCAATTTTTATTTTACCACCACTATTTAAGCCTTCGTTACTGAAAAAGTTTGGAGCCCCTGGATTAAATGAAGTATCCAGACTACCATCGGTATTGAGCCTTAGCATGTTGCCTATACTTGTACCGTTATAAGTATTCAGCGTTCCGGTGATAATGAGTTTTCCATCGGCTTGTTGAGCAATAGAATTAAAGAATATGACATTAGAGCCAATATTGCTGAATCCTGAACCAATATTGAAGCTATCATCAATGGTACCATCTGTATTTAAACGTACTATTCCGTTTTTAGTTTCATCGTGGTATTGATTGAAATCTCCGATCATAACAACCTTACCATCACTTTGCACGACTAAATCATTTGCATCTCCCGAAAAAATAAAATCGTCAACTGGATAAGTTGTAAAAGAATTATCCTTACTGCCGTCTGCATTAACCTTGACAATATTGCTTACCAGAGAATCATTGTATTCATTAATTTTTCCTGCTATAAAAAATTTACCATTGTCGGCAGGTTTTATCACCCTTACGTCAGTACTGATAGCAAAGCCACCAGAGTCATCGAGACCCTTTAAACGGTCCATCCGTTGCATTAAAACTAAAGTCTATCTGACCATTTGGGGTAAGTTTAACCAACCTTGAACGACTGTAACGGTTAAAAGTTAAAAATTCTCCTACCGCAATATGACTTCCATCACTAAGAATTGTATTATTAAAAATTTCAAAAGAAATAAACGGCACATCAGCATCTTCGAAAGTTTGATCCAAGCTTCCATTAGAATTAAGACGTGTAAGTCTGTGTACTCCGTTATTGTTATATAAATTGAAATTTCCTCCAACTACAATCTTCCCGTCATCCTGTACGGCTACTGTACGAATTGTTCCATTAAGTTCATCAGTGTAAGCAAAGCTTGTATCTTTTGTGCCATCAGCATTAATTCTTACCAGTCTCAATGAGCCATAATTACTGTTTTGATTGAAATCTCCAACTGCAATTACCTTACCGTCATCCTGTAAAGCCAGATCATATACTCTGGCATTAAGCGCATCACTGACATCAAAAGAAGCGTCAAAAGACCCATCATTATTTATTCGTGCCAAAAAATCGGAGTCATTACCATTAACTTTTGTAAAATTTCCACCAATGATAAATTTACCATCCGATTGAACAACAATTTTATTAACGCGTTCAGAAAAAATTAGAGAGGTATCTACGTTGGCATTAAAAGAAGTGTCGATAGTTCCATCTGTATTCAGACGGTAAATATTGGCATTGTCTGAATTACCAAAGCAAGAGCCGATTGTACCACCAACAACTATTTTATTGTGACTTTGAAGTGCAAGACTGAAGACACTTCCACAGCTTACCGTTGCAGATATTGCAGGTAAAAAACTTGTATCTCTGCTGCCATCTGGATTTAGACGTATCACATCTCTTATCTCATAATCCTCAAAACCATCGTTGTCTTCGTCTATATCAACTGCAAAATCTCCTCCAACCACAATTTTACCATCAGGTTGTATTAAAATGTCTCTGACTCTCCCATTCGGATTGAATACAACCGGATTAAAAGTATCATCGATACTACCATCCTGGTTTATTCTTACAAATAGTCTTTGGGTTTTTCCATTATACCTATCAAAACTACCTCCAAGTAGTATTTTTCCATTGGCCAGCTCTTTTGCTACTAAAACATTATCCTCTGCTCCCTTTTCGCCGGTATTGTTTGGAAGAAAAGAATTATCTAAGGTGCCGTCAACCTGAGCAAATGCCGAAAGGCATAGACCAAATATTGCAATGATGTATTTTATTTTTTTTCATTAGTATTGATTTTATTAGGTAATTTTTTTTAAAACATTTTTCTGTATTCGCTTGGATTGATCGTCTTATTGATATTGTCCTTAATTTCTAAAGTCGTGATCGTCATTTGTGCCTCCGGAGAATCTACGCTGTACTCCAAAATATGGCCCTGAATCACATCCTGATTCTGCATAAACCAGTTCGGTACGACCAAATCCGGCGCGACCCATAGTTGGATGGAATTTTGATTATCAGACATCACGTATTCGTAACAGGTATAGCCTAAAATGGTTTTTGTATTTCCTGTTTTATTGAGATTGGTATAGTCGTAATTTTCCATTTGGTCGCTTGGCATTTGCTGCTGATTGCCCATTTGGGCGCTGGACATTTGTATTTTCATACCGGAAGTATTGACAAAAACAAAAGATTGGTCGCCGTCAATGATGATAAGAGACTCACCGCCCATATCGCCGCCGCTGTACTCACTCATATCAGCTTTCATACCCATGTAGCTGGCGTTCGGGTTGAGCAGGTAAGACAATTTACTTTTTCTGTTTTGGTCTGGTACTGTCATTTCAACTACAGTTTCGTAGGTAAACACATAAGCATCTTTGGCCTGAGCAGATTTTTCGGATGAACTACTGTTTGATGCAGAAGCTGCATCGGATGAAGTATTTGAAGAAGCACTGGAATTTTTTGTTATACTTTTATTATCTAAAAACTGAGGATCTTTTCCCTGACCATTCCCCATAACCGAAGCGGTGTATTTGGATTCCTGCACATCATTTCCTGTTCTGGTTCTTTTGGTAAATTCTGCCTGACCTGAAAAATCAATTTCAAAGGACTTATCCTCATTTATAGTGACCTTAACCAAACCAGAACTCAACTCATAATTTTGATATTCGTCTGAAATGCCTCTAGCCCTGTCAGTTGTGCCTTTATTCTTTTCAGCGGGTAACTCAGAATCGTAACCTAATCTTAAAACAGCATTATTGGAAATATTAAAGGTATAGGTCTGGCCTAATTCAAGATTTTTATCTGTTGTAATTTCCAGTTTATATCCGTCAAAGACATCCACTTCGTGTGAAAACCAATTGCCTAAAAAATTGTAACCCTGATTTGTTCTTTCAATCTTCAAGTTATCCAACGTATTGATTTGAACACTGCCGTATTGCTGAGCGTGTTCGAAACTGACACTACCGAAATAGGTTTTGTTTTCAGCATCCTGATTGTTGCTTGTATCAGAGTTTTCAGAATATCCCGGCGTATTGTTGCTTTGTTCAAAAAGCCCATCAATAGTCCCGTCTAAGGCTTTATTAATTTTTTGATCAACCTTATTTTCAACTTTATTCTCAATGCGTCGTTCTACCTGGTCAACTTTTTTGTTGACTTTGTCCTTTAATTTTTTTCAGAAATTGGGCTTGACCTGAATGCAGACCAAACAAAATCAACCCAAAACTCAGAATTAATGTACATTTTTTCATGATAACAGATTTATAGATTTACCTTTGGTAGAATGAAAAACATAAAGGTTAACAGGTTTTTTGAAAAAATTTATTTTTGAATAAAAGTTATTTTCATTGTTAACCTTTTAGAGATTGATAAGACCAAGTGATGAATAAAAGTTCAGATTTCTTATATGAGCGCTTAAAAGATGGTGATGAGACTGCAATTGTTGAGATGTATGATTGCTATCAGGCTGAATTTTTGAACTTTTTTAAAAAATATGATATCAATGAAACAAGCCTTTTAGACATTTTTCAAGACAGTATTATTGTGATCTATCAAAAAATACTTGTAGAAAATCTTGAATTGACCTCAAGCAGCTTAAAAACTTATCTCTTTGGTATAGGAAAACATAAAGTCTATGATTATTTCAAGAAAAAACAAATCCAGACCAACGATTTAGAGTCGCTTAAAGTAAATGTTGAAGATTTAAAATCAGACAAAGAACCAAATATTTATGAATTGAAACTGGCCAGGGGTTTGAAACAAATATCTGAAAGTTGTCAACATATCTTGACCTTGTTTTATTATCGTGGATTGAGCATCAAAGACATTGTCGAACAAACCGATTATAAAGATGAAAACACAGTAAAAAGTCATAAGTCCAGATGTTTAAAGAAGCTAAAGACACTTTGTAAAGCATAAAAAATGAAAACCGACCAACACATACAAGATTATCTTCACAACAGAATGCGTTCTGATGAAAGGAAAAGCTTTGAAAACCTATTTGAAGAAGACAAAGACTTTAAGAAAGAATTTGAAGAACATAAAGCAGTTTTCAATGCTTTTAAAATAAACGAAGCTCAGCGTTTGAAAGCTAAACTTAAATCGCATGAAGCTCAGAAATCATCAAAAAAACGGTTTATTTCAAAACCAGTCATTTATTCAATCGCAGCCATATTTATGGTTTTGTTAGGAAGCAGCGTATATTTCAATTTCTTTCAGCAAGATCTTTATAAGACTTATTTTGATCCTTATCCTAATGTTTATCAACCCGTAGTCAGAGGAAATGAAGTAGAAAGTACTGAAGCTTTTATGTATTATGAAAATAAAGCTTATAAGGAAGCTCAAAACGCGTTCGAAGCGCTTTTACAAATGGAAGAAAATCCGAACATCAGGTTTTATTATGCACTTTCATTTTTGAATAACAAACAACCTAAAGAAGCTATAGTTGAATTTGAAAAACTACGAAATGTAAAATTTGAATTTCAGGCCGAAGTCCTATGGTATCAGGCTTTAGCTGAAATACAATTAGAAAATTTTGAAAAGGCAGAATCTATTCTAAAAACCTTGCAATCTAAACATCCTGAGTATAAAAAGAAAGGGGTTGAAGAATTGATGGGTGATCTCTAATTACATGTATTTTACATCTATATAGAAATTTTTCTTTTTAATTTCAAAATCAGTCATTTTCAATTCTAACTGTTTCCATGTTTTGGTATTTGGAAAAATCCATTGGGTTTCTTGACCTAAATCTATTTCTACGGGCATATCAAAATCTTCAACATTGGCTTCCCATTTGTATTCTAAGCTATTGGTTTCAGAGTCAGTTCTGAATACCAATTTAGGGATGTCAGCAAATTCCAGGTATTGACTGAAGAAAGCGGTCAAGTCTTTATCTAATGCTTTATTGAAAAACTGAACAACATCGGCGGTTGTAATGGTTTGGTATTTAAAAGTATCGTGAAAATCTTTGAAAGTATCCCACCATAATTCATCATCTTCAACCAGACTTCTTAAGGTATTCAGCATATTACTGCCTTTATAATACATATCGCCGGAACCCTCATGATTAACACCATAATCACCAATCAAAGGCCTGTCATTTCTTATAGTTCTTCGCAATCCATGAATATAATCTAGTGCAGCCTCTTTGCCGTATTCACATTCCACAAAAATGGCCTCTGTATATGATGTAAAACCTTCGTGTATCCATAAATCAGCCACATCCTTTACAGACACACTATTGCCAAACCATTCGTGACCAGCCTCATGAATGATGATAAAATCAAATTTTAAACCGATTCCTGTTCCCGACATGTCCGTTCCCAAATATCCGTTTCTGTATTTGTTGCCGTAAGCCACAGCACTTTGATGTTCCATGCCCAAATATGGCGTTTCTACTAATTTGAAGTTGTCTTCTTTAAAAGGATACTCACCTATTTTTTCATAAAAACAAGCCATCATAGGTTTGACCTGTTCGAACTGTTTTTTAGCCTTTTCCAGATTATAAGATAGAACCCAATAGTCCAGTTTTAAATCCTTGAATTGGTCTGTAAAATTGACATAATCTCCGATGTTGACGGTAATGTTGTAATTATTGATGGGATAAGATACTTTCCAGGAGTAGGTTTTGTAATCATTTTCAGGCTTAGAAACATTGGTGATTAGGCCGTTGGAGACCGCTACTAATTTCTCAGGAACTGTGAGGTGTATTTCTGCCTCATCCGGTTCATCACTCAAATGGTCTTTGTTGGGATACCATAAACTGGCACCTGTACCTTGTACTGCCACGGCGATCCATGGATTACCATTTTTGTCTTCATTAAATACAAATCCACCATCCCATGGTGCATTTTTGGCAATAATCGGATTTCCATAATAGTAAAACTGTAAATCATAAGTTTTCCCTTTCTTCAGTTTCTTTTCAAAATCAATAAAAACAGCATTAAATTCTCTATTGAATTTCAGCCTATTTCCTTGAAAGACAATAGAATCTATCTTCATATTGTCAAATAAGTCGAGTTGTATAATATTTTGTTTTTCTAAAACTTTGAATGTAATTTCATTGTAGCCTGAGATAGATTTTTGTTGAGGGTTTATTGTGAGATGAAGGTTATATTTAAGCATATCAAAATCCGTTCGCTCTGGTCGTAAACTGCCTCTTAGGGTATCAGCTCTGGTAAAATTTGTTTTATCTTGAAGTAATTGTGCTTGACTTGAAAATGCCCAGACTAACAATATGAAAATTGAAAAATATCTCATCTTTAAAATTTGAATTAAAATTAATCAAAAAGATTTCGACTGCTCTACTAATGATGTTTTATTTGTAACGTATTTACAAATCACACTCAACATAAATTCGAGTAATTTTTTTGAAATTTTAAAAGAAAAAACGTTCCAGGTTATGAATATAATTACATTGTAAAACTTCTCGATACATCCCGACGAAATTGTCGGGACACTACTAATGACGTTTTTATTTAACTATTTGTAATTCAATATCTTATTTTTTTAAGCTTTCCCTTTGCTTGTACTAAACTTGATTTAGTAAGGGAAATGCCGGTAGGCACTTTTGGTGAGCCTGTCCAAGTAAAGGATGTTTTATTTTTAAATTTCCAAAGACACCCATCCCTGACCCTTCCCTCGAAGGAAGGGAACTCGTGGTCGTTTTAATAAAAATTAAAAACTGTAAACGTCACTTACCATTGAATAAAATTTGCAAAATTTTCAGTGGCTCGAAATGACTTAAATTATATGATTATCTGAACATTTTAATTCAAAAACCTGCAAAACAAATGCTTTGCAGGTTTTTGAATGACTCATAAAATTAAATCTTTATTGATTATATTTTAAATCAAATCGGTCTAAGTTCATCACTTTGGTCCAGGCTTTTACAAAATCCTGTACAAATCTTTCTTTTGCATCATCTGCCGCATAAACCTCAGCCAGTGCTCTCAACTCAGAATTTGAACCAAAAATCAAATCTACTCTGGAAGCAGTCCATACTTTATTGTCGGTTCCTCTTTCGTAACCTTCAAAAACTTTGCGCTTTTCTGATTTTGGCTTCCATTCGTAGTCCATACTCAACAGGTTTCTAAAGAAATTATTGTTCAATTGACCTGGCGTTTCTGTTAAGATACCCATATCAGATCCATCATAATTGGCATTCATAGCTCTCATACCACCAACTAAAACCGTCATTTCCGGTGGCGTTAAAGTCAATAACTGAGCTTTATCGACTAATAATTGCTCCGGTGATAAAGTGTAGTCTGTTTTCATATAATTCCTAAAACCGTCTGCCATAGGCTCTAGCAGTGCCATACTGGCGGTATCGGTCATGTCCTGCGAAGCGTCGGTTCTTCCCGGATTAAATGGTACTTCTACATCATAACCTGCGGCTTTGGCTGCTTTTTCAACCGCAGCATTTCCACCAAGAACAACCAAATCAGCAATTGAAACTTTTTTAGACTCTGATTTAGAATTAAAATCCTTTTGGATTCCTTTATATACATCCAATACTTTTTTCAATTCTTCAGGATTATTGGATTCCCAATTAATCTGAGGCTCCAGACGAATTCTACCACCATTGGCACCGCCTTTTCGGTCTGAATCTCTATAGGTTGAAGCCGCCGCCCAGGCTGTTCTTACCATTTCACCTGTAGATAAACCAGAGCTTAGTATTTTGGATTTCAACATTTTCACATCAGCATTTGAAACCAGATCATAATCTGCCATAGGAATTGGGTCTTGCCATAAGAAATCTTCCTCAGGCACTTCAGGGCCAATGTAGGTTGACTTTGGTCCCATGTCTCTGTGTGTTAATTTGAACCAGGCTTTTGCAAAGGCTTTTTCAAATTCTTCAGGGTTTTCATAAAAACGTTTGGATATTTTTCTATACACCGGATCTTCAATCATAGACAGATCTGTAACCAGCATGGTTGGCTTTACTTCTTTATTTTCATCAAAGGCATGCGGATACATTTTTTCAGGATTTACAGCCTGGAACTGATGTGCACCACCGGGACTTTTTACCAATTCCCATTCATTTTCAAACAAACTTTTAAAGTAACCGTGATTCCACTGGGTTGGTGTTAAGGTCCAAGTCACTTCCAAACCAGAGGTAATGGCATCAGGACCTTTTCCACTTCCATAAGTACTGGTCCAGCCCATGCCCTGCTCTTCTATATCTGCACCTTCAGGACTTGCACCGAGATATTTACCAGGAGCTGCACCATGGGTTTTACCTAAAGTATGACCTCCTGCAATCAAAGCTACAGTTTCTTCATCATTCATACCCATTCTGCCAAAAGTTTCACGGATATTATGTGCTGCCAGTTTAGGGTCAGGATTACCGTCAGGTCCTTCAGGATTAACGTAGATTAATCCCATTTGAACTGCGGCAAGCGGCTTTTCTAAGTTGCCTTCTTCATCCCATCTTTTGTCTCTTGCGAGCATTTCGTTTTCCTTTCCCCAATACACATTGCTAGCCGGCTCCCAGACGTCTGTACGACCTCCGGAAAATCCTATAGTTTCAAAACCCATAGATTCAAAGGAAACATTTCCGGCGAGGATCATAAGGTCTGCCCAGGAAATTTTTTGACCATATTTCTGTTTTACAGGCCAAAGTAGTCGTCTGGCTTTATCCAGGTTAGCATTATCAGGCCAGCTGTTAAGCGGTGCAAAACGCTGTTGTCCTTCTCTTGAACCACCTCGACCATCTCCGGTTCGGTAAGTTCCTGCACTGTGCCAGGCCATTCTGATAAATAAACCACCATAGTTACCGAAATCGGCCGGCCACCAATCCTGCGAATCGGTTAGGGCTTTTTCAATGTCTTTTTTAAGCGCATCGTAATCCAGTTTCGAAAATTCCTCTCGGTAATTAAAATCCTCTCCAAGTGGATTAGACCTTTCAGAATGTTGTCTCAACACGCTCAAATCCAATCGGTTTGGCCAGAAATCATTGGATGTGGTTCCTTCATTTTGCACGACCTGACCGGTCGAGTTCATCATCTTATCGAAGCCCAAAGGACATCCGCCTTCGGCTTCACTTCTTTCTCCTAGCGCATCATTAGACTTGTTGCTACAAGCCATCATGAACACAATAGAAATAGCTAATAATAATTTAGTTCTCATTAATTTTTATTTAATTTTAAACAAAATAACTAAATCGTTTTCATATATAAAAACTATATTTTAGATAATAACATTTATGTTGTCGATATTAAATTGTATTTTTGATAATGAAAACTGAGGGAAATGAATATTCAACAAATAGAATATGTACTGGCTGTAGTGGATCTGAAAAATTTTCAGTTGGCCGCTGAAAAATGTTTCGTCACACAGTCTACGCTAAGCACAATGATAGGTAAGCTGGAAGCTGAATTAGGTATCAAGATCTTCAACCGAAAGACAAAGCCTGTCACCATAACAACTGAAGGAGAAGCGATCATTGAAAGTATGCGAGGTGTGATCTATGAAATTGACTCTATGAAAAATGTTGTTGCCGAACTCAAAGGCAAACTGGAAGGCGAACTCAAGGTCGGTGTGATTCCAACGATTGCACCTTATCTTTTACCCTTAATTTCTAATGAATTCGCAGAAGCCATCCCGAAGGTCAATATCAAAGTCAAAGAAATGACCACTGCAGAAATCTCTGAAAGTTTAAAAATGCGTACATTAGACATTGGTATTTTAGCTTTACCACTTGATGATGCCGAGATAGATGAAATTGAAATCTATTCTGAGCCCTTTTTAGTTTATGATTGCACTGAAGATGACCACAATAAAAAAGTAACTTTGGAAGAACTGGATTATTCAAAAATGTTTTTGCTGGAGGAAGGACACTGTTTGCGGACACAAGTGCAGAAAATTTGTGAACTCTCCAACCTGTATTCTTCAAATTACAACAATTTTGACTTCCAATCCGGTTCGATGGAAAGTCTGATGAGGATTACTAAAAGTCGAAAAGGACTTACTATCATCCCGTATCTGGCGATAAACAATTTTTCTCAGGAAGAACAGTCCAGGATCATAGAGTTTCAATCGCCCCAACCGGCAAGAATGGTCGGCCTGGTAACCAATAAATTTTTTGTAAAAAAGAAGTTACTGATGGAGTTACATCATGTGATAGAAAAAGTAATCACGCCTCTACTCCCTCAAAATCAAGAACAACAGATCGTTAAACCCGTTTAAAATGAATTACTTAAAACTAATTGCAATCGCCATTTTGTTATATTCATGTGCAGATGATAATAACATCAGAGGTCAGGTCCTTAATGAAAATCAGCAACCCATCGATAGTGTAAAAGTCATGGTTAGTGGTACCGATATTTTTACCTATTCTAACAATGAAGGCGTGTTTGAAATCAACACCAATGATTTGAATAACGAATTGATGTTCGAAAAGGAAGGCTATCAACTGAAATATCAAATGTTTGATGACAGCACTGATAACAAAATTGTTTTGGAAAAGTAATTTTAAAAATTCTTCAAAAAAGCATAATTTGCAGTAGAAAATATTTAATTTTAACATTTATAAATGCCTACAATTCTAAGATTAAAAGGATATAGGTTTTTCTTTTATACCAATGAGCACTTGCCTGTTCATATTCATGTTGAAAAAGAAAATAAAACTGCTAAGTACAACCTTGAATCTATCGTAGAATTAATTTATAGCAGAAAATTTAAAGCTTCAGAAATATCTGAAATGCGTAAACTGGTGATTGAAAATAAAAATATTTTTATAGAAAAGTGGTATGAATATTTCAACAATAAATAAGTCGAAACTCGCTCAGGATGTATCATTTACAGAAGATAAAATGATTGTTCTTTTAGAAGATGGCAGAGAATTGTCTGTCCCCTTAGATTGGTTTCCTCGTTTAAGAGAAGCGAGTAAGGAAGAATTAAATGATTGGCGATTGATAGGAGGTGGTGAAGGCATACATTGGGAAGCGCTCGACGAAGATATTTCTGTGGCAAAGTTAATTGACTAGTATTTACTTTAGCCTTATAATTTAATTCTACATCAATCGTTTTAATACTGTACTGAAATCAATTTTTATGATGCGTTATATTTCAATTTGTATATTCTTTTGTGGTTTTCAAATTTTACAAGCCCAACAATCTGTAGGACAAACTGCTGTTTTAGCTGAATATCAGCAAGGGGTTCAATTGTTTAACAACAACCAATACCAGGCAGCACAAAAAGTTTTCAGGAATGTACTGAAAAATGCCAATTCTTCAACGACCGAAGCCAATGCCGCATATTATCTCGCCGTTTCAGCCATCAGATTGGACGAACCTTCAGCTGAGCAAAAAATCGAAAATTTCATCAAAGATTATCCTACCAGCTCAAAACATAACCAGGCTTATCTGGACGTTGCCGAATATTATTTCAATTTTGGAGATTACAGAAGTGCAAAACCTTGGTATGAAAAGGTAGATCGTTCAAGTTTCAGTTATAATCAATTGGAAAAATTTCAGTTTCAATATGGCTACACGCTTTTTAAAACCAACAATTTTGAGCCGGCCAAGCGCTATTTTGAAAAACTCAGAACCTCAGCCCGTTATGGAGCAGATGCCAAGTACTACATTGGCTATATGGCTTATCAATCAGATGATTACAACCAGGCTACTGAACTTTTTGAAGAAGCCAAACAGCAAGGCGCCCAACAGGAGATGTCCTATTTTCTGAGTGATATGAATTTTAAATTAGGAAATTTTCAAAAAGCCATAGATTTAGGTCTGGAAAAACTTCCTAAATCCAATCGTGTTGAACAATCGCAGCTCAATAAAATTATTGGCGAGAGTTATTTCAATTTAGAGCAATACGACAAAGCTATTCCGTACCTACAAAATTATCAGGGAGACCGTGGTAAGTGGAATAATACAGACTACTATCAGCTGGGATATGCATACTACAAGCAGGCCGATTATGACAAAGCCATCTCAGAATTCAATAAAATCATTGATGGTGAAAATGCTGTAGCTCAAAATGCATACTATCATCTTGCGCAGGCTTACATCAAAACAGATAAAAAGCCTCAGGCTCTTAACGCGTTCAAAAATGCCATGGAAATGGAATTTGATGCGGACATAAAAAGAGATGCCTTCTATAATTATGCATTACTGAGTTATGATATCGGCAACAGCTATGAAAGTGTACCAGTGGTATTGAATAACTTTTTAAAAGCCTACCCGAATGCCGAAGAAAAAGACAAAATAAGAGGGCTTTTAATTGATGCTTACCTTACTACAAAAAATTACAAAGACGCTATAGAACTGTTAGAAAAAAGCAGAGACTTTGAAGATAAGGTCATTTGGCAAAAAGCCAATTATTATTATGCCATAGATTTTTTTAACAGCGGTAATTACAAGGAAGCTCTGCAGTACTTTTCTGAAAGTTTATCTCAACCGCTTGATAAAAATATCATTGCTAAAGCGACCTACTGGAAAGCTGAGTCTCAATTTATCATGGGGGCTTTTGAAGAAGCTTTAATTGGTTTTAAAGCCTTTGAAGGTATGGCAGGTGCCAGAACAACAGAAGAATATAAAACCATTGATTATGACATAGGCTATGCTTATTTCAAAACCAAAGCTTATGAACAGGCCAAAACACATTTTAAATCTGCTGTAAATCAGGTAAAAAATTCGGATCAGAAATTTGATGCTTACGTGCGTCTGGGCGACACCTACTTTGTTACCAACGATTATTGGAATGCCATGGAAAATTATAACAAGGCGCTCAAAATGCCAGGCTTTAATAAAGATTATGTGGCTTATCAAAAAGCCTATAGCTATGGTTTTGTTGATAAAAACCCCACCAAAATCAAAGAACTGGAAGATTACGTGAACACCTATCCGGAGTCGATCTATCTGGATGATGCCTACTATCAGCTAGGCAACACTTATATCGCTGAAAACAACACTACCAAAGGCATTCAGGCCTATCAAAGTTTGATGAGCAAACGTCCGCAGAGTCCTTTTGTGCCAAAGGCCTTATCCAAAATTGGGCTGGCCTACTACAACAGCAACCAAAACCAAAAAGCCCTGACGACTTTAAAGAAATTAGCCGCAGAGTACTCCTCAACAGAAGAAGCCAGACAGGCAGTACAAACGGTCAGATTAATATACATAGATGAGCAAGAGCCTGAAGCTTATGCTGCCTGGGTGAAGACGCTGGATTTTGTAAATGTGACTGATGCTGAAATTGACAACACCACTTATGAAGCCGCTGAAAATAAATTTATAGACAACAAACCCGATGCGGCAATCAAAGGTTTTGAAGCTTACCTGGATCAATTCCCAAATGGCTTACACGCTTTAAAATCCCACTTTTACCTGGCACAATTACAATATAATAAGGGTGATTATGACGAAAGTATTCCACATTACACCTTCGTTGCAGAAGCCTCAAAATCTGAATTTCTGGAAGAATCTTTAAGAAAACTATCTCAGTTATATCTGGAAAAAGAAGACTTTCAAAAAGCTGTGACTTACCTCTCATCTTTAGAGCAGGAAGCCAGTTTTACAGAAAATAAAGTCTTTGCACAAACCAATTTGATGAAGGCCAATTACGAACTTAACAACTACGAACAAGCTATTAGTTATGCCGACATTGTACTGACTTATGATGACATTGACGATAACATTAAAAGTGATGCCCATATTTTTACTGCACGATCCGCCATTCAACTGGATAATGAAGCTAAAGCCAAAACTGCTTATGCTGAAGTAGAAAAAGTCGCCGAAGGCGAACGCATGGCCGAAGCGCTTTATTACAAAGCCTATTTTCTCAACAAAGCAGGCAATTATGAAGATTCTAACGCTGTCATTCAAAACCAATTGGCTAAAAACTATTCACGTTTCAGGGAATATGGCACCAAAGCATTAGTTATCATGGCAAAGAACTATTATGCGCTTGATGATGCTTTTCAGGCCAATTATATTTTGGAATCTATCATTAAAAATTACGCTGAACAATATCCAGAAATAGCTCATGATGCTCAAAATGAACTCAACCTCATTAAAGCGGAAGAAGCTAAAACCAATGCCTCTGTGGATCAAAGGGAGCGTAATGAAGTGAAAAAGGATAGTTTGTAATATTGCTTGTTTAACAATGGACATTTTTCCTAAATTAGAATGTAATCGATTAATATTATCTGAGTTAAAGGCAGATGATATTAAGGACATTGTAAAATAGGCTTCGATAAAAAAAGCCGCCAGAATCTGACGGCTTTCCTCAACTAAAACAAATACTAAATCAGAGCTTAACAAACTTTAAGCTATCGCCATTAGTGTTTTGTATAATATAAATTCCTCTGGAGAGGCTTTCAACATTCACTTCTGAAGTATTTTCAGCGCTTAGTACTTTTTGGCCATTAAGATTGTAAATAACATAATTACCAACAGTATCAGTTTTTAAAATGCTTTCAACCGGATTTGGATAAATTTTAAATGAAAGGTCACCTTCAATAGTTCCAAAGTCTGTAGTACTTAACACAGGATTATTTAGTGTGTAGATGCTTAATGTTGCACTTACTTCATTTGTAATCACAAGAAGTGGTAATCCGTTTGGACTGTCGTTGGCTCTGATCAGGATCACGCCTTCCGGACCTAAATCACCGGATTCGTTATCGCCTTCAACAGCTCCCCTACTGTTCAAATATTGTAAGAATACCGGAGCGCTTGGATTTGTAACATCATAGATCATTACACCGCCAATTCTCTCTAACAAGATAAATGCGTAGTAGTTACCATTAAATTCTTCAACGATAACAGCTTCCGGTTCAGGACCTTTATTGTCACTTCTGTTTTTAAAGCTGTTGTTACTGTTACTGGCATTAAAAATGGCACCATAAACAGGATCAGCAGCGGTTATCACTTCAAAATCATTTCCACTATCGTATACAAAATTACCCGTATCAGCTTCGTAGATAGAGAAAGAACGACCTCCAAAAACATGTATTTCATCAAAGTCACCATCACCATCAGTATCACCTGAAGCATTGGTTAAATTCTTATCTCCTAAATTAGTTTCTAATTCTAAAATATCTGCATCCGGAAAAGCCGTTGGGTCTAGTACATAATCTGTATCGTCTAACTTTCTTTCCTCAGAATAAGTATCGTAATCTCTTGCATCACCTTCGTTTGCAGTAATCAAATAGTTTACACCACCAATATTAAAAGAATCCATACCATCAGGCATAAGCAATCCAAAGATTGGCCAGGTGGCATCAAAAATAAAATCTGTTTCATCACTTACATCCAAAGAGTTTTCTGGTAAACTATGATCTTTTAAATCAAATGCAGTAATTGATGTAATTGTATTATTTACCAGATCAACACTCGCGTATGCATTATTTTCCTGTAATACAACATAAGCTGTTTGGCTATCCTCAGAAACAGCAATATATTCAGGCTCTAAGTCTTGAGATACTGAAGCACCGGGTCCAAATATTCTTACACCTTCTGCAAGTAAATTATTTAAATCACTATCAAACGCATTAAAATCTAAAGTTGTAACACCAGATTGATTGATGCCTGAAAACCCTCCTGAAACATCAATGATGGATACACTTCCTTCAGGATCGATGGTATAATCATCGCTTGGTTCACCTTCGTTGGCTACTAATACTTTTGAGCCATCTGGTGTGAAAGTTAACATATCAGGTAAGGCACCAACGGTAACTGCAACTGAATTAGTTAAACTTGGTAATTCATAAAAAACAACACTACCCTGATCTGTTTTTGTTACTGCTGAATAAGCTACAGCGACTAAGTTTCCGCTCACAGCGACACTCTGAACACCACCTAAACCAGGTTCCTGCAGAGTATTGATATTACTGATATTATTCACATCACTAAAATCTAAAACTTCAACAACATCACCATTGGTCACAAAAAGAAGCTCGTTTACAGGGTCGTGTGCTCCAATCTCTGCAGTTCCATTGGCGTCAACAAGATAGCTTGACAGAAAGTTTGCATCAACCGTTGTTGCATCTCCGGCAGGCACTACTGTGTCATCATCTAAGATATAGACAGACGTCATATCTACCACACTTATATTTACGCCACTTTCGTTTTCTAAAGTTAAAGCAAAGAAAACATCACTACTGTCATTTGTATTATCTAAAATTGGAATACTTAGGATTTGATTAGCATCTGATCCTGCCGGAAAAGTCACAGTTTGTGTTGAAGCAAACGTGAAATCAGTACCTTCAACGGCTGATCCGCCCATCATAAGCGCAACATCTACACTAACATTATTGGCAGGCACCTCACTGATTGATAGCTCAATATTTACACTACCTCCATTTTCACTCACTGAATAAACCGTCTCTTCAAATTCCACATCAGGCTGTAATAATGGTGTATTTCCTGGAGAACCGATGTTTGGTGTATCTGAAGCATCACCACCAAGAGCGATGGTTTCTACAGCATTGCTGGCATTACCAACAACACTAAAGGCTGATAATTCTACATCGTAAGACTGACCGTCAAAGCCTGCAGTATCTGGATAAGATGCACTGGCTATCACAGAGCCTGAACCCAATGGATCGCCTAACCAAAGGAAAACAGAGTCGCCACCGCCGCCTAATCCGGCTGCACCTCCGGTAAAACCGACTTCAACATTGGATAAGTCGATTACAGGGCTCCAAACATTTTCAAAAGTAGTAGCATCTGCCTGATCGCCATCAACAACAACTATAGCTCTTTGACCAGGAGCTAAAGCGGTTAAGCCCTGGATTAAAACAGCATCATTAGGATCTGCAGATACATCATCATAGTAGAGACCTCCGTCTGCAGGTGTCCATGTTGCTGTACCACTGTTTAAAATTTCGAACCAGTCATTAGTTAAATCTGTACCATCTTGACCTGGGAAAATCTCTGAAACCTGAATTTCTAATACCGGTGCAACATTTCCGGGAGATGCAATATTTGGCGTATCTGCTGCATCACCTCCTAAAGCTAAGGTTTCAACAGCAAAACTGGCGTTACCAACTGTACTGAACATGGCCAGTTCAACGTCGTAAGATTGTCCATCATTATTGGCTGTGTCAGGATAAGTTTCAAAATCCACTTGAGCACCACCGCTCAGAGGATCTCCAATCCAAAGTGTAACACCATCTCCACCACTGCCTAAACCAGAACCGTCTGTGTATCCTACTTCAATACCCGACAGGTCAACAACCGGATTCCATACATTCATAAATGGCATTACGCTCGAATTATCGCCAATTAACACAATAACACGTTCCCCTGGCTGAATGTCTGTAATACCAAAAATCTGATCGGCTGCACCGGCGTCGGCAGATTCATCATCATAGTATAAATCAGGATCGACACCAGAAACCCATGCTGTATTGCCAAGGTTTGTAATTTCAAACCAATCTTCGGTCAAATCAGCTCCGGATTGTCCGGGGAACATTTCAGTAATTTGAAGGTTGACTAGTGCAACCGATGCACCAATCACTATTCTGGTATCCTGGTCAGCAGGAGTTTCTGAAATATCGTATGCAGATGCATTATCAGGATGAAAAGTAGACATAAATTCTGCCATAGCATCCTGCTCGCCACCGGTATAACTGAATAAAGAATTATTACCCGGATCGTTAGCTAAATCTCCGTCAGGAAAATCTACTGTTTCACCGAAACCAGTTCCTGTATAATAATTCAAACGGTTTGGTGCACTCAATGTACCAAATGGATAACCATCTCCACCATTAGCTAAAAAGTTAAGGGTTACCATATTAAAAGTAACTCCTGCAGGGGCAACATTGACACCATTATCGATGACAATCACATCATTTGTGGGGTCTGCATCACCTTTATCTACAACTAAATCTACTAATCTGCTACCAGCGGGCTGGTTGGGGTCGTAAACAAAACTCATCCCGCCAACCTGTGGGAAACGTCCAGGCTGAGCGCCTGGGGCGACCTCGGCAAGACCGTGCTCTATAATCGAAATTAATTCGTCTGCAGTAATGGTTAGTCTTACCAAACCATTATCAAATCGAAGAGTAGCTCTAAGATGTCCTTCCGATACACCATTGTTTGCCGGCGGAGAAAATACAATATCATCAGGGTCATTGGAACCGGCTGGAAGTACAGCTGAACCGATTTCAGTCCTTAAACCTCCACCGTTTTTAAGTGAGATATCTACACCGGCATCGGCTGCAGGATTTAAAAGATTAGCATACCAAAGGTTGGCATCTGCTGTAAGGTTTCCTAAGTTGGTTTCCTGAGTTCTGACCTGAGAACGACGTCCGTCAAGGTAAACACTTGAAAAACCAACAACATTATTGTATTGTGCTGTAATCACGCCTTGAACAGCATCTCTAAGAGCAACTACATCAGCATTTGGTGTTGCTCCTAAAGCATTCACCTGAGAAACGTTGGCAGCGTAGGCACCGTTGATAGTATCGTCAAGTGAACTTAAATCTATCACACCATTGGCGTCAAATTCTACAACCAGACGACCGAGGTATTTGTAATCTCCATCAACATTAACAACCAACACAGGATCTCCTGCAGCGTCTGTGGACTGAAACGGATAAGCTTCGTCAAAAGCTGTATCTGTCACCAAAGCATTGCTGAACAAAGTATCATTACTGTCTCCCATTCTGGTATTAGAACCTCCGGCAACTATAATGTCAACACCATCTAAAAGTGTAGCTAATTGCTTTTCAATACTGATAGACTGCATATGCGCTAAAAGAATGATTTTATTTACACCGGAAGATTTTAAAGCATCTACACTTGGCTGTATTTCTGCAGCCAGTTGTGCAATACTTGATCCTGGAGCCGGAGATATACTCAAACTACCTATACTGGTGATGTTTGGGAAACTCGGCGCCACAGCACCAACAAGTCCGATGGTTTCACCGTCTATGGTGACTACAGCATATTTGGCTACCTGAGAATTTAAGTTAGAAACATTGTCTCCATCTGTGCCGATAACACCAGAGAAATCACCATCTGCGGTAAAATCGATGTTAGTAGATAACCAAGGAAACTCCGAACCCGGGAAAGTCACACCACCTGAAGACTCACTGCTGAAAGCAGCGTCAAAAAGCTCTCCAGGACCTTGGTCGAACTCGTGGTTACCAAAACTGGATACATCAACGCCAAAGGCATTGGCAAAAGCAATGTCTAAATGACCAGGCTCATTACTGCCTGAAAGCGCGCGGACTGCGGAATTTTCAGCAGCATAAAATCTTGGACCAGGTATAATTAAGTCTCCAGAAGTTACTGTAAGGGTGTTATTGACATAATTTGGGTCATTCTGAAAGAAATCAACCAAGGCTGAGAACTCATCTACGGCATCGAGTGCGCTTTCTTCGTTACCGTCTACATCTGAATAATGTAAGAGTTGTAATTCGAATCCGGTAGATGCCATATTGCCTGGTGCCACACCGAACCCATCTAAACCACCATTAGCAATGTCTGATGGTGTAGAACTTACGGTTTCAAATCTTAAACTGGGGTCAGTAAATCCAACCAATTCACCTGTTGTAATACCATCAAGTAAGGTAATGTTTTGATTTCGTGTATCTACACCATTTGCCTCCCAAGAGTTTCCGGGATCGGTATCAGGTGTTCCGAAAACATCAGTGATTGTTGTACCAAGCTTGACAACCAGAGCATCATCACCGTTATAGGTAAAGTTTTTTTCGTAAAACAAAACATTGTTCGCAACAGCAGCAGGCTGCATGTCTATAGTTCCAACAATAAGAACTTCATTTGGTTGAAGCACACCACTATCAATTGTAAAATCTAAACCTGGTGTTGCACCATTAGTTCCTTTTTCGATAAATAAATTATCGACCGAAAAATCGATAGCGGCATTGGTATTGTTCCAAATTTCTAAACCTTTTGGAGAGGTTCCTGAGTCTGTTTCGACATATTGACTTATAATTTGAGCCGAAGCTGAAATTGAAATCAATAGAAAACATACCATTAAAGTAATCTGTTTCATGAATTATGTGATTTAGGATTTAGACCTCAAATCTAAAAACCAAATCTCTCATTGATATTATGTAAAAATCAACTAATTGTTTACTTTGAAAGAAGATACTTTATTAAATCGTTATTCAGTTTAAGTAAATGTAACCTTGTTCATAACGAAATAGATTTATGGCTATCATATTTTCTCATACTAACCAATGATCTATTTCCTCATTATAACATTAATAATATGACAATCAATTCTTTCAACAAAACTCTGATTAATGATTGTGCATTACTACAAGTACTGATCAAAAACGTCATCTTATAAAGTTCTGGAAATCTATTAAAGCCTTCAACTTTTTGTATTTTAAACGTATGAAGTCATTCCCTGGATTATATGAGTCACGAAGATTGACTATAAAAAATAATCAAATTAATTTGACTGAATATATTTCTTTGGCGTAGTGCCGTACTTCTTCTTAAAAGCGGCTATAAAATGACTGGCTGTACTATAACCAATGGTCAATCCAATTTCATTGACATTTTTATTACCTCTTTCTAAAAGTTTTCTGGCGTATTCCATTTTATGGTTCAACACATAGGAATAAACTGTATCTCCATAGATTTCCTTAAAACCTTCTTTCAGTTTTTTTAGACTTATGCCAACTTCATCCGCTAACTCCTGAAGGGTTGGCGGACTAGCCATTTGTTGAATGACGATCTCTTTTGCCATTTTTATTTTCCGGACGTTGTCTTCATCCACAAGAAACGGGCATTGTTCAATATTGGCTTCTTCAGGCTGGTTAAAGTACAGACCAAGCAGCTCGTAAACCTTAGCCTTTAAATAAATATTTTCTACTGAAGGATGAAGATTAAAATTTAAGATCTGGCTCAATACAACTGCCATGGAAGCCGAGATTTCATTTTCTTTGTAGTACTTTTTATCTCGATTTTCTTCTGTTAGAAAATCAATATAATGCGTTGAAGCACTGAACAATTCGTGCAGTTTTTTCAATGAAATTAAAGCTGAAACGGCAGAAGATTGTGGTTTTAGTTCTAAATTGATAGGTAGCTCCTGATTGGGATTATAGAGTAACAGATTTTTGTCCTCGTTGATGGCTAAAGAATACCTGCCCTGATTAAAGCCAAAATCGAGTTCACCTCTTAGACAAAAATGAAATTGAATAAAAGTTTCATCGACCGGGTATTTAAAACAAAGTGCCTCGTCGGAAGTATTTTGTAGACGGAGCAGAATGATATTAGGTTCTACTTCAAAAACATTTTCTGAACTTATAGCGTTATTTTTTGATATCATTATACTTAGTTAAGGTTGTTTTTATTTAGAATGAATCTAAACAAATGCGCTTCAAGCCAAACTTATAGCTACAAAAGTGCTATATAGAGTTGACAAATATCAGTTTTTACTCAAAAACACATCATTCGATAAAAATAGAACTTTTTGCGTTATTTTTAAATACACTTATATTTTATTTTTGTCAGCCAATAAATGAATTTGATGTTAGAATACAATGTATCCAAATATCCGCACTTTTGTGTCATAGGATTGAGTTATGAAAAGGCTGATGCAAAGACCAGAGGACTATTCAGTTTGAATCACAACCAAAAGATAAGTTTGTTAGAAGATGCCCGTTCCAAAGGGCTTGAAGGACTTATGGTTGTTTCTACCTGTAACAGGACTGAAGTATACGGGTTTGCGAATTCAACAAAAGATTTGATTGATTTGATTTGTCAGCACACTAAGGGTGACATATCAACATTCGAAAAAGTTGGGTATCAATTTAAAGATGAACTTGCCCTTCAGCATGTTTTTAGTGTTGCTGCAGGCCTGCAAAGTCAAATTTTAGGAGATTTTGAAATCATCAGTCAGATTAAGGCAGCTTTCAATTTGTCCAAGAAAATGAAGATGAGCAACGCTTTTTCTGAAAGATTGGTAAACTCCCTTGTACAAACCAGTCGTAAGATCAAGAACAAAACACAAATTTCTTCAGGCATTACTTCCGTTTCATTTGCATCCGTACAATATATATTGGATACTGTAGACCAGGTTTCATCTAAAAATATTTTATTATTCGGTACCGGTAAAATCGGCCGTAATACATGCGAAAATTTGGTAAAGCATACCAAAAACAAGAACATCACTTTAATTAACCGAACCAAGACAAAAGCTGAGGAAGTTGCCGGAAAGTTCAATTTAACAGTAAAAGATTTTTCTGAACTTCAGGTGGAGATCAGAAAAAGTGATGTGTTGATCGTGGCGACAGGTGCTCAACAACCTACAATCCTTAAGGAAATGATTCACCCTAAAAAAGAATTATTGATTTTAGACTTGTCCATTCCACAAAACGTGGCTGACGATGTTTCAGAATTACACAATGTTAATCTGTTGCATCTGGATCGTTTATCCCAGATGACTGATGAAACATTAGAGCGCCGAAAACAATGTATTCCAAAAGTGAAAGAGATCATTGAGGAGCACAAAGCTGAATTTTATGAATGGTTACACACCAGAAAATTTGCACCAACCATACGCGCTATAAAAGATAAGCTTCACGGTTTTGCCGCTGATGAAATAGACTATCAGTCTAAACAGATCAAAAATTTCGACGAGGAACAGGCGAAGATTATTCAGGAGAGATTAGTTCACAAGATCACCCGACAATTCGCCAGCCACTTAAGACACGCCAACGGATCTACGCAAGACGGCATTGACTGGCTTCAAAGAATTTTTGATGTAGAGGCAGAAACGCACTAAATATTCAGTTCACAAAAACAGAAGCGATCTCAAAAGTTTAATCTTGATAATCTGTCTGTCCCGAAGCATCGAGGGTTTCAGATTCTGCAACGAATAAGAAATAAACGAACTAAGAATCTGAAATGAATTCATAATGACTAGCCATTAAGATTTTGAGACGGCTTCTTGTTTTATATGTCATCATAATCTACCACTACCTCCGGCGTTTGAGGTTGTGCCTGACAAGTTAAAATGAGACCTTGCGCTACTTCTTCATCGGTTAAGATCTGGTTTTTTCTCATTTCTGCTTTGCCTTCCTTTATTTTGGCGATACAAGAACTACATATTCCGCCCTGACAAGAGTAAGGTACATCTATATCCTGATCTAAAACTGCATTCAAAATCACATTGTCCTGATTCATAATCAATTCATGTTCCTCTTCGTCAACAATGACCTTCAAATTGGTTTTACCATCTGTATTTGAAATGTCCTTATCATCTTGTTCTGAATAGAACAATTCGAATTTTATGCTCTCTTCGGCTACTGCATTGTCGACCAACACATCTTTAACCAATTCAATCATGGGTTCAGGACCGCAAAGTAAATACTCCTGAAAGTCGATAGAATTGTATTTATTCTTTAAAACATAGTTGACTGTAGGCTTTTCTATACGTCCAAAATGAGAATCGCCTTCCTGAGTTTCGCTGTAAACACGTTCAACAAATAGTCGCTCAGGATAATGTTTTTGTAATTCCAGTATTTCATCAAAAAATATGGTCTGTTCAGGAGATTTATTCCCATAAACCAATACAAATTTTGAAGTCTCATTTGATTTTAAAACTGAGGTCATTAAAGACATCACCGGCGTAATACCGCTACCGGCAACAAAAGCACAAAAATTAGAATCCTCTGCCTGACGTTCAATCACAAAATGTCCTTCCGGTGGCATAACCTCAAGAGTATCTCCAGCTTTTAACTGGTCGTTCACATAGTTTGAAAAGACTCCGTTTTCAATGGCTTTCACCACGACTGCAAGTCCTTCTTCTGGAGTCGTACAGATAGAATATGAACGTCTTACCTCCTGACCGTCAATCTTGGTAGATAAAGTAATATATTGCCCGGGTTGAAAATTAAAGGTGTCAGTAAGCTCTTCAGGTATATCAAAAAACACCTGTACAGCTTTTTGAGTTTGGCGTTTTATGGATTTTACGGTTAATGTATGAAAATGACTCATAGGTTTTTTGTTTAAAATACAAAAATACAATCTTCAACAATTTAGGGTTTGAAGCTATGATAAAATATTGCTAATAAATTTTATATCATAAAAGCAATTCTGTTCTACAACTGGTTACTTCGTCATAGCACAACACAAGACGCTGCTTAGGCTGGGATTATTTTTTTGTATAAATCAGCCCAATCCAATTGACTGTCTCTTATATGTCATTTTATAGTACATTTGGTATTATTGAAAAATTATAGCATGTACAAACCAAAAATATATGTAGAAAAGGATAAAAGTGACATCCAGAGTTTTATTGAAAATAATCCTTTAGCCATCATTACAGGAGTGGCTAAAGACGGAAGGCCTGTAGCTTCACAGGTTCCTCTGATTTTTGATGAACATCAACAAAATCTTCAGGGACATGTCATGAAAAATACAGCGCATTACAAGGCTTTTGCTGAAAATCCTGAGGTTTTAGCGGTATTTAGCGGACCCAATGCTTACATCAGTGCCAGTTGGTACAAACACGTATCTGCTGCGTCAACATGGAATTATATGAGCGTTCAGGTACATGGTAAATTAAAGTTTCTGAACCATACCGAATTTGAAAAGATGATGAAAAGATTTACCCTCAAATTTGAAAACAATGACGTAGATTCTCCGACGTATTATGAAAATTTACCCATTGACTACAGGGAACAACACATGAAAGCCATTGCCGGATTTGAAATTGACATTACTTCACTCGATGCAACCTTCAAACTCAGTCAGGACAAAGATGAAGAGAGCTTTCAAAATATAATTAACGAATTAAAACAAAAATCCTACAAAGAACAATGGCTGGCATCTGAAATGCAGAGAAATTCCAAAAAATGAATAAGTGGTTCAAATTGCTATGAAGGTGATATGCTTTTTACGAAATCAAAAAAAGCAAATAATTAAAGGCTAATGACTAATAGCTAATGGCTAATAACTAATAGCTAATAGCTAATAGCTAAAAATGCAAAAACGCATCTTCAATATGCTCTAGTCTTGTACCCAGTTTATTTTTGATGATACCTATAAAATCAAATCTTACTTCATAATCCAGACCTTTCACCTCAATAAAATGGTCAATAGCTTCAACCAATCGTTTGATTTGTGCGGGTTTTAAAAATTCCCTGGGATCACCAAAGTCGGGTGTACTTCTCGTTTTGACTTCAACAGCGACCAGTGTTTCATCCTTCAAAGCTATGATATCGACCTCTGCTTTTTGAAAACGGTAGTTTGTTGCCAGAATTTCGTAGCCTTTTTTATGCAGTAAACCTACCGCTAACTTTTCGCCTTCTTCACCAAGTTTATTATGTTCTGCCATGATCAATAGGTTAGACTGATCTCATTGTTGCTCACTTTTAACTTTGCTTTTCGTCCTAAAGTTAAAGCGAGATTATCAAATATATGCCCAAAAGGCGCATCATAAGCTACTGGAATGTTAAGTTTTTCGGCATAAGCAGCGATAATTTCATAAGCGCTCTGCCCAAATGGGATAGCATTATCATTCATGTCTGACATACCACCTACAATCAATCCCTTGATTTGATGAAGTAGCCCGGATCGATAGAGATTGAGCATCATTCGGTCAACATGGTAAAGGTATTCGTCCAGATCTTCTAAAACCAAAATTTTACCTTTAAAGGTTGAGACCGGAATGCTTTGTAACACTGAAAATAAAACAGATAAATTTCCTCCGATCAATTCACCTTTACATTCACCTGAAACAGAATGGAAATTTGAAGTAAATTTTAATTCGTAAGGCTTTTCAAATAAGCTTTGCCTTAAACTTTCTATCGTTTGTTGTGATTTACTGTCTATGTCTAATGGCATTTGGGCGTGTAAACTGGATAAACCTAAATGCTGCAAATGCAAGTGTAAAGCAGTGACATCAGAATAACCTATGATCCATTTGGGGTTGTTCAGCAAGGCTTGGAAGTCTACTGAATCTATTATTCGGGCTGTTCCGTAGCCACCTCGGGCAATCCAGATGGCATTAATTTCCGGATCATTGATAGCGCTTTGCAGGTCATTTGCCCGCTCATCATCAGTACCTCCAAATTGATGGTGTTTTAATCCGATAGTATTTCCATAAACAGGAATTAAGCCCCAATCCTCAAGTAATTCAATAGCCGGTTGAAGTTCATGTGCTTCAACTGCCCTGGCAGTGCAAACAATGGCGATTTTGTCTTTGGGTTTGAGATATGCTGGTAGTTTCAAAATTTAAATGGTCATTTATAAAATGTGTAATTTTTACTTACCACAGACCTGTCTGCTGACAGACAGGGACAAATAGGTCACAGGGAACCTAAAATCAGCATCCACAATCGGTTTGGCCACAGGCTTTTTTGGTTCTTTTTTTGAAAAAGAATTTTTTGATCAAAAACGCAATCGCGCCTGTAAAGGTTAACCAAACAAGTATATCCTGAATATTCATTTTTCTATATCTTTCTCATTATTTCAATAACTGATAAGCGATCAAAGACACAATATAAGCAAAACCAGTCATAACTACAAGTTGTAGCATGGGCCATTTCCAGGTATTGGTCTCCCGTTTCACCACAGCAAGTGTACTCATACACTGCATGGCAAAGGCATAGAACAACAACAAACTTATACCACTGGCCAAATTGAACATTTTGCCACCTATCACCGGGTTAACCTCTTTTGACATACGGTTTTTGATGGTATCTTCATCTTCGCTTCCGACACTATAAATCGTGGCCAATGTCCCTACAAACACCTCTCGAGCTGCAAAGGAGCTGATCACAGCGATACCAATTTTCCAGTCATAACCTAAGGGCTGTACAACGGGTTCAATGCCTTTTCCCATATAACCAATAAATGAATGTCTTAGCTTGTATGAGGCTATTTTGGTATCAAGTTCTTCCTGACTAATCTCTAAATTTTCAGCTTTCACCTCTTGCTTCACAAAATCTTCTGCCTGAGAAAATTTTTCATTAGGACCGTAACTGGCTAACACCCACAATACAATCGAAATGGCCAGAATAATCTTACCTGCACCAAATACAAAAGACTTGGTTTTATCTACAACCGTAATGAGTACATTTTTTGGAATCGGCACCTTGTAATTGGGCATTTCGATCACGAAGTAGGTCTTTCTGGAAGTTTTCATGACCTTATGTAAAAGCCATGCTGAAAACACCGCCATTCCAAACCCTAAGAAATACAGTAATAACAATACCAATCCCTGATAATTAAAAACGCCCAAAAATGTTTCATCCGGTATGACCAGCGCAATGATGATCAGGTAAACCGGTAAGCGGGCTGAACATGTTGTAAACGGAATCACCAAAATGGTGATCAGACGTTCTTTCCAGTTTTCAATATTTCGGGAGGCCATCACCGCGGGAATAGCACAGGCCGTTCCTGAAACCAATGGCACGATACTTTTACCGCTTAGTCCGAACTTTTTCATGATGCGATCGGTGAGGAACACTACCCGACTCATATAACCGCTTTCCTCCAGAATACTTATGAACAAAAAGAGAAATGCGATTTGCGGAATAAAAATGACAATACCGCCTATGCCTGGTATTATACCTTCTGTAATCAGTCGGGTAAACTGACCGTTTGGCAACGTAGACTTCATCCATTCACTAAGGCTTGCAAAGCTTTCATCAATAAAATCCATGGGAATGGCAGACCATTCGTAGATCACCTGAAATATGAGGAGCAGAATAAAAGCAAAGATGACATAACCCCAGACGCGATGCATTAAAATGCGGTCTAAGGAAGCCCTTAAGCCTTTTGCAGCATTGATGTCTTTGGTCAATGTCAACTTAAGTGTGTCATTAATGAATGTATAACGCACTATGATCTCCTTTTGCTGCAGCCTTTTGATCTCTGAAGGTGTTTTGGTCTTTAAACCCTGTTCCTTTTTGGTCTGAACATCTTTACGGTTGAGGTTCCCAAAATTAACATCCTGAGAAATGATCAGCCAGAGTTTATAGATGTTTTGGTTGGGAAATGTGTCTTTAAGTTCGTGAAAATACTTTTTGTCGATCACTGAGGCATCACAACAAGGCTCAGTTGATAATTGTTTATAGTTGGCTATTAACTCCTTTAACTGATCAAAACCTGTGTTTTTTCGGGCGCTGACCAGGGCGACTTTAGTTTTGAGGCGTTCTTCTAGCTTTGGAATATCGATACTGATGCCTTTCCTATCCATACGATCGGCCATATTGATAACCAAAACACAAGGCAAGCCAAGATCTTTGAGCTGAGTAAAAACGAGTAAATTACGCTTTAAGTTTTCAATGTCACTCACTACGACCACCACATCCGGATAGTCTTTATCGTTTTTGTTAAGGAGCAATTCTACAACCACATTTTCATCCAGAGATGAAGCGTTAAGACTGTAAGTTCCCGGTAAATCTAATATATGGGCTTTAAGTGTTCTGGATATTTTGGCTACACCTTCTTTTTTTTCAACTGTGATGCCGGGGTAGTTTCCTACTTTTTGGTTTAGACCCGTAAGGGCATTAAACACGGATGTTTTACCTGTATTTGGATTGCCGACCAGCGCTACATTGATTTGTCTCATTTAGTCTTCCAAAATTTTAACGAGCACAGCTTTGGCGGTTTCTTTTCTAATGGCAAGATGCGTATCGTTAATGTTAAGGTAAAGCGGATCTTTTATTTGCGCCATTTTAATCACTTCTACTTCATTGCCGGGCAGACACCCCATTTCAAGGAGTTTCAGGGGAATGGTCTCTGCAGAAATATCGACGATAGTGGCTTTCTGACCACGTTTCAAGTCTGCAATGCTCTTCATTTTTATTTAGATTAATTTTAAACAATGCAAATCTAAGAAATAACTTATATACTTTTTAGGAAATAAGCCTTAAGATTTTGGTAATTCCATTTAGTGTAAAAAAACTAATCCAGCGTCACTATTTTTTACGTTAAATTCAAGGTTTAAAAATCAATATAAACAAATCACTTTGCTTTTTAAAATAACGGATTTGATAAGTAGTTACAAACTACTATCTTGCTTTAGACTATTTTTTTGATTGTATAGCTTCGAAGTCACAGACTTCGAAGAGCAGTAGCTCGCTGTGCGAAGTTTATAACTTCGCACCACCTTCCTTTCATAAGGTAGTTTTATGTCTTGAGCTGCCATGAAATACTTTTCCAAAATGTACGCTGCTTCAAGACATCTATCATAGGATTCTCTACACGATTAATGCACAGTAAACCATCCCGTTGACATAATTAAAAGCAATTGAATATAAATATTCAGATGCTTTGTTGACCTTGCTGTGCGAAGTTTATAACTTCGCACCACCGTCCTTTAATAATGTAAATTTATATCTTTAGCTACCATGAAATACTTTTCCAAAATGTACGCTGTTTCAAGACATCTATTACAGGATTATCTGCAAGGTTAATACACAATAAGCCATCGCCGTTGACATAATTAGAAGCACTAGAATATAAATATTCAGATGCTTTGTTGACCAATCCTGCCCTTACTGGATTTAAATGTATATAATCTAACTTCGTCCAAAGAAATTTTTCAGAATAGATTTCTTCAGGATGATTGCCATACTTCCAGAATTGGTAGTTTGTGTTTCTACTGTGCTGGGAAGCGGCCTTTGTAAAAAGTTTAATCATCCATTCTCGCCTACTTTCGGGTTCATTTTTAATAGAAGTAATTATTTGTTTGGCCGTATGCTTTTTAAAATCCCTTAATAGACCTGATAAATCTTCATTTCTGCTTTGTATAATGGCATGAATGTGATTTGACATAATAACATAACCCATGATCACCATTCCCTTTTTGTTTTGGCAGTATGCAAAACTTTCTAAAACAATATCTTTATAGCGTTTTCTTGTAAATACATCTATCCAATCAACTATTGTAAAGGTAACATAGTGTGGTTTACTTTGATCTCGAATTTTATAACCTTCATTACTAAACATAATGACAATATAAACAAATCACTTTGTTTGTTAAAATAACTGATTTTAGTAGTAGTTACAAACTACTATCTTGCTTTAGCCTATTTTCGTGATTGTATAGCTTCGAAGTCACAGACTTCGAAGAACTGATTTTTTCTTAACCTTTATTTAACTATACGCTTTAAAATTAACACCTTGCTTACATTATTTTTACAATATGAAGTTGTTTTTTAAAATTTTTGCAATTTTAGTCTGTTGTAGCATAAGTAACGCTCAAATCCCTTCTACAATACCCTTAGAATTAAAGGCTCAATTTAATGGCCGATATGACTTTACAGTTATTGGCAATACATTTAATCTAGCAGATAATTTGGACCCTTCAAATCCACCATGTACCTTATCAACATTTTCTAATGCAACTTTAAATCTTGAATCAAATCAAAATATTGTTGGTGCTTACTTCTTTTGGTCAGGTATAGGTAATGGCACTTTGCAACCAAATATCACATTGAATAGCACAACTATTTTTCCTGAGGAAACCCTAGTTGTTGATCCTGAACAAACTAATTTCTTTTTCTTCTTCGGAGCTTTTGCAAATGTAACGAGCCTTTTACAAAATACTGGAAACGGTTTATATTTTGTAGATGAATTTGATTTAAATCAGATAATTGGTGGCTATTGCACTAATGGTATAAATTACGCTGGATGGTCTATTGTTATTGTATATGAAGATGATACTTTACCGGATAATCAAGTGAGTATATATGGTGGTTTATCTTCATTATTTTTTTCATCAAATATAGATAATAGCAGTGAAGACCTTATCATAACGAATTTTTTAAAAAACAATTCAGGGGATTCTAAACTAGGCATTGGGGTATATAACGGTAGTCCAAACCTGTTTTTTGGTGAAGCTTTAAAACTTAACGGGAATGTATTGAGTAATTTTCTAAATCCACCCAATAATCCATTTAAC
>CAJXVZ010000004.1 GCA_913062845.1 uncultured Psychroflexus sp.
ATCATGCATCATGTTTAGAGCAAAAGCTGTATTGGTATGTTCACCAACCCGAATTGGATAGATCAGTTTGGGGACAAAAGCTTCAAATTTACCTTTTAGGATATTGACAAGCGGCTGCAGGTTGGCGTGCAATACTTTCCCATTCGGGTCATCCCATTCATAAAGCGCCTGACTGAGTTTGAATAACCATGCCCAGCCGTACATACGCTCGAAACCTTTGTTGGTTTCATCTTTAAAATATTCTACTTCTCTGGCAATATTCTCTTTGCTTAAGTGCTGTCGAAGTACTTTTTTTATACTATCCGCCTGTTTGATATCAGGATAAAGTTTAAGTATTTCTACCATAGACCAATGCCCGTGTACCGCAGAATGCCAGTCAAAACACCCATAAAAGGCAGGATGCAATTCTTTGGGCTGCTTTAGATCTGTAGAATCATCCAAAACCTGATTGAGTTTGTTCGGATATTCCTGAGTTGCACATTTTAATGGGAGCTCCACAAGTTTTGAGGCCTGGTCTTTATCCATATCAACATGTTCCGGTTTTAAATTCATTTGATTCTTTGTACTCTGTTGATCTTGACAGGCCATAAGACATAAAATGAAACTTAAAAGGTAAATTTTTTTCATACTCATGCTTTAAACCATAAAGTTAGTGATTATATAGATTCTATACCAATTGAAGCAATTTAGCAAAATACCTTGAGTGTACTGAAGCAATTAAGCTAAATTGCTTCATTAAAAATATTTATCAAGATACAAATGCTATAAAATTTTCATTATTAATAATTTCAAAATCTGCATCAGGATAATGTTTAGTCCATGCTTTAGGAGGTTTTGATAATTTTTTAGGGTTCCATTTAAATTCAAATCCAGATAGCTTTCCATCAATTTCTTCAACTAAATCTATTTCTTGTTGATCGTAAGTACGCCAAAAATATTTATTTACTCTGTAATTTTTGTAGTGATTTCTTTTTAATCTCTCACTCATAAGGTAATTTTCCCAAATTTGGCCAATATCTATCCTGTAATTTAATGGATTAAAATTTTTAATGATGGCATTTCTTATTCCATTATCGAAAAAATAATATCTGGAAGTTTTAACTATTTCTTTTCTAAGGTTTCTGCTAAATCCTCCTACTTTGTAAATTACGAAGACCTTTTCTAAAAGATCCAAATAGATTTCTACAGTATTTCTTGAAATACCTTTTAAATTTGAAGCCAATTCCTCTAGGCTAACTTCACTACCAATTTGCATAGCCACAAGTCTAAGTAAATCTATGAGCTTATCTGCTTTTTTTATACCGTTAAAAGCTAAAATATCTTTGAGTAAGTAAGCATTAACAAGGCCCTCTAAGTATTCTTGTTTTTCTTCTTTTGTTTCTAAATGAATAAGTTCAGGATAGCCGCCATAAATTAAGCGATTTTCAAGTAAAGCATGAGTTTCTATGATATTTTCATAGTTATTAAATTCCATTTGGGCTAAGGGAAATAATTGAAACTGTATTTGTCTTCCTACCAATGGCTCACCTAGTTTGTTAGATAAATCAAATACTGATGATCCTGTTACTATAATATGAAGCCCTTTTATTTCATCTACCATCAGTTTTAGAACCTGTCCTATTTCGGGGATATGTTGGGCTTCATCTATGATCAAAAAATCTTTGGATTGTGTAAGCTGTTTATAATGAGAAATACTCCTTTTAGAAAGTAAATTTATGGTGAATTGGTCTTCACCATTCATTAGTAAAACTTTAGACTGATCTAAATCACTAATAATTTCATTTAGTAATTCCGTTTTTCCTACTCTCCTGGCTCCAAATAGAATAATAACTTTGTTAGGCCTTATTCTTTCTTTAATTCTTACTAGTATATGTCTTGTAATATGTTGCATAGCATAAAATTATATTTTCAAAAATACAACAATTGAAGCAATTTAGCAAAATACCTTGAATGTACTGAAGCAATTTAGCTAAATTGTTTCAATAGCGCTGTAAAGTGCCTATTTATACCTTTTTTGCTTTAGGTCATAAATTTTAATAACTTCAATCACTTCCTTTGTGGTTTGAAAGATTTTCTTTTCATAATTTTTCAAAAAACCGCATATTCGCATTCAGCAACATAATATGGAAACTGACCAAGAGATAAATCAAAATAAAAATCCAAAAAAAGGCTTTGCTGGCTTAAAAGAAAATTTTAAACAGGATCTTATTGCCGGTTTTAGTGTGTCTTTAATCGCTTTACCACTATGTCTAGGAATTGCCATAGCTTCTGGGGTACCGCCCTTAGCCGGCTTAATTACAGCCATAATCGGTGGAATAGTTTGTTCAAGAATTTCGGGAACTTTTGTTACTATTAGTGGACCTGCCGCAGGTTTGATTGTCATTACCTTGGGTGCAGCTGAAGCTATGGGTGGTGCCGGTGCGGCAACAGGTTATGGAGGTTATCCCCATGCCCTTGGAGCTATTTTGATAGGTGGATTGATCATGACCTTATTCGGATTCTTGAAAGCCGGTAAAATTGGGGACTTTTTTCCGTTAGCTGCTGTACATGGCATGTTGGCTTCAATAGGCATCATTATCATCATTAAGCAGATTTTTCCAGCCATTGGTGCAACTTCTCCAAAAGGTGAAATTCTGGAAGTAGCTCTGAAAGTCCCAAACGCTCTGATATCCGATTCAAATTACTACGCACTTTCAATATCTCTGGTCACTTTGGTTATTTTAATTATACATCCATACCTTAAAAGTAAAATCATCAAAGCCATACCAGCGCCAATGTGGGTTCTGATTTTTACTATTCCTATGGCTGCAACGATTGGAGCTGATAGATTAAATATGGTAGAAATGCCAAAAGATTTGTTTGGAGAAGATGGTTTTCAATTACCTTCATTTTCAAAGGTAGGCGAGTCTGCATTTTGGATTGCTGTTACTGGTTTTGCTTTGGTTTCTGCAATAGAAACCTTGTTAAGTGCAAAGGCCATTGACAGTCTGGACCCGTTCAAACGGACTTCAAATCTGAATAAGGACCTCATCGCCATGGGGACCGGCTCCTCGCTGGCGTCCGCAATTGGTGGGCTGCCCATGATCTCAGAAATCGTAAGGTCTTCAGCCAATATCAGCAATGGGGCCAAAACCCAATGGTCTAATTTCTTTCACGGTACATTTCTTCTGATCTATCTGTTAGTTGGAGCTTTTATAATTGAAATGATACCAATTGCGACACTTTCAGCCATGCTCGTTTTTACAGGCTTCCGTCTGGCTTCACCAAAAGAATTCAAGAAAATGTACCAAATCGGTTTGATGGAGCTCGAAATTTTTATTGTTACTATCATCGCAGTATTAGCCACAGATTTAATTGTGGGTATAGCCATTGGTATTGCATTCAAATATGTGGTTTTGCTGTTTAAGGGTGTGAAATTAAAAGAATTATTTAGGTCAAAGTATAAAGTAGAGATTCAAGATAATACGAAAACCATCTATCTGGAAGGCTTCCAGTTTTTTTCAAACTATCTATCTTTAAAGAATAAAATGGATAATAAAATTGACCATTATGATGAACTCATATTGGATTTCTCAGGAGTCAACTATGTTGATCACACCGTGATGGAACATCTGGAAGATTACGCAAGAATCCAAAAACTAAAAAACAATCACGTATTTATTACCAATATTGAATCTTTGAATCCAGTGTCCAAACATCCTTTATCAGCCAGATACAAGAAATATCAGGATGATTAACCCGTAGGCGGTTAATCCTCAAAATCTTCAGTTATAATTAGCTCTTCTTCTACGCCAATTGATTTTAGTTCGGTAATGACATGTTCAATCATTTTTGGCGGTCCGCAGACATAAAAAAATTGTTTGAGTAAATCTGTATGCTCTTGAATGAATTTTGCATTAATATGGCCGTGATGATGACCATCGGTTTCCTCTTCAGATAAAATATTGATAAAGTCATCACCCAGAATCTCATTAAATTTGTTATTAAGAAAGATATCTTTTTCTTTTTTGTTTGCAAAAATCAAAGTATGTCCAAAAGCTTTGTTTTCTGATTCCAGTTGTTTTAATATTGGAATAAAAGGTGTAACTCCGGCACCACCGGCAAGAAATGTACCGCTTCCCCGGTATCTAATTGCACCAAATGGTTCGCCAATCAACAATTGGTCACCTTTTTCTAATTTTCCTATTTGTTCTGTAACACCATCGTGTGAATCATATACTTTTATCGTAAATTCCAGATTTTCTTCAGTTGGCAGGCTTGTAAATGTAAAAGGTCTCTTTTTGTCCTCCCAACCACTTTTTAGGACAGAAACTTCAGTCGCCTGACCTGATACAAATTCGTAATTATCCGGTTTTGTCGTTTCAAGTTGAACAACATTGTGATTTAGATAAGTAATTTTTTTAATTGTAATTGTATTTGATTTCATGTTAAAGGTTTTTCTTAATATAAAGGTTAAAAGATACTTCGCTGTTAAAACTATCGGAAGGTAAATACAAGATTATCTAAAATGGAGAAGATTTTCCGTTTTCAAAAAGTATATCAATTGAAATATTGCCCGCGGCCATTCAGGAACTAATTTCTCTTTGTGCTGCTTATAATTCTCGAATTGAAAATTAAACAGTTTTCATCAAAATGTTTTAAAGGAAAAGATCGCCATGAAGACTCAAAGTTCGCTAAACAGAACATTTATAAGAGTAACATCATTTTGATTCTATCAATAACTAATAGCTAAAGACTAAAAGCTAAAAACTAAACTACCCTCTGCCAACTGTACTCTTAAATGCCAAGAGCTTAATTTAAGTAAAAATTGCAGATCAACGACCTATGAATACAGAAGTCAAAATTTGAAATTACTACTGGTTATAAAGCTGATTTAACCGCAAAGTGCGCTATGAATGCGCGAAGGGAGATATGAATAATATCAGTAAAGATGATCTTCATTTTGAGAATTTCAGCAGCCAACAACTAACAGCTAATGGCTAACAGCTAAAAGCTAAAAGCTAACTAGCCCAACCATCCATCCCGATCGAGACTACGGTATTGAATCGCTTCACTGATATGCTCTCCTGTAATGTGTTCTGCTCCGGCCAGATCGGCAATTGTTCGAGAAACTTTAAGGATTCTGTCATAAGCACGTGCAGAAAGATTCAGTTTTTCCATGGCCGTTTTAAGTAGTGTTTTAGAGCTTTCATCCAAAGCGCAAAACTTTCGGATTTGCTTCACATCCATTTGGGCGTTGTAATGAATATAATTTATGGCCTCAAAACGTTTGGATTGAAGTTCACGGGCTTTGGTGACCCGCTCTCTTATTTGAGCGCTGGATTCGCCTTTACGTTCATCGCTGAGTTTGTCAAACGGCACCGGCGTCACTTCTATATGAATGTCAATCCGGTCGAGTAGAGGACCGCTGATCTTGCTAAGATAGCGTTGCATTTCTGCCGGTGATGAGGTGACCGGCGCATCAGGATCGTTGAAATAACCGCCTGGACTCGGGTTCATACTTGCGACCAGCATAAAACTTGAAGGATAAGTCACCGTGAATTTAGCTCGGGAAATGGTGACTTCCCGATCTTCAAGGGGTTGGCGCATCACTTCCAGAACGCTTCGTTTAAACTCAGGTAATTCATCTAAAAATAATACTCCATTGTGAGATAAGGAGATTTCTCCGGGTTGCGGATAGGCGCCACCACCTACCAAGGCGACATCGCTAATGGTGTGATGCGGACTTCTGAACGGTCTGTTGGCCATCAATCCGGTATGTTCTTTCACACCACCGACCACTGAATGAATTTTGGTGGTTTCCAAAGCTTCATGTAGGGTCATTGGTGGCAAAATGCTTGGTAGACGTTTAGCCAGCATGGTTTTACCAGACCCTGGTGGACCAATCATGATGATATTGTGTCCTCCTGCAGCAGCGATTTCCATACAGCGTTTAATGGATTCCTGACCTTTGACCTCTGCAAAATCAAATTTGGGGTGTTCCAGATTTTTATAGAATTCCTCTCTGGTATTGATGATGGTTTGTTCAAGCGGTTTATCTTCATTGAAAAAGTCGATGACTTCGGTAATGTTTTCTACGCCATAGACTTCGAGTCCATCGACGATTGCCGCCTCTTTGGCGTTTTGTTTGGGTAAGATAAAACCTTTAAAACCATCTTCTCTCGCTTTAATCGCAATAGGTAAGGCTCCTTTTATAGGTTGTAAGCTGCCATCAAGAGACATTTCGCCCATAATGATATATTGGTCGATATGCTCAGCTTTGATTTGAGAAGAGGCGACCAGAATGCCCAGAGCCAAAGTGAGATCATAGGCCGAGCCTTCCTTACGCAGATCGGCCGGCGCCATGTTTATAGTTATCTTTTTGCCAGGGAATTTAAGACCAATGTTTTTAAGAGCCGCCTGAATACGATAACTGCTTTCTTTAATAGCGCTGTCCGGCAAACCAACCAGGTGATACCCAATACCGGTATCTACATTAACTTCGACAGTGATATTCGTAGCTTCCACACCAAAAACAGCACTGCCATAGACTTTGATGAGCATGAGAAAATTGTTTGTTTAAAAATAGCAAGTTTTTTAAAACAATACTATGATTAAAAACGATTTTCTTTGAGACATTTTAGATAAAGCCTGCAAATAATAATAAATATGGAATCTATTTTATTCGACTGACAGCCCTTCTTTCATCCACTGGGTTATACCACCTTTAAGATCGTAGATTTTTTTAAAACCTTTTTGAGCCAAAATTTCTGCACATCTGGCGCTGCGTCGACCACTTCTGCAATAGACAATTATAGGCTTGTCCTTTTTAAGACCTTCAAGTTTTTGATCAAAATTGTCATCAAAAACAATATTTTCTGCATCTTTAATGTAATGCTCATTAAATTCTTTTAAGGTCCTGACATCTACTAACTGTACATCTTCAGTTTGCATCAATTCCAACATTTCATCAGGCTCGATCAAGGTAATATTGTCGTACTTAGGTTCGCTTGAGCATCCAATAATGCCTATTAGCAGAAGTAATAATGTAATCTTTAGGTATTTCATCTATTTTGAATTATTAAGTAGCTACACAGTATCATGGTCATGTCTTTACAGTCACTAACTTTCCTGGTAAAAATACAATTGTTTAAAGAATAATTGTCGTTTGAGCTAAAGATTATTTATATGTCCCTAGTTAGTTACTTCGCCATGCCAGTCTGTAATTCCACCTTCCAGGTTTGAGACATCAGAAAAACCCAATTGCTCCATGATATTGCAGGCCATCATACTTCGACCTCCTGCCTTACAATAAACATAATAGGCTTTTGACTTATCAAGCTTTTCAACTTCAGATACGAAGTTTTGAGCATCCTGAACATTAATGAGTTTCGAATTAGGTATGTGTTTTTCTTCGTATTCGTCAGGAGTTCTTACGTCTAGAATCACACTGTCTTTGTCTGCTTTCTGGGCTTTTTCCCAGGATTTGTTATCCAGATTTTTCATTTTAATGAGTTTATAGGTTTATGGGTTTATAAGGTTATGAGTTTATATTTTTTTAACCGCAAAGGGCGCTATGTTTCCACAATGTTCGCAAAGTTTTATTGTTAGATTTTCAAATTTTCAAATTCTCACATTAATTATAGCGTTCCTCTCAAATCCTGCTCACGTTCTATGGCTTCAAATAATGCTTTAAAGTTACCTTTACCAAAGGATTTTGCACCTTTTCGCTGAATAATTTCAAAAAACATGGTCGGTCTGTCTAAAACAGGCTTCGTAAAGATCTGTAATAAATAGCCTTCATCATCCCGATCGATTAATATGCCAAGATCTTTCAGTGGCGCGAGGTCTTCATCTATTTCTCCAACCCGATCTAGTACTGTTTCGTAATAGGTTTCAGGTACATACAAAAACTCTACACCTCGGTCTCTAAGATCAGTTACGGTTTCAATGATATTATCTGTAGCCACCGCTATATGTTGTACACCAGCGCCGTTGTAGAAGTCGATGTACTCTTCAATTTGAGATTTTTTCTTCCCGTGTGCCGGTTCATTGATGGGAAATTTGATACGTCCGTTACCATTACTCATCACTTTACTCATTAATGCTGTATATTCTGTAGAAATATCTTTGTCATCAAAGGATACGAGCTGTGCAAAGCCCATAACATTCGCATAGAATTCACACCACTTGTTCATTTCGTTCCATCCCACATTGCCTACCATATGATCAATGTATTTGATACCTGTGGACTTTGTATTGTAAGGCTTGTCCCATACCTTATATCCGGGCAGAAAAGGACCATGATAATCTTTGCGTTCTACAAAAAGGTGAACGGTTTCACCATAGGTATGAATACCTGAAATAACAGCCTTGCCGTTACTGTCCTCAATTGTATAGGGTTCGCAATAGGACTTTGCACCTCTTTTTGTGGTCTCCTTATAGCTTTTTGTGGCATCATCTACCCAAAGTGCAATATATTTTACACCATCGCCGTGCTTATTAATGTGTTCATTGATATCTCCACCCGGTTCCAGTGGACTCGTAAGTACAAGTCTTATTTTGTCTTGCTGCAGTACGTATGATACCGTATTTTTCTTTCCGGTTTCCAATCCCGCATACGCAATAGGCTTAAAGCCCCAGGCTGTTTGATAATAATAAGCCGCCTGCTTTGCATTGCCTACATATAATTCTACAAAATCGGTTCCCAAGATAGGTAAGAAGTCCTCTGCTTCAGGATTTTCTATGGGTAAGTTCAAACTGGTTGTATCGGTTTTCATTTTTTTAGTTTATGAGTTTATATGGTTTTAAGTTTATAAGATCACTATGGGTAATTAACCGCGAAGAGCGCCACGTTACCGCATTGTTCGCAAAGTTTTTAAAGTTCCTTAATGTTCTTAATTTCTTAATGATTTTGTATTTTAAAGTTTATGCGTTTTGAATTTTTAAATCTTCAAATTGAAGACCTATTCAATCCAGGATTTATAATAGGTGCCATCAGATAGTTTCATGCCGTCTTCTGTGATTTGAAGAGGTTTAAAGGTGTCGACCATCACGGCAAGCTCTTCGGTTTTTGTCTTTCCTATGCTGCGTTCTGCGGCACCGGGATGCGGACCATGCGGTATGCCTGCCGGATGAAGAGAAATATGCCCGGGACCAATATCATTTCTGCTCATAAAGTCTCCATCGACATAATACAATACTTCATCACTGTCTATATTGGAATGGTTATAAGGCGCAGGAATACTTTCCGGGTGATAATCGTATAATCTAGGACAGAAAGAACAGACCACAAAAGCATCTGTTTCAAAAGTCTGATGAACCGGTGGTGGCTGATGTATTCTTCCCGTGATGGGTTCGAAATCGTGAATGGAAAACGCATATGGGAAATTGTAGCCATCATAGCCCACGACATCAAAAGGATGAGTGGCATAAACCATTTCAAATATGTCATTCTGCTTTCGAACCTTTATCACAAATTCGCCCTTTTCATCATAATTTTCAAGTTCCTGTGGAGCCCTTAGGTCTCTTTCACAGAAGGGTGAATGCTCCAAGAGCTGCCCAAAATAATTACGGTAGCGTTTCGGTGTGTAAATAGGTCTGGCAGATTCAACGATAAACAATCTGTTTTCTGTACTGTCAAAATCAATCTTATAAATCATTCCTCTTGGTATGAGTAAATAATCACCGTATTTAAAATCCAGATTGCCTAAATGCGTTCTTAATTTTCCACTGCCTTTATGGATGAAAAGTAATTCATCCGCATCGGCATTCTTATAAAAATAATCTTTTGTTGAATCTTCTGGTGCTGCAAGAGTAATGTTGACATCGCTGTTATGCATGATTATTTTTCTGCTGTCTAAAAAGTCTGCTTCTGGTTGAATATCAAAACCTTTAAGACGAAGAGATTCAAGATTGTTTTTTACGGCAATTTTAGGTGCAACAGAATATTGAGCTCTTATTTCCTTAACCTGAGTAGGTCTGTGAATGTGATAAGAATTGGTAGACATTCCGTCAAAGCCTATAGTGCCAAACAGTTGCTCATAATACAATCCACCATCAGGTTTTTTGAAAATGGTGTGGCGTTTTGTTGGTATTTTGCCAAGTTTGTGATAAAAGGGCATAGTAATTATGTTTTGTTCAAATATCGTATTAAAAAAGGTACTTTTCAAGTAAATTTGATAAACAATTTGTTAACAGGGATAATTCTCGACCTTATGTTTTACACATAAAATTTATGAGCATATCATTGTCGTGAAAGGAACAGAGAACCTATAATTGAAGGGTGCCAATGCTTACTTTAAAATATCAGGCTTGGATAAAAACAGACTGAAACACGTTCATATCAAAACCTGTGTCCGAGGCTGAAATACCAATAGCTGTCCGATAGCTCCGGAGAGAATGTATACTTTACTTCCACCGGACCAAATATCGTATCAAGGCCATACCCTAAAGCGTATCCGCTAAAGTCAGGTAAAGTAAACCATTCGCCGGTAGTTAATATATCATCATCTATATTAGCATAATTTGCGCTGATCACAAAATGATTTTTTTTGTAAAAATTAAAATCAAGTTCGATCAGCCCTTTAATGTAACTATCTGCTGAAAGGCTAAAAAAATCATATCCATAAAATGGCTTGAAATTATTTATAGCATTAAAGCCAAAACCACCAAGGAAAAAGTTGAGACCGCTTACACCATCTTCTCCAATCCTAAAACCCAATTCTGACGATATTCTGGCAGATACCTTTTTAAACGGGCTGATAACATATCCCAGATGACCCTTTGCAATTGAAAATTGTTCTCTGCCAGGCTTATTAAAATCATGTAGGTATAAATTGAATTGCCCCTTAAAAAATATACCTTTGGTAGGGAAAAATTTATCATCCAGGCTGTCAAAGTCCAGATAGCCAAAACTACTTACAAGATTGAATTGTTCTATTACAGTCTCTTGATTTTCCTCATCAGAAACTTCACCTATCGTTCGGGTAGAGGCTTCCAGATTTTTAAGCTCTAAGCCAAGTCCGAATCTAAAATCTTTAAAGATATTCGTCTCAACATAAATTTGATTTGTAAAATCATCCACATCCAAACTGATTTGGTTGACATTAAAATCACCTATGTTTACATTTTCCTGGACAAAATCAAAATCAACATTATCTTCTATATGATTGAATCTCGATCTGAGTCCTATACTCCAATACTTTCCTTTATCGATGTAATAGTCAAAATAGTAGCGTATGTTGTCACCAAGAACCAGATCAAAGCTGATGTCATCATTCGTTAAGAAAAGACTTTTATGAGATAGATTAATCAGCAGTCCGCTTTTATATAGGTCATCATAGTGTGCAGCCAGTTTTATTGAAGTTTTATTTTTGCTTTCATCAACATTGAGAACCAGATTTCTGTAATTATCCTTTTCCTTTAATTGATAAGTCACGCGATTGAAATTTCCCGTAGCAGAAAGGTTATTTAGCCCATTGTTAAGTTCTTTGTATGAAATTTTTTGGTCTTCTTCAATTTTTAATTTTCCTCTAATGTAATTTCTGGGATAGGTTTTATTGCCTTGTATTTCTATTCGGTGGATATAGATAGAATCTGCAATGTTGATGGGTTTGGGTGCGCTTTCATTATTCTGAAGTTTGGCAAGTTGTTTCAGGTCTTTGATTTGCTTTAGTGCTGCGATCTCCCCATTTTTGATGATAGTTTTACCTTCTTCGAATGAAAGTACCGTGAAGTTTTCAATATCAGGTCTGATGTAAATATCGGTTTTATCCCTTTTATCTTTCATCGCTTTTATAGTTCTGAAATTGTTTACCTGGGTCATAATGTCTAAACCACTTTTAAGTTTTTGCCTTGAAAACAAACTGTCCTGAACGTCTACGCCGATGATGTAATCCAGTTCTTTTAGCTTTAAATTTTCTATAGGATAATTATTTACTACACCACCATCCGTCAAAAGTCTACCGTCAATTTCAACAGGTCTGAACAGGGTTGGAATTGCTCCACTGGCTGACATAGCCTGGGCTAAGTCACCCTTGTCTAAAATGACCTGTTCTCCAGTTTCTATATTTGTCGCTATACAAAAAAAAGGAATTTTAAGTTTTTTGAAATCTTCTTCTTCAACATGTTGTGTTAACTGGGCCAAAAGATTGTAAATGTTCTGTCCCTTTGATATTCCTCGGGGCAAACTAAAAATAAAGTTGTCGAAAGGAAAAGAGAACGTATATTTTTCGGCCTCTTTACGCTCTCTGAATGTTTTTGCTGCCCGCGGTAATTCATCCTGAATGAGTTTTGAAAAATTGGTTTGGTTAAAAATAGAGTCCAGCTGTCCTGCAGTATATCCGGAAGCATATAAACCACCAATGATAGCACCCATACTTGTTCCGGCGATATAGTCAATTTTCACACCGCTTTCCTCAATAACCTTTAATGCTCCTATGTGGGCCAGACCTTTAGCACCACCACCGCTCAGTACCAGGCCTACTTTTGGTCTTTTATTGATATCCTGGCCTTGTATAAGCATAAGACCTAGAAAAAAACATATGATGAGTAACCTAGTCTTCATTTTCTGAAAAATAATTAGAAATAAGTTCGGCTCTGCTTTCTCCAACTACTTTGCTGATTTGATCTTTACTGGCCTCTTTTATACGTTTAACAGATCTGAATTCTTTGAGCAGTTCCAGAGCTGTTTTTTCACCAATACCTTTTATATTTTGTAATTCAGTATCTATAGCGCTTTTACTTCTCTTTTGACGATGGAATGTTATACCAAACCTGTGGGCTTCATTTCTGAGCTGTTGGATGATTTTTAACGTTTCAGACTTTTTATCCAGGTACAATGGGATGCTGTCACCGGGAAAATATATTTCTTCCAGGCGCTTTGCAATTCCTATGATGGAAATTTTACCTCTCAGGTCCAGTCTTTCGAGCGCTTTTAATGCTGAGCTAAGTTGTCCTTTCCCTCCATCAATCACTACAAGTTGAGGCAGTTCCTCGTCTTCTTCCAACAAACGTTTGTACCTTCTGTAAACAACTTCTTCCATCGAAGCAAAATCGTCTGGCCCTTCTACAGTTTTGATATTGAATTTTCTGTAATCTTTCTTAGATGGCTTGGCATTTTTGAAAACAACACATGCAGCTACCGGATTTGTTCCCTGAATGTTCGAATTGTCAAAACACTCAATATGTTTAGGAACTTCAGGTAGTCTCAGGTCTTCTTTCATTTGAGCCATTACACGCTTGACGTGACGATCCGGATCTACAATTTTCATTGTTTTAAACCTTTCCATCCTGAAGTATTTAGCATTTCTCTCCGATAAGTCAACCAAGGCTTTCTTGTCTCCTAATTTTGGAACGATCACCTCGGAATTCTCGCCTAAATTAACTTCGAAAGGCACCAGTGTTTTCTTTGAAGATGAATCAAATCTTTGTCGAATTTCGACGATACCTATTTCCAGAAGCTCTTTATCATCTTCATCGAGTCTCTTTTTGATCTCAATAGTATGCGATCTGATTATGGCACCATTCACAACCTGCAGAAAATTGACATAGCCATAGCTTTCATCAGAAACAATAGCAAAAACGTCTACATTGCTTATTTTTGGATTCACTACTGTAGATTTGGCCTGATATCGCTCCAGGCTATCAATTTTTTGCTTGATTTTTTCTGCTTCTTCAAAACGCAATTCCTGAGCCAGTGTTTTCATCTGCTGTTTGAAGGTACGTAAAGAACTGCTGAAATTGCCTTTTACGATCTGTCTTATCTCTTCTATTTGTGCATTATAATCTTCTTCATTTTGAAAGCCTTCACAGGGACCTTTGCAATTACCTAAATGATATTCCAGACAAACTTTATATTTCCCGGCCTGTATTTTCTCTTCCGATAGGTCGTACTTACAGGTGCGTATTTGATAAAGTCCTTTTATTAATCCAAGTAAGGTCTTTACAGTTTTTAAGCTTGGAAAAGGCCCGAAGTATTCACTGCCATCTTTGATCATTCTTCTGGTTAAAAATATTCTGGGAAATCTTTCATTTTTGATACAAAGCCAAGGGTATGTTTTGTCGTCTCTTAGCATCACATTAAATCTCGGGCGTCTTGATTTTATGAGATTATTTTCCAGAAGTAGAGCATCTGCTTCCGAATTAACAACAATATGTTTAATGTCTTTTATTTTATTGACCATGACGGCAATTCGCCTGGAGTCATGAGATTTGGTAAAATAGGAGTTTACTCTTTTTTTTAGATTTTTAGCTTTTCCAACATACAGTAGCTTATCATCCTTATCGAAAAACTGGTACACACCAGGATTTTCCGGAAGGGTCTTCAAAATCAGGTCAATACTTGTATTGGACATATTAAAATATCTTAGACTAAAATATTAAAAACTGCGATAAGACTAAGATTTGCTTTATTAAATGAATTATAAATTATTTTATATTTTAATTAAGTTTTAAAGTAAAGAAAGAGGTTCTAAAGACTTATCACATCTTCACCGTTAAACCTAATGTGTTTGATTTCAATATCTTTTTTGATAAGTGGTTCGAAGTTGATTCTGGCCAGCCTTTTTTTACCGGACTTGATTTTAAACTTAAATCCATCACAGTATTTTTTATTCAATCCACTGCCAGCACATAAATAGGCGTTATAGACATTTGCGTTTTCATCTATTAACTGAAGCTTTGTGAAATCAAAATATTTAAGCTCAACAGAGGTGTTCTTTATTTTTATCCAAAATTCAATAAAGCGATCATCGGCTTTAGCTTTGGTAAGTACTGTGCCTGCATTTCCGGTTGAAGAAAGTTCAATGTTTTTTTGCTTGCTCAGACCGTAGATGCGTATTTCAAATTGTTCTGATAATTTATGATAGCTTTTATAATCTATTTTATCTTGTGAATAAAAAAGAGATGGAATGATAAATAGAACAATTAAAATATATTTCATAACAGCTGCTTTTAGTCCAGATCAAATTTAAGGGAATAAGCCAATAATTGTACAATAATTCTCATTATTCGCATCAAGTTTTTTTAAATAAAAATCTCCGGTGCAAGGACCGGAGATTTTTATATAGATGTTCAGATTATGATTGTTATCTTTTTATTCTTCGTCATCGTAAGATTTATCCATTACAAAACCTTCCATAAACTTAGTCGTATAATTCCCTGCAAGGTAATCCGGATGATCCATCAACTGCCTGTGAAACGGAATGGTGGTTTGTACACCTTCAATAATAAATTCATCCAGTGCTCTCTTCATTTTGAGTATGGCTTCATCTCGGGTTCTGGCTGTTGTAATTAATTTTGCAACCATAGAATCATAATTAGGAGGTATAATGTATCCGCTGTAAACATGCGTGTCTAATCTCACACCATGTCCTCCCGGAGCATGTAAATTTGTGATTTTTCCCGGTGAAGGTCTGAAATTATTATAAGGGTCTTCAGCGTTAATTCTGCATTCTATAGAATGTAATCTCGGGTAATAATTTTTTCCGGAAATAGGAATTCCGGCGGCCACTTTTATCTGCTCTCTTATGAGATCGTGTTCCACCACTTCATCGGTGATGGGATGTTCTACCTGAATTCTGGTATTCATTTCCATGAAGTAGAAATTTTTGTGTTTATCCACAAGGAATTCTATAGTTCCGGCACCTTCATAGCCTATGTATTCAGCTGCCTTTACAGCAGCATTTCCCATTTTGTCCCTCAGTGCTTTGGTCATAAAAGGAGAAGGTGTTTCCTCTGTGAGTTTCTGATGCCTTCTTTGAATGGAACAATCTCTTTCAGATAGATGACATGCTTTACCGGTCTGATCACCTACAATTTGAATTTCGATATGTCTGGGTTCTTCAATAAGCTTTTCCATATACATATCGTCATTTCCAAAAGCTGCTTTCGATTCCTGCCTGGCCGATTCCCATGCCTTTTGAAGATCTTCTTCTTTCCAGACTGCTCTCATTCCTTTTCCGCCACCGCCTGCAGTTGCTTTGAGCATAACAGGATATCCTGTTTCTTTTGCTATTTTCTTGCAGTCATCAAAATCTTTTATGATACCATCAGACCCGGGTACACATGGTACACCAGCGGCTTTCATAGTTGCTTTAGCCGTAGATTTATCACCCATTTTTTCGATCATATCGGCCGAAGCTCCAATGAATTTTATATCATGTTCCTCGCAGATTTTAGAAAAATTGGCATTTTCACTTAAAAATCCATATCCGGGATGTATAGCATCAGCGTTAGTGATTTCTGCAGCTGAAATGATATTAGGTATTTTAAGGTAGGATTCGCTGCTGGGTGGTGGACCTATACATACAGCTTCATCCGCAAATCTCACATGAAGACTTTCAGTATCAGCAGTTGAGTAAACAGCCACTGTTTTGATTCCCATTTCCTTACAGGTTCTTATAATCCTAAGGGCAATCTCACCACGATTTGCAATAAGTATTTTTTTGAACATACTTTTTTTGTTTATAAATTAATCAGTGTTTTTTGTAATCGCCTTGTGTTTAAGACGGGTCAACAAGAAACAAAGGCTGATCAAATTCTACTGGTGTTGCGTCGTCAACCAAGACTTTTACGATCTTACCGCTAACTTCACTTTCGATTTCATTGAAGAGTTTCATGGCTTCTATTGTACAAAGCACATCTCCTTCTTTGATGGCATCACCAACTTCTACAAATGCAGGCTTGTCTGGAGAAGGCTTTCTGTAAAATGTGCCAATGATTGGAGATTTTACAGTAATATAATTATCGCTTTCAGGATTTGAAGGTGTTTCCTGACTGGCTGCAGGAGCAGAAGCTTCCTGGGCAACAGGTTGAGCAGGTGCAACCTGTTGTTGAGGTAGGCTTCCCATAGGTATTTGCTGAACGATAGTTTCCTTGGTTGTACCGCCTTCACCTGTCTTGATGGTAATTTTTACATCATCCATTTCAAGCTTTACTTCGCTAGCACCGGATTTGGCTACAAACTTGATTAGATTTTGAATTTCTTTTAAATTCATAATTTTTTGTTTTAGGTTTAGGAATTATAGGCCCATTTCAAATATATGGAACCCCATGAGAATCCACCGCCAAATGCAGCGAATATTAAATTGTCTCCTTTTTTAAGTTGTTTTTCGTAATCTGTTAAAAGTAATGGTAATGTTGCTGAGGTGGTATTGCCGTATCTTTCGATATTCATTAAAACCTTTTCATCGGCAAGTCCCATTCTCCTTGAGGTTGCATCGATGATTCTTTTGTTTGCCTGGTGCGCTACAAGCCAATCTACATCATCACTTGTAAGCTTGTTTCTTTCCATAATCTTTGCGCTGACATGAGCCATATTTGATACGGCAAACTTAAAAACATTTTTACCGTCTTGTTCTACAAAATGCAGTCTTTTGGCCACAGTTTCTTCACTGGCCGGAAGAATTGAGCCACCGGCATCAATTTTTAAAAATTTCCTGCCAATACCATCCGTTCTTAGATATTCATCCTGCAGACCGAGGCCTTCATAATTAGGCTCAAAAAGAGCACAACCTGCACCATCTCCAAAAATGATGCAGGTTGTTCTGTCTTTGTAATCTATAATTGAGGACATTTTATCGGCACCAACGACCAATACCTTTTTATAACGGCCGGACTCGATATAGCTCGCTGCTGTAGACATCCCGTATAAAAAACTGGAACATGCAGATTGTAAATCGTAGGAAAATGCATTTTTTGCACCAATTTCACTGGCAACATATGCGGCAGTTGAAGCAACCGGCATATCTGGTGTTGCAGTAGCCAATATCAATAAGTCTATTTCTTTTGGATCGAGACCGCTTTTGTCGATAAGATTTTCAGCGGCTTTTATTCCCAGATATGAGGCACCTTCACCTTCTTTTCTTAGTATTCTTCGTTCTTTAATCCCTGTACGTGTGGTTATCCATTCATCGTTAGTTTCTACCATCTTTTCCAAATCCTTATTACTAAGAATATCTTCCGGTAGATAATGGCCCGTTGCTGTTATGGCCGCTGTAACTTTTTGCATACGTTGCTTTTAAAATATCCTTAATATATTAAGGCTATAGATATATTAATAAATATCATGCAAAGTAAAATGTTTTTTGCAGTAATACAAAAAACTTACACAACATTTATTTAACATCTGGTTAAATTTAACATTAAAAACCTTACTGTCAGTATTTGTAAATACCTGAAAATTAATGACTAAAGCTCAAACTTTATGCCTTGTGCTAAGGGTAATTCACTGGTATAGTTGATAGTGTTGGTTTGTCTTCTCATGTAAATTTTCCATGCATCTGAACCGGATTCCCTGCCACCGCCGGTTTCTTTTTCACCTCCGAATGCACCACCAATTTCTGCGCCTGATGTACCAATATTAACATTGGCTATACCGCAGTCCGAACCCTGGGCTGACAAAAACTGCTCAGCTTCTCTGAGATTGTTTGTCATTATAGCAGATGATAAACCTTGTACAACTCCATTCTGCAGGTCGATAGCATTCTGTAATTCACCTTTATATTTGATAAGGTATAATATCGGTGCAAAGGTTTCCTCCTGAACAATTTCAAAATGATTTTCGGCTTCAACTATGGCTGGTTTTACATAACATCCGCTCTCATAGCCTTCGCCTTCTAAAATACCACCTTCTACAATTATATTTCCGCCCTCAGCTTTAGCTTTATCGAGCGCATTACTATAGTTTGTGACAGCATCTTTGTCGATTAAAGGTCCAACATGGTTGTTCTCATCCAGAGGATTACCGATTTTAATTTGCTTGTAGGCATTTGTTAATGCATCTTTTACGGTGTCATGCACCTCTTCATGCACTATCAATCTTCTTGTTGAGGTACAACGTTGCCCGCAGGTGCCTACTGCGCCGAAGACTGCACCGATAACTGTATTTTTAATGTCAGCATCAGGGGTTACAATGATGGCGTTGTTTCCTCCTAATTCAAGTAGTGATTTCCCTAAACGCTTAGCGACAGCCTGTGCAACTATTTTACCCATTCTAATAGAGCCGGTTGCCGAGATAAGTGGTACACGTTTATCATTGGTCATCATTTCCCCAACTTTATAATCGCCGGTGATAAGACATGAGATACCATTTGGTACATTATTTTTACTGAAAATACGATTTGCAATATTCTGGCAGGCCACAGCCGTCAATGGTGTTTTTTCTGAGGCTTTCCAAATACACGCATCGCCACAGACCCAGGCTAAAGCCGTATTCCATGACCAGACGGCAACAGGAAAATTAAAAGCGGAAATTATTCCGACTACACCCAGGGGATGCCATTGCTCATACATTCTGTGACCTGGACGCTCGCTGTGCATTGTTAATCCGTAAAGCTGTCTGGAAAGACCAACAGCAAAGTCGCATATGTCTATCATTTCCTGAACTTCACCAAGACCTTCCTGGTAAGATTTTCCCATTTCATAAGAAACCAGTTTTCCCAGAGGTTCTTTGAGTCTTCTCAGTTCTTCATTGAATTGTCTTACAACTTCACCCCTTTGTGGAGCTGTCCATTGACGCCACTCCCGGAATCCTTTTTCGGCTTCTGCGATTACTTTGTTATAGTCTTCCTGAGTAGTTTGCGTAACATTACCTATAAGATTATTATCTACAGGAGAATAGGAAGGAATGGAATCACCATTTCCAAAAAATCCATCTCCATAAGATGTACCCTGGTTTTCGTCATTAATTCCTAAAGCTTCTAAAGCTTTTTGTATTTCGAATTTTTCAGCGATATTGCTCATAAATTTTTTAATTTATTTAGTATTAGGTCTTTAATTTGCGAAATTAATAAATTAAATAAGGCTTTTAGTCTGTTTATTGGACATTTTTTATTTAAATCTAAAATTGACTTACATTAGTTTGTAAACTAATCAGACTGAATTCTAATATTGTTTTTTAGCTTTTCTTTGTATTGCAGGAAGAAGGAATTATATTTCATTTGTAAAAATATTCATATTTAGGTGAAAAACTTATTTATAAAGAGACAAATAAAAACTTTTAAAGATGGAATTCAGTTAAAGTCTTATCCTTCTTCAATTGAAAATATAGGTCTTGTTTTTTCAGAAGCAGGTCTGCCCGATCATTCATTTACAGACAAGCTTCGAGCATGTTTTGGTAAAAACGTGAGTATTCATAAGTTTTCTGTTTCAAATAAGTCAGATTCATCAGATCTCGTTTTACTCAATAAAAAGGTATTCAATCTTTTTGGTAAATTAAAAGATCCAAAGATTTCTGAAATTTTGAAAGATCTTGATGTGATAATAGATATGAGTTTTAAAAATAATATAATTAAGTCTTTTGCTTTTAATTTGTCAGTGAAATCTTATAAGATTGCAATGGGGAGACAGCATAATGATTTTTTTCATTTAACTATTAATGTAGAGAGAGGTCAATATGATGTATTTGCAGAAGAAATCATTAAGTATCACAAAATATTAAGTCATGTCAAAAAATAAATTTTTAGGTACCGGTGTGGCGCTGGTAACACCTTTTACCGAAAATAATGAAGTGGATGTTGAAGCTCTGAAAGCTATTGTAAACTTTCAAATTGAAAATGGTGTAAATTACCTCGTAGTTCTTGGTACTACTGCTGAAAGCGCTACACTAACCAGAGATGAAAAGGAGTTGGTAAAAACAACGATTGAAAAAGCAAACAATGGCAGACTACCTTTAGTTTTAGGTATGGGGTCTAATAATACCACTGCTTTAATCGAAGAAATAAAGCAAACCGATCTTTCTGCCTACGATGCTATCCTTTCTGTGTCACCTTATTACAACAAACCAACCCAGCAGGGAATTTATGAGCACTTTGCTCAGGTTGCTCAATCGTCTTCAAAACCTGTCATATTATATAATGTCCCGGGAAGAACGGCTTCAAATATGACTGTCGAAACAGTAGCTAAATTGTCTCATGATTTTGACAATATTATTGGTATCAAAGAAGCAGCAGGAGATATTGTTCAGGCGTATGAAATGATCAATAATACTTCTGATGACTTTTTAGTCATTTCGGGTGATGATATGATTACTTTGCCAATGGTGCTTGGAGGCGGAGCAGGAGTTATTTCTGTTATAGGAGAAGGTTTTCCCAAAGCGTTTTCTGAAATGGTAAAATTAGGCTTATCCGGTGAAAGTCAAAAAGCTTTTGAAATACATCATAAAATTGCGCCGGCAATAAATATGATTTTTGAGCAGGGCAATCCTGCCGGAATAAAAGCTGTTTTTAAGCACCTCGGTTTATCAACAGATAAGTTACGCTTACCTCTTGTAAATGTTGATGATGATCTTGATGAAAGGCTGTCAGAGTTTGTAAAGCATTTCAGTTATTAACAGGATAAAAGGTAATAATTTTTACATTTTTTAGTTAGAGCTTATTTAAGTATCTTTGCAAATTATTTATGAAGAATCTATTTTACATCGTAATAGCAGTTTTATTTTTTACTTCCTGTAGTGAATATCAAAAGGTTTTAAAGCAAAAGGAAATTAAACCTAAATTTGATTTGGCCAATGTTTATTACGAGGAAGGTCTGAAGGAGGAGAAAAAAAGTAAATTGACAAAGGCCATCAAATTATACGAACAAATTTTGCCAAATCTTCAAGGAAAGCCACAAGCACAAATTGTACAATATAATGTGGCTAATGCCTATTACAGCATAGGGGATTACCTGCTTTCCGGCTATAGATTTGAGAGATTTACAAAAGCTTATCCTTCCAGTCAAAAACTGGAGGAAGCGTTTTATAAAAGTGCAGACAGTTATTATCAAAACTCTCCGGTATATAGTCTAGATCAGATTGATACAAGAAAAGCCATAGATAAGTTGCAGGATTATCTTGACAGATACCCTGATGGAGAATATTTCAAACAAGCTAATGACAAGTTGCAGGAACTTCGTTATAAGATCGAAAGGAAATTTTACGAAATTGCTAAGCAGTATCACTTCACATACAGGTACAAGGCAGCTATCAGTGACTTTGATAATTACCTCATAAATTATCCCGGGTCAGCATTTAAAGAAAAAGCCTATTATTACAAATTTGAATCGGCTTACCTTTTGGCTATTAATAGTTTTGCCTATCTGATGGAAGAAAGATTGGATGATGCCATGACATACTACGAAGATTACAGAGATAAATACCCGGAAGGAGAATTTATAGAACAAGCAACAAACTACGCAGAAGACATTAAAATCAAAAAAGCAGAGCTACTAAATAATACTTTGAACCAACAATAAATAATTGTTATGAATACAAAACTAAATTTCCAGGAAGCAGAGGTGAGCACAACTACAATAGACAAGAATAAGGTTGATGCAAAAACGGATAATATTTACGAAGCAATTTCAATTGTTGCAAAACGTTCCAATCAAATCAATACTGATCTGAAAAAAGAATTGATTGAAAAACTGGAAGAATTTGCTACGCATAATGATAGCCTTGAGGAGGTTTTTGAAAATAAGGAGCAAATAGAAGTTTCAAAATTCTACGAAAGATTACCAAAGCCTCACGCAATTGCTATGGATGAGTGGTTAAAAGATAAAATTTACTACAGACACACCAACCAGGACGACACCAATATATAAATGTCTGTCCTTAAGGGAAAACATATTCTACTTGGTGTTACAGGAGGAATAGCGGCATACAAATCTGCTTTTCTTGTAAGGTTATTAATCAAATCCGGAGCTGAGGTAAAGGTGGTGATGACACCTTATGCTGAAGAGTTTGTAACACCTTTAACACTCTCTACCTTATCAAAAAATCCGGTATTTTCTAGTTTTACAGATTCAGAAAAGAATTGGAACAATCATGTGGAGCTTGGAGAATGGGCAGATCTGATGCTCATAGCACCTGTTACGGCTAATACATTGTCTAAAATGGTTAACGGTAAGTCCGATAACCTTTTATTAAGCACTTACTTATCTGCGAAATGCCCTGTGATTATTGCGCCGGCCATGGATCTGGATATGTTTAAACATTCTTCTACCCAGGAAAATTTATCAAAATTAAGTAAAAATGGTCATGCTATTATTGAGCCTGCCTCGGGAGAACTGGCTAGTGGTCTTGAAGGGAAAGGAAGAATGCAGGAGCCCGAAGAGATCGTTAGATTTCTGGAAGGTTTTATAAAAAAAGCATTACCGCTCACAGGCAAAAAAGTACTTATTACGGCCGGTCCAACTTATGAACCTATTGATCCTGTTAGATTTATCGGAAACCATTCCAGTGGTAAAATGGGCTTTGAATTGGCAAATAGAGCCTTAGATTTGGGTGCTGAGGTTGTTTTGGTGACAGGTCCAACGCATTTAGATTTAAACCATTCAGGTTTGAAATTGATCAGGGTAAAGTCAGCTGAGGAAATGTATGCGGAAGTCTTGAAGTATTATTCTGATATGGACATTGCAATAGCTTCTGCAGCTGTTTCTGATTATAGGCCGGAGAACACTTTTGACAAGAAAATCAAAAAGGATTCTGATACACTGACTTTGAAATTAGTTAAAAACCCTGATATCTTAAAAACACTCGGACAACGAAAAAAAGATCAAATCCTTATCGGTTTTGCCCTGGAGACGAACAATGAGTTAGAAAATGCCAGAAAAAAACTTCATAATAAAAATCTGGATTTAATAGTGTTGAACTCGCTTAATGATGAGGGTGCAGGATTTAAAACCGATACCAACAAAATTAGTATTATAACAAAAGACGAAATCATACGTTTTGATAAAAAACCTAAATCTGAAGTGGCCAAAGATATATTTGATTTAATTTTAGAAAAAAGTAGTTCATAATGACCAGAGTAATTTTAGTAATACTATTTTGTGTTTCGGTAAATATATCAAGTGCTCAGGAATTTATTTCTAGTGTTACCATAGATGCAAGGCAAACCGGACAAACACGGCTGAGAATTTTTGATATTCTTGAAAATTCCCTGGAAGAATTTATCAATCAAACAGCATTTACGAACGAAAAATTTACAGAATTACAAAAAATAGAATGTAGCTTTTTTATCACAATTAATAATTTTGATTCTGACAGGTTTCAGGCTAATATTCAGGTGCAGGCTTCGAGGCCGGTTTATGGATCTACTTTAAAGACATCTATATTGAACGTCAAGGATGAAGATTTTAATTTTTCTTATACTGAAAGTCAACCCTTGATTTATGATGTCAATAATTTCCAGTCAAACTTAACTTCTGTTCTGAGTTTTTATTTATTGACAATTCTGGGCCTTGAGGCAGATTCACTTTCGCTGGAAGGTGGTACGCCTTATTTTGAGACCGCAAGACAAATTGTAAATGCAGCACAGGCTAACGCCGGGCTGGGTTGGCAGGCATCGGGTGTAGGTTTTTCCAGATTTAATCTCAACAACGATTTGCTTTCTCAGAACTTCGCCAGATTTAGAGAAGCATTTTATAAGTACCATAGAGAAGGTCTTGATTTGATGCATAAGAATACACAAGACGCCAAAGAAAATATTTTGACGTCTATTGAGTACTTGAATGAAGTCAATAATGAGAGACCAAACTCCGTACTATTACGTTTGTTTTTTGATACAAAGTCTGGTGAAATCCAGCAAATTCTTAATGGAGGCCCCAAACTCGACATCGCCCAGACCAAAGAATATCTGTATAGAATTGCTCCTGTACATAACAATAAGTGGAGAAGGATCAAATATTAATTTTCTGCTTCTTTATTTATCCATTTAATTTTTTTCTATTCCTTATCTTAGTAGCGAAAATAAAACAATCATAATTTGCTTAAAAAACTGTACATAAAGAACTATGCGCTCATTAAGGATATACAGTTGGAATTTAAAGATTCCTTCACAACTATCACGGGCGAAACAGGAGCAGGGAAATCTATTTTACTTGGAGCACTGTCTTTACTATTGGGTAGCCGAGCCGATAAAGACAGCCTTCGTAATCCTGATGAAAAATGCATTATAGAAGCAGAATTTGATTTATCAAAATTTGACCTCAGGGAAATATTCTCGAAAAAAGATTTGGATTATGAAGAACTCAGTATCATAAGAAGAGAGATAACAAGTAGTAAGACGAGAGCTTTTATCAATGACACACCGGTTAATCTAAAAGCCCTTAGTGATCTCAAAGCATACCTGATTGATATTCATAGTCAAAACGAGACACAATCGCTATCAAAGCCTCAATACCAGTATCAGGTTCTGGACAAAATAGCCTCAAATACTGAATTATTGAACGACTACAGACAAGCTTTGAAAAATTATAAAAAATGCCAGCAGGATCTGGAAGATTTAAGGAGTCACAGGAGTGAAGCTTCAAAGAAATTTGATTATAACCAGTTTCTATTCGAAGAATTAGACAAGGCTAATTTGTATTCGGGGATTCAGGAAGATTTGGAGAACGAATATCTCAGTTTGCAAAATGCTGAGGATATTCAATACCAGTTATCTGCATGCATAGATCATATACAGAAAGAAGATTTTGGTATATATGACCAGATTACAGCAGTAAATCAGCATCTATCCAATCTGTCTGAAAGTATATCATCATTTCAGGACCTAAAAGAAAGGATTCAAAGCGTTTTGATTGAAGTAGAGGATATAGGTACAGAATTAGAGAACAGGCTGGATAATGTTGAAGTAAATCCGGAAAGACTGGAAGATGTAGGCGCTCAATTCCAAAATCTTAATAACCTTCTAAAGAAGCATCAGGTACAAACTGATGACGAATTAATAGAAATTAAACAAACTTTGGAAGACGAGCTGGTTGATTTTACTGGTTTTGATGAAAAAATAAAGCAAATTCAAAAACTATCTGAGGAATATGAAAAAGAACTTCTGCAATTATCCGGCAAACTAACCAAAAAAAGGAAGTCGTCTTCAAAAGTGCTGGAAAAGCAACTGACAAAACTGTTGTCTGGTCTCGGAATGGAAAACGCTACAATTCAGGTTGCTGTAGGTAATGCTGATGATTTTAATAATTATGGTAAGGACAAAATAGACTTTATGTTTTCTGCAAACAAAGGTATGCCCCTCAGACTTTTGCATAAAGTGGCTTCCGGAGGTGAGATGTCCAGGATTATGTTGGCTATAAAAAGTACCATTGCCCAATACGAGAATTTACCTTGTATAATTTTTGATGAGATTGATACCGGAGTTTCAGGAGAAATAGCTTTAAAAATGGGCGAGATTATGAAAGAGATGAGTGATAATATGCAGGTCATATCTATTACACATCTGCCGCAGATTGCATCAAAAGGAAGCCAGCACCTTAAGGTCCAGAAGAATGTGCTTTCCAACTCAACAGAAACGCTTATTAAAGACTTATCTAAAGATGAAAGAATCGTGGAATTGTCTCAAATGTTGGGAGGAAGTGAAAGCTCTGCATCTGCCATAGCTCATGCAAAAAGTTTGTTGAACTGAATATTTGTTTATATTTGGTTACCCGAACTGAGTAACTAGTATTAAGTATTTAGTAAAAAGTATAAGAAAAGACTAAGGAGAAAAGAAAATAGAGAAAAGACAAAAGAGGATCTTGAAACCAGATGTTACCCTGCGATTTGCTACGATGCACTGAGCCCTGTCGAAGTGAGCTTGTCGAAGTGAGCGCAGTCGAAATGCTAAGTATAAACTAAAATCGAAAGGAACAAGAAACCTGAAACAAGAAACCACAAACAAGAAACAAGAAACCAAAAACTTTAAACAATAAACAAAAGATATGTCATATAACTTACTTAAAGGAAAAAAGGGAATTATTTTCGGAGCATTGGATGATCAATCTATTGCCTGGAAAACAGCAGAAAGAGTTCATGAGGAAGGAGGAGAATTTGTTTTAACAAATGCACCTATAGCCATGAGAATGGGTAGTATAAATCAATTGGCAGAAAAAACGAATTCAGAAATTATTCCTGCTGACGCAACTAATCTGGAAGATATTGAAAAACTTGTAGATAAAGCTCAGGAAATTTTGGGTGGTAAATTAGACTTTGTTCTACACTCTATAGGTATGTCTATAAATGTAAGGAAAGGAAAGCATTATACAGATCAAAAATATGACTGGACACACAAGGGTCTTGACGTTTCCGCAATGTCATTTCATAAAGTTATGCAGGTGCTTTATAAAAAAGATGCCATGAATGAGTGGGGTAGTATTGTAGCATTAACATACATGGCAGCACAACGGGTGTTTCCGGATTATAATGATATGGCCGATAATAAAGCATATTTGGAATCTATAGCAAGAAGCTTTGGGTATCATTTCGGGAAGAACAAAAAAGTCAGGGTAAACACCATTTCACAATCTCCAACACCTACAACTGCTGGTAAAGGCGTCAAAGGTTTTGATGGTTTTATAGCATATGCAGATAAAATGTCGCCTTTAGGAAATGCAACAGCTCAGGATTGTGCAGATTATACAGTCACATTATTTTCAGACCTGACTAAAAGAGTAACCCTTCAAAATTTATACAATGATGGCGGTTTTTCCAATATGGGTGTAAGTGAAGAGGTGATAGAAAATTTTACTTCCTAAATAAACCATTATAATTCAAGTTCTTAAATCCCTGTGAAATATTTCACGGGGTTTTTTTTTGGTTAAAATTTAAATATTGTTGTTGCTTTCATAACATTTACATAAATTTAAACCGAAATTTAAAAAATTTTAACTTATGAAGAAAATTTTACTTTTATGTGGTTTGTTGCTAACGAGTTGGCAAATCAGTGCACAATATTGTACGCCGGCAGCTCTGTCTAATGGCTGCGGATTTGGTGATGAAATAGATGGTTTTGAAATTCCAGGCGCAGCATTTAGTCATCTGGGGACAGGGTGCTCAAATAATAATTATGGCGACTTTTCGTCTGACCCAGCCTTGCAGATTGACCTACAACAGGGTGTTGCTTATGGTTTTCAAGTTACTCATAACTATAATTCACAGTGGGTGGCCATATGGATAGATTTTGATCAAGATGACACTTTTGATGATTCTGATCTTGTTTTTGCAAGTACCTCAGCTTCTGGTGGTACTTTTAATGCTCCTGATCCTACTTCGGGTAGTTTGACTATTCCGCTTACATCAACACAGGGCTTACACAGGATGAGAATTGTGAATAGTTTTGCATCTCTTCCGAATGATCCATGTAATCCTACTAATTCAACTTATGGTGAAACGCATGATTATACTGTAAATATTTTGCCTCCACCACCTTGCACGTCACCGACGAGTATAACATTATCCTCAGTACAGGCGCAAACAGCAGACTTTACATGGGATGATGTGCCCAATGCTGTCAATGGATACGAATGGGAAGTTTATATACAGGGAGACGATCCATCTGTTGATACAGCAGTTTCTACTGGAACTTTTCCATCAGGGACAACTTCCGGGCAGGTAACCGCTATTAGTGCTTCAACGGATTATGATTTTTATATGAGATCAGATTGTGGTGCTACAGATGGCTTGAGTGATTTTGCCGGTCCTTTTAGTTTTACAACACCATGTGATGTTTTTCCGGCACCATTTGTTGAAAATTTTGACGGCACAACCATACCAAATTGTTGGTCACAGTCAGCAACTACTTCAACTACAGGTGCATGGATATTCGGAGGTGCAGGAACAAACTCTGTTCAATGTTCTTCTGCAACAGACCATACCGGTAATGGTGGTAATTACGCATGGATGGATCAGTCTGGTACAGATGTTGGCGTTATCCTTGAATTACCACAAGTTGATATTTCTGTATTGACGGTACCTTATTTACAATTTTATCACTTTTTGTGTACGACAGGTTATTCTCCTGCAAATGAAACTTATATAGAAGCTTTTGATGGTTCTTCCTGGAATCAGGTAGGTCTTATAAATTCAGGCGACGCAACATGGCAAAAGTTTGGATTTGATCTTAGTGGTTTTGTGTTCAATACAAATTTGGTACAGATCAGGTTCAGAGCAGAATCCGGTGGAAGTACAGATGACTTTTGGGGAGATAATGCTTTAGATGATATTACGATTGATGAAGCTCCAACTTGTATCTCACCGGCAAATTTTGCTGTAAACAATATTTCATTTGATTCAGTTGACCTGGTATGGGATAATGTTTCAAATGCCTCAAATGGATATATTTGGGAAGTATATGTGGCTGGTGATGATCCTGCTACAGCTACTCCGGTCTCGACCGGAACATTTGCTTCAGGTGACACGCAAGGAATTGCGGATGGTTTAACGCCAGAAACGGATTATGATGTGTACTTAGTTGCAGATTGTGGTGCAACAGACGGATTAAGTGAAGCCGCCGGACCATTGATTTTCACGACGACTGAACTCTGTAGTTTACCACTTACATTTGATGTTTCGAATGTTTTACCTGACTCTGCAGAATTATCCTGGAGTAGTGTTGCAAATGCTCAAAATGGTTATAACTGGGCTGTTTTCAATGCAGGAGATGATCCTGCCACAGCTACGCCAGTAGCTTCAGGCACAGCCGCCAGTACTGATACTTCAGCAATAGTTACAGGTCTGTCCAGTAATACAAGTTATGAAGCTTATATTACCACAGACTGTGGTGCAGATGGTACGAGCGATCAGTCTTCTGCAGTCGCCTTTGATACACCTTGTTCAATTTTTGTTGCGCCATACGCTAATGGTTTTGAAAATATGACAGTAACATCAAATTTCAATGGAGATGACTGCTGGTCAGAAAATTCGCCCGGTACCTTCGGCTGGGATGTGTCTGGTTCTGATACGCCTTCTACAGGTACAGGGCCAAATTCCGCTTTTAATGGTTCGAATTTCCTATTTACAGAAGCCTCTTCAGGCGTTCAGGGAGACGAAGCATTGCTGGTTTCGCCACTGATTGATATGAGTGCTTTAACTGATCCTGCACTTTCATTCTGGTACCATATGCATGGTGCAGATATGGGAGACTTAAACATAGATGTTGACGCCGGCTCAGGATTTGATTTGGCAGTTTCAACCATATCAGGAGAGCAGCAGCCTAACCAGGGGGACGCCTGGATTCAGCATTTTGTCGATCTTTCAGCCTATGCAGGACAAACTGTTACCATAAGATTCAGAGGGGTCAGAGGACCAGGATTTGCAAGCGATATTTCAATAGACGATGTTTTGGTAGACGAAGCACCTTCTTGTTTTGTGCCTTTAAACTTAATAGCTTCGAACCCATCATTAGATGGTGCTGATATTACATGGGATCCGGTCGCTAATGCTACTGCCGGATACATATGGTCAGTTTTCAATTTTGGCGATGACCCTGCAGTTGATTCACCGGTACTAACCGGAAATGTTGCAGCCGGTGTAACTTCCACAACCATAACAGGCTTAAATTCTTCAACCATATATGACGTTTATATTCAGGCAGATTGTGGTGCAACAGATGGTTTAAGTGATTTTTCTGTCGGCGCTACTTTTCAGACGCTTTGTGATGTTTTTGTAGCACCGTATTTTGAAGATTTTTCAGCATTTCAGGTCACAACAAATTTTGTTGAAGAGGGTTGCTGGGAACAAGTTTCGACCGGAACTTTTGCATGGGATGTCTCTACAGGCGGAACACCTTCGACATCCACAGGTCCGGATTCAGCAATTTTTGGGGATAATTATATTTTTACTGAAGCTTCCTCAGGAGCACAAGGTGATGAGGCTATTGTGTTAACTCCGGAAATAGATCTGTCTGGTCTTACAACACCTGCATTGACCTTCTGGTATCACATGCATGGTGATGATATGGGGACTTTACACGTAGATGTTGATGATGGTACAAATTTGGATCTATCGGTCTTTTCAATCACAGGTGAACAGCAAACAGATAATTCTGATCCTTGGTTAGAACAATTGGTAGATCTTTCTGCTTACGCTGGTCAAACAATACAGGTAAGATTCAGAGGAGAAAGAGGTCCAGGGTTCAACAGTGATATAGCATTGGATGGGGTTAGATTTGACGAAGCACCATCTTGTTTTACCCCGGTTAACTTATCTGTTTCTAATATAACAGAGACTACTGCAGATTTTTCCTGGGATGCTGAGGCTACAGCTACAGATGGTTATAATTGGTTTGTATTCAATGCCGGAGACGATCCTGATGTGGATACACCGATCGCTTCTGGTTCTGTTGCATCTGGCGTCAATAATGTGACAATTTCAAACCTGCCGAGTTCTTCATTTTTAGTTTTCTACGTTCAATCAGACTGTGGAACAAGCGGTACGAGTTTCCTTTCAGTACCATTGGCCTTTGAAACTTTATGTGATGTTTTTCCAACGCCTTATTTTGAGGATTTCTCAAACTTCCCTGTTACAACTAATTTTGTAGAGGAAGGTTGTTGGGTAGAAACATCACCAGGTACCTTTGCCTGGGATATTACTTCTGGAGGTACACCATCTACAGGAACAGGACCTACCAGTGCGCAGTTTGGATCTAATTATATTTTCACAGAATCTTCTAGTGGTTTTCTTGGAGATGAGGCTATTGTTCTGACGCCTGAAGTTGATCTTACAAATTTAAATGCTCCGGCTTTATCTTTCTGGTATCATATGTTTGGTGGGGATATGGGAACATTACATGTTGATATAGATGACGGTACAAATCTGGATTTATCTGTATTCTCAATTTCAGGTCAACAGCAATCTGCTCAGGGCGATGACTTTATAGAGCAGTTTATTGATCTTTCTGCCTATGCAGGACAAATTATTCAGGTAAGGTTCAGAGTTGAAAGAGGAGATGGCTTCACAAGTGATGTGGCTATTGATGGTGTAAGATTTGATGAAGCACCTCCATGTTTAAAGCCAACAGGATTAACTCTGGTAGAAGCTTTCTTTGATTCAGCTGAGGTTTCCTGGTCTCCGGTCGGAAATGCCACAAATGGTTACATTTGGGCAGTTTTCAACCAAGGAGATGATCCTGCAACAGCTACGCCGGTGTCCACGGGAACATTCCCGGCTGGTTCTACACAGGGAGTGGTTACAGGGCTTTCACCAGAAACGGATTACGATATCTATATTGAATCTGATTGTGGAACTGATGGTACTAGTGGCTTTACTTTACCTATAAGCATAACAACTACACCTGTCTGTAGTGTTCCTGCTACTTTTGAAGTGTCCAATATTTTACCAGATTCAGTTGTGCTGTCATGGAGTACAATTCCAAATGCCTCCAATGGATATATTTGGTCCGTATTTAATGCAGGAGACGATCCGGCAACCGCAACTCCGGTTGCTACAGGTACAGCAGGAGCTTCAGATACTTCGGCTACAGTTACAGGACTTTCACCAGAGTCAGATTACGAAGCTTACATTATTACAGATTGTGGAGCTGCGGATGGCCAAAGCGACCTTTCAGCTGCTGTACCATTCAGTACACCTTGTGTTATTTTTGTAGCCCCGTATTTTAATGACTTTGAAAATTTTGCGGCAACAACTTCATTAGATGAAGATGATTGTTGGATTGAGGAGTCACCTGGAGCATTTGGCTGGGATATATCAGATGACGATACACCATCAACTGCTACCGGACCTACAGTAGCTTTTAGCGGAACAAATTTTGCTTTCACTGAAGCTTCTAGTGGTGGACAAGGCGATGAGGCACTTTTAGTATCGCCTTTAATTGATGTAAGTGCATTAACCAGTCCTGCTTTATCATTCTGGTACCATATGCATGGTGCCGATATGGGTACACTAAATGTTGATATCGATGACGGATCCGGCTATGATTTAGCTGTATTTTCATTATCTGGTCAGCAACAGCCTGTACAGACCGATGCATGGATTCAGCAATTTGTTGATTTATCTGCTTACGCAGGCCAAATAATAACAGTAAGATTCAGAGGAGAGCGTGGTTCTAGTTTTGAAAGTGACATGGCTATTGATGATGTAAGTGTAGATGAAGCGCCGGCATGTCTTACGCCAACTGGTCTGGCAACGTCCAATATCACCACTAATGGTGTTGATATTTCATGGAGTCCTGTCGGTAATGCTACAGCGGGTTACAATTGGCTTGTATTTTTGGCAGGAGCAGACCCTGATGTAGATACTCCTGTTGCCACTGGCAATGTTGGAGCTGGTATGACAACGGCGACTATAACAGGTCTTAACCCGGCAACACTTTATGATGTTTACATTCAGTCTGACTGTGGATCTACAGATGGTCTTAGTGACCTTTCACCACCTAGTAGTTTCCAAACATTATGTGCAACTGTTCCTGCACCTTACTTTAATGATTTTGAAACATTTACACCAACAACAACTTTTGTAGAGCAACAATGTTTTGTAGAAGCATCATCCGGGGCTTTTGCCTGGGATGTGTCAGGTGATGATACGCCTTCTATTGGCACAGGTCCAAATCAGGCTCAAAGTGGAACAAATTTCTTATTTACAGAAGCTTCAAGTGGTAATCAGGGTGATGAAGCACTTCTGGAAATGCCAAGCATAGATTTATCAACACTTGGTACACCTGCGCTATCATTCTGGTATCATATGCATGGTGGAGATATGGGAACGTTGTTTGTAGATGTGGATGCAGGTTCTGGCTATGACTTGAGCGTGTTTACCCTTAGTGGAGAGCAGCAAGCTAATCAGGATGACGCTTGGGTTGAAGTGTTTGTGGATCTTAGTGCATACGCTGGTCAGGTTGTCACGATCAGATTCAGAGGAGAAAGAGGGCCTGGATTGGAAAGTGATATGTCAATAGACGATGTGAGTGTTGATGAAGCACCTACGTGTTTTGATCCCCTTGCTCTAAGTGTGTTATCTGTAACGGATGTTACAGCCGATCTTACCTGGACACCTGGTTCTAATGAAACTGTTTTCGACGTAGAAATAGTCATCTCTGGTAATGCTCCTACGGGTGTTCCAACTTTTGAGGATGTTTCATTGCCATTTACTGCAACAGGCTTAACGCCTGAGACCAGCTATGAGTTCTATGTCAGAGCAGACTGTGGATCTGGTGATGTAAGTGACTGGGTAGGACCAGGAAGTTTTACAACTTCATTCTCGCCAGTTACAGTCATTGTTAATGATCCTGCAATAAATGAAACTTACTGTTATGATAATAACGAAGTTAAAGAGTGGCTGTTTACTTCATCTGATGGCACAACACCGGTTGAAATTGATTTCAACGCTGGTCAAATAGAATCTGATCCCGATGCCGACGACAGATTCAGAGTTTTTGATGGCTTTGATACTTCTGCCCCTGTGCTTTTCGATTCAGATGTTGATGGTACTGATCTTGCCGGGGTACAACTCATTGCCAATTCAGGCACAGCTTACATGATTTTAGAATCCGGTATTTTTGGGTCTTGTCAGGGTGGTGTCGAATCCCTCGATGCGTTTGACTTTGATGTTTTTGCAGGTACCTTTATCAGCACAAGCGCTTTTTCATCAGAGAGTTTCACATACTATCCAAGCCCGGTAAAATCAATTTTGAATATTGAGTCTTCAAACAACATAGATTCTGTTCAGATATACGACATGTTGGGTAGAGAAGTATTAAATGGTAACTATAGTAATTCTAATATTGAAATGAATGTTCAGGGATTAAGTTCCGGAACTTATATTATGAAAGTAACTATAGGTGACTCATCTCAAAACTTCAGAATAATCAAGGAGTAGAATCCTGATTTGATTTATAAGTAAAAGTCCTGAAGATTTTTCTTCAGGACTTTTTTAGTTTATAACCAGGAATAAAGATTATCACCTTAGAAATGTTGATAAAAGTAATTAGAATTATAGTTAAACCTTATGTTAAGTATTTCCTTTTAGTTTTAATAAAATTTTATATATTTGAGTGCATTTTAATTTAAACATAATTTTATGAAAAAAATTACATTATTGATTACTTTCATTTTTGCATTTTCATGGCTTGGGAATGCACAAGTGTTAGTATCTGAGGATTTTGATTCTGGCACACCCGCCGGGTGGACAGATTCTTACGCTAATACAAGTACTGTAGCTTGTTCAGGGAATTCTGAACGAGATAATTTGTGGTCTTTTAGTTCAACAGGTGATTTAACATCGCCAAATTATGCTGCCGGTTCAAACGGCACAGATTTAACTGTAAGTTTCGACTACAAAATTGTAGAGTATGACTCTAGTAATCCAATTGTTCCACAAGGCCCAGGCTGGGGAACAGCAGAGCTTCAGTACTCTACGGATGATGGAGCCAATTGGACGACCATTCTTACCATAGATGATGGTAATCATACTGCATCTGCCGATTGTACAAATATCTCGGCGGTTATACCTGCAGCAGATTTGCCGGATGGATCAGATGTTAAATTAAGAGTAAGCAATACCTGGGCATCAGGTGATTATTATTTTTATATTGATAATTTCGAAGCTAATCAGCAAATAAGTTGTGTATTACCTGTTGCAACGACCACTGTTGTTGAAGATTGTGCAAATTCAGAATACTCCGTTGAGGTTGATGTTACGGATTTAGGAGATGCTACAGAACTGACTTTAACAAATGATATCGGATTGCCTGCACAGTCAATAACTTCTACCGGTGTAGTTACTTTTGGGCCTGTTGCTTCAGGTCAGGCGGTTGTTTTAGAGCTAACCCACGATACAGACTCTGACTGTGATCTTAGTTTAGGTTCTGTTTCTTTTACTTGTCCACCAGTGAATGATAATTGTGAAGGTGCTTTGCCGCTTTCAGTTACAACAGATAACACTACTTTTACTGCTTTTGCTACAGATTTCGCAACAGGAAGTGCTTTAGAGCAGGTATCCTGTGATGATATTGGTACAAATCTAGGTGTATGGTATACTTTTACAGCGCCATCTGAACAACTTGAATTTTTACAAGGATCTGATGGAGATCCTGGAATAGCTATTTTTGAGGGTCCTGATTGCAGTAATCTAACTGAGATCACGACCGGATGTACTAATAATGATGATGGCACCATAACTGGTCTGACAGTTGGTAATGATTACTATGCTATGGTCTTTACAGATTCATCTCAGGATTTAGCGAACTTTGTTCTTTATTATATAGAATGTCCTGCACCGACAAATTTAACCGTTAGTAACATCACAACTTCAAGCGCAGATTTATCCTGGACTGCTGGTGATGCGGAAACAGAATGGGAGGTTCTTTGGGGACCAGCAGGTTTTGACCCTTCAACTGAGGGTACACTTGTAAGTGACGACGATGGTACTTTGGGTGTGACGCTTTCAGGCTTGACTGAAAACACACCTTATGATTACTATGTAAAATCAATTTGTAGCTCTTCTTCCAGCAGTGATTTCGAAGGGCCTTTTGCATTTACGACCAGCTGTGAGGCTTTTGTAGCGCCTTTTAATGAAGACTTTAGTAGTTTGGCTTTGCCTAACTGTTGGTCTCAGGGTGCTGCTAATCAAAAGGATTGGGAATTTGATGACAGTACATCCGGAACTAATATTGGTGATGACGGTACTGTAAATTCTACTTCTGCCAGTGGTGGTGGCTTTGCATGGTTGGATGATTCTTCGCCACATGAATTAGATACCCGACTTGAATCACCTTTTATTGATGTTTCAGGTCTTACTGTTCCTGCACTTAGTTTTTACTACATTAGTAACAACCAAGGAGATCTGAATGTTGACTTTAGAGTTGAAGTTTGGGACGGAGCAGCCTGGAACCAGGTATTCTTTAGTAACCAAAATACACCAAATGGAGAGTGGAGCGAGACATTTGTTGATTTATCTACGCTTACTATAACTGGAAATATTAAACTGGCATTTATCATTGACGAAAACAGTGAAACTGATTTCAATGACGATATTGCACTTGATGATGTGACTGTTGATGAATTACCTAGTTGTATATCTCCCGCAGGTTTAACAGCATCAAACATAGGTTTAAATTCTGCTGACATCTCTTGGGATAATGTGTCTACAGCAACCGATGGTTATATCTGGAGTCTTTATCTGGCCGGAGCTGACCCTGATGTTGATTCACCTGAAGATAGCGGAACAACAGCTGCTGGTATAGAAACGGTTAGTTTTAACGCTTTGGTAGAAGGTACAGATTACGAATTTTATGTAGAATCTGATTGTGGTGCTGATGGTACAAGTGGATTATCTGCCGCTTTAGCATTTTCTACACTTACTCCCGGTTTAGATTGTTCAACACCAATAACTGCGACTGTTGCACCGGCCGGAGATACTACTCAGCCTATTATATTTGATACTACAGATGTCCCTGATATGTCAAGTGTGCCAAGTTGTGAAGGTTTTGATTCTACTGAACAAGGATTTTGGTACGAATTTACCACCAACGCTACTGATGGTGTTGCATTGAACCTTCTTTTAGGAGATGCAGGAGATTTAGAAGGAGCTGTATACGACGCCTGTGGAGGTACTGAACTATTATGTTTTGCAGATGGCGGTTCAGTTGACTTTTCTTCTGAAGTTTTAGTGACAGGTCTTATGCCAAATACAACATATATTCTTCAGGTTTATACAGAAACTTTTTCTGAGGGTGCGTTTGAACTTGCTATAACAGACTTACCGGCATGTACCCAACCTGTTAATTTAAGTGCTTCGAATCTACTTTCTGATAGCGCAACATTAAATTGGGATGATGTAGCCAATGCCACTAATGGTTTCCAATGGATTGTTTATACTTCCCCAAGTGATCCATCAGTTGATACTGAGGCTGCTTCTGGAACAGTTGGAGCTGGTGTGACAACTGCTGATGTAATTGGTTTAATGCCAGCAACAGATTATGATTTTTACGTATTGTCAGATTGTGATGCTGATGGTCTGAGCTCTTTAGCTGGTCCAGCAACATTTACAACAGCATGTGCGCCTTTTCCCTTAAACTTTGAAGAGGATTTCACAGGACTAACTACGAACGTTAATACGTCTTTAAACTGCTGGGAAGAAGGCTCAGGTATTTTCACGCCTGTCGGATCAAGCGGTTGGGGCGGTCAAACCTTCAATAATGATTCTTCAAATGATAATGGTAATGGACAAGCTTTATATATTAACTTATACAGCTCAAGTCCTACTAATGCATTTGTGTCTACGCCTATTATCGATTTAGGTGCGGGCGATCCTTCATATGTCTTGAATTACGATGTTTTTGTCAAACCATGGACAGGAAATGATCAGGTAACTGATATGGGTCCACATAGCGTAAGTGTTGTTATTTCAACTGACGGTGGAGTGACATGGGATCTGGCTGCAAATACTTTGACAACTTACGATACTTCTAATATACCTAATGACCTGTCAAATACTTTAGAGAGTATTTCATTGGACGGTTATTCTGGTCAAATCAAGATAGGATTCTTAAGTGACGAGGATGGTACAGCATTCGACTTTAGATTTTATATTGATAATCTTTATGTAGGGCCACCACCGCCTCCGGCAAACGACAATCTTTGTGATGCAATACCATTGACTGTTGGTGCGCCTTCTTCAGGTGATGCGTTTACAAACGTATCAGCAACGGCAGAAGCAAGTGAGCCAGTAGCAGCATGTTTTAACGCTGGGATTAACGGTTCTGTCTGGTTTACATTCGAAGCTCCTGATTCTGGTGATGTAACAGTTACCACTGACATAGTAGGAGGTACTTTAAATGATACAGAAGTTGCCGTTTACGATGCTCCAGGAGATTGTGCTGATATGACTACCTTTGCTACTGAATTGGCTTGTAGTCAAGATATTGGGTTCCCTAATTTTTTATCTGAACTTGAAATATCAGGTCTCACACCAGGCGCAACGTATTACGTTCAAGTCGACCAGTGGGGAACGGCTACACCAGGTACATTTGGTATTAGAGTGTTAGATAACAATCCACCATGTCCGGAACCAGCAAACTTAAATGTAACAGGTATCACATCTGATTCAGCAACATTAAATTGGGATGATGATGTACTTGCGACATTAGGTTACTCATGGAGTGTTTTTGCTTCGCCAAGTGACCCTGCTGCAGATACTGCCGTTGCCTCAGGAACTACCGGAGCCGGAGTGTCTACTGCAAATGTTTCCGGTTTAATGCCACAAACAGACTATGACTTTTATGTATTTTCTGATTGTGATGCTAACGGACAAAGCATCTTAGCAGGTCCGGTAACATTCACAACAGATTGTGGACCGGCGGCACTAAACTATGAAGAAGATTTTACAAATCTTAATTTTGATCTGAATGATGGTTTTGATTGCTGGAACGAAGGTACCGGCGTATTTGCTGTAACAGAAGGAAGTGGATGGGGACCTCAAACATTTAACAATGATGCAGCAAATGATAATGGTAATGGTCAATCGCTATACGTTAATCTATATAACTCTGGTGGTCAGGTCAATAACTGGGCGACCACACAAAGTATAGATCTTGGCTCTGGTGATCCAGGCTATGTATTGTCTTATGATGCATTTGTTAAGCCATGGTCAGGAAATGATCAGGTTACTGATATGGGGCTTCATAATGTTACAGTTGTTGTTTCGACTGATGGAGGCTCAACCTGGGATTTAGCAAGCAATACATTAACTGTATATGACAATTCCAATATTCCTAATGATTTAACCGATACGAAAGAGGAATTTTCATTAGCCAGCTACAGTGGAGTAATTAAAATTGGATTCTTAACCAGTGAGGAAGGTATTGATACCGATTTAAGTTTCTACATAGATAATGTTTTTGTAGGGACTCCTCCGGTTTGTAATGAGCCAACCATTCTAAATGTCACAAATGTTACTTTTGACTCTGCTCAATTGAACTGGACAGGAGTTCCGGAAGCAACAAATGGCTACGAGTGGTCTGTTTATGCTGCTCCAAGTGATCCTTCAACAGATACCCCTGTTGCCTCGGGTACCGTTGGAGCCGGCGTCGAAATGGCCATGGTTTCAGGTCTTCTCATGCCGGAAACCGATTACGATTTCTACGTGAGTTCAGATTGTGATGCTGATGGATTGAGTGATCTGGCCGGGCCAGAAACATTTACAACACCACCGGCGCCCGTCACAGTTGACTGTAGTACTGGTACTCCAGAAAATGTTACTGTGTGTTACGATAATAACGAAAACTTGATATATCCTTTTACGTCAAATGATGGCTCACAACTTAGAGTTACATTTATAGAAGGTTATTTTGAAGATTGTTGTGATGATATCATTGTATATGATGGATTATCAACAACAGATCCAATTCTTTTCCAAAGTGATACTAACTTCAACAATGATGCTACAGGAATAGAAGCGACCTCAACTGGTGATTCTATTTTAGTACAGATTGTTTCTGATGGTAGTGTAAGCTGTGCGGCCGGCTCTGGTTCACCTGCATTGAATTTTGATGTTTCATGTGTTCCAACAGACGAATTGGATTACTATAATGTACAGTTCCCATCTAATGGTACTATAGCTTTAGGCGATTCATTTACAGTGTTTGCTCAGGCTTATGAGGCGGGCTTAACAGATGCTTCGGATACACCTGCAGCAGGAATAGAAGCCTGGATAGGTTATAGTACAGTAGATTCTAACCCTAATACAATAGGAGACTGGACCTGGGTTCCTGCAACACCAAATCCTGGATTTGATTTTACACAAAATAATGACGAGTATCAGTTAGATTTAGGGGCGGTAGTAGGTGATGTTGGAACATTCTACTACGCCAGCAGATGGAGATTGAATGGTGGACCATTTACCTATGGAGGTATTTTACCTGACGGATCGAATGGTGGCCAATGGGGTACTAATGGATTTGTTTCAGGCGTCCTTACAGTTAATGCACCAGTTGGAGACAGTTGTTCAGATCCACTTGTTGTTGGGGCTTTACCTTTCAGTGATACAAATGACACGGCAAATTTCACTGACTTTTATGATGGTTCTCCGGGAGCAAATTGTGGATCCACAGCTAGTTACTTAGGTGGTAACGATGTGGTATATTCTTATACAGCAACCTTTGATGGTGAGATAAATGCTGAATTGATAGGAGCAGATAATTACACAGGTGTATTTATGTATAACGACTGTGCGGATATAGGTACGGCCTGTGCAGAGGGTGGCGTCAATGGATTTAGTGGCGGTGATATCTTCCTGGATAATATTCCGGTGACCAACGGTTCGACTTACATCTTTGTTATATCAACCTGGCCATCTCCACAAGATACACCTTACACATTCAATATTAATGAATCGTGTAGTGCTGATGCCGGTACACTACTAGCAGATGCTACACCTGTAATTTTATCAGGTGGTGTGGCAACAATAAGTGCGACTGAAGACGTTGCGCCAACAGTACCAGCGGGTTATCAAACTTTATACGTTTTGACTTCAGGTTCTGGATTAGTTATCGAGCAAACTAATTCAACACCTACTTTTGATGTAAATGCGACTGGAGATTACACCATTCATACTTTGGTATATGATCCGGCAACATTGGATTTAAGTACGATCACACCTGGTGTTACAACCGGTTTCGATGTTAATGGATTACTGATTCAGGGTGGAGGCACAATATGTGGTGCTCTGGACGTTACAGGAGCGCCTATCAGCGTACAAAATGGTGCCAGTGCTCAAATTATACATAACTCAGCAGATCCTGCTGCCGAATTTGTAGATGTCTACATAGACGGCAGTTTACAGTTGCCGAACCTGCAGTTTAGAACGGCAACACCTTATTTGCAGTTTTTGTCTGACACACCTGCACTCATTGAGATCACGCCGGCTGGAAGTTCGACTGTAGTGTACAGTACAACTGTTACTTTGACAGAGGGTGAAACCTATGCTATAATAGCTAGCGGCGTGTTAGATCCAACACAATTTGATAGTAGTGTGAATACTGTAGATTTCAACATAGAGATTTTTGCAGGCGCACAGCAGACCTCTACAAACCCTGGTGAAACAAGTTTATTAATACACCATGGTGCTACAGATGCTCCTGCTGTTGATGCAATTGAAATCAGTGTACCCGCGGGACCACTGGCACAGGATATCGCATACCCACAATTCCAGGGTTATGTCGATGTGCCAACATCAGATTATCTGGTAAATGTTGAAACTGCAGATAACACAGGACTTGTAGCGACATATTCTGCACCTTTAGCAACCTTAGGAACAAACGATCTCGCTTTAACCGTTTTAGCAAGTGGATTCTTAAATCCTGCGGCTAACCAGAATGGTGCAGCATTTGGTCTGTGGGCTGCGTTGCCAACAGGAGGTGCATTGGTGGAATTACCAGTAGTGGAACCCGCTGTCGCGGCTCCGGACCCGGTTGAAGATCCAGCTAATGTGATTAGTTTGTTTAGTGGTGTTTATACGGATGTGACCGTTGATACATTCCTGACACCTTGGTCTAATGCGCAACTAAATGATGTACAGGTTCAAGGTAATGATGTAAAACGTTACCACGCACTTGACTTTGCAGGTATCGAAACCGTAGCAAATCCAATTGACGCATCTGGAATGGATTTCTTCCATATAGATGTATGGTCTCCTAATGCAACTACGTTTAGAGTAAAATTAGTAGACCTTGCTGCCGGTGTTGAAGGTGAACTTGCATTCAACATTGCCCAGCAACAATGGGTGAGCTTAGAGATTCCTCTGGAAGATTTTGCAGATCCTGCTTTAGTTACTGATCCTAATAACCTGCTGACATCAACATCATCAATACAGCAGTTGATTATTTCTGGTTTACCAGTAGGTGCGGTTACTGCTTATGTTGATAATATGTACTTTAGCGATGATCCTAATGTTTCTACAGTTGATTTTGATAGTGAGAACTTTAGTTTCTATCCTAATCCGACCAGAGGTGTACTTAATATTCAATCTTCAAATCAGATTGAAGAAATCAAAGTATTTAGTATACTAGGTCAGGAAGTACTGCGTTTAACACCGAATGCTGTATCGCCTTCAATTAATGTCGATGCTTTACAAGCTGGAACTTATTTGATGAACGTTACAATTGATGGTGTAACTAAAAACTTCAAGTTTATTAAAGAATAACTTTAGTAGACCTGTAAACATAAAATCCCAAAGTTCTTTGCTTTGGGATTTTTTTATTGAGTTATCTTTACACTTATGAAGTATGATTTTTCTATCATTATACCTGTATACAATAGGCCAACCGAAATTGAAGAACTATTAGAGTCGTTGCTGTGTGTTAGGTTCATAGATAAAACTGAAATAATTATTGTAGAAGATGGATCAGAGATTAAATGCAAGGATGTTGTTTCAAAGTATGATAGGCGCCTAAACATATTTTATTATTTCAAAGAAAATACCGGACCTGGCAATTCCAGAAATTATGGTATGGAAAAAGCAAATTCTGATTATTTTTTAATTTTTGATAGTGATGTCTTACTCCCACAGAACTATTTAGAGAATTTGTACGATAATCTGAAAACAAATTACGCAGATTGTTATGGTGGTCCGGATAAAGCTCATGATGATTTTACAGATGTTCAAAAAGCTATAAATTACAGTATGACGTCATTTTGGACTACTGGTGGTATAAGAGGAGGGAAAGAGTCAAAAAAGAAAAACAGTTTTCAGCCCAGAAGTTTTAATATGGGCATTTCTCGCCATGCATTTCTAAGGTCAGGTGGATTTTCTAATATACATCCCGGTGAAGACCCGGACTTGTCTTTAAGGTTGATAAAACTAAACTTTAAAACCGCACTTTACAACAATTGCTATGTCTATCATAAAAGAAGAATAGATTGGAAAGGGTTTAGAATTCAAGTCAGCAAATTTGGCAAGGTAAGACCAATACTCAATTTGTGGCACCCTGCTTCTCACAGTATTGTTTATTATTTCCCCGGTTTATTTAGTTCAGGGTTGTTGTTTTCTCTTTTGCTTTGTTTATTTAATTTCTATTGGCTTTTTTTATTGTATGTATTATATTTTGTATTTTTAATGATAGACGCTTATAAAGTGAATAAAAGCCTGAAATTGGCTTTATATTCCCTTTTTGCTGTATTCATTCAGTTTTTTAATTATGGTTTTGCTTTTTTTGAAAGTACTTTTAACGTCATTATTTTGAAAAAAAAGCCAGAAAAGATATACCCTGATTTATTCTACAAAAAATCATCATGAAATTAAATCAACTTTTATCAAATCTACATTCTAAGAACTATAAGGCCTTTTCTTTGTTCTTATTTTTGACTTTAATATTGTGGTTTATTATTCAGATGACTAAGACATACGCGCTGAAAAGTCAAATAGGCGTAGAAATAAAAAATATTCCTAAATACATTATAATCGATTCGCTCAACAGTTCATTTGATGTTACAGTTGAATCCAATGGATTAAAAATGTGGCAATACAATATTTCTGATAAAAAATATTCAATAGACTACAGCGAGGTAAAAAAAGATACTTTGAAATTGATCATAAAGTCTGAAGATATTAAGGACTACATTGTAGATCGATTTGGTTTAAAGAATGATCAGATACAAATAAATCAAGACGTTTTTAACCTTTCTTATAAGAGAAAAGCCTCAAAATATGTTCCTGTGAAAAGTGACTTCGAAATAGATTTTGCCCCTGGTTATAATTCATTAAGCACAGTTGTAATTGAGCCCGATTCCATACTTGTTTCAGGTGCCAAATCTGCTTTGGATGAAATTTCTGAAATTAAAACTGATAAAGTTAAACTGAAACAGGTAAATAAAAACGTAAACAAGACAGTAGATTTATTGTCTCCTTCAGAACAAATAGCGCTTGAAAGAAAACAAGTTGATCTTTCTTTGGAGGTTGAGAAATTTTCAGAAAACTCAATCTTTGTTGATCTGCAGATCAAAAATAAGCCTGATAGTTTGGAGCTTAATATTTTCCCTGAAAAAGCAAAACTATTTTTTCTGGTTTCGTTACAGGATTACGACAAGGTCTCAAAAATGGATTTTAGAGTGGTTTGTGACTATGAAAAACGTTTTCAGGAAAATGGTATAATGATACCTGAAATAGAAAAATATCCCGACAACATCTTAGAGCCTAAACTAAATATTAATAAAGTCGACTATCTGATAAGAAAAGCAAATGAGTAAACCTTTGTTAGTTGCCATAACGGGCGGAATAGGAAGCGGAAAGACAACAGTTGTCAATATTTTTAAAGAGCTTGGTGTGCCTGCTTATATCGCAGATCATCAGGCTAAAGTAATGATGTCTGAAAACAAGGCGTTAAGAAATAAAATCAAAAATGAATTTGGAGAAGAATCATACCAGAATGGAGAGCTGAATAAGACATTTTTGTCTAAAACCGTTTTTGAGGATAATGATAAATTAACACAATTAAATAATATTGTACATCCAATGGTGAGGAAAGATTTTGAAGATTGGATAAAAGCTCAAAGTCACCCTTATTTAATTTATGAATCTGCTTTAGTATTTGAGCACAATCAACAAGACAGATTTGACAAAATAATTTTGGTTACAGCACCGGAAAAGTTAAGAATTGAAAGGGTAAAAAAAAGGAGTAATATGTCCGAAAATGAAATAAGAAAGAGAATTCTTAAACAAATGCCGGATAATTTAAAAAAGGGAAATGTTAATTATATTATTGAAAATATAGATAAAGATCAATTAAATGCTATTGTATCCGATATAAATAATAAAATAATACAGGATATAATTAAAAAAAGTTAAAAAAATACCATACTCTCATCGTGTTAACAATAGGTTAAACCTACTTAGACTCAATAACAAAGCAATAAATTTGAATGTTTTAGTATAAGCTATGAAATATTCATATTTCAAATTTATTGTGGTCCTGATGAGTATTTCGCTCATTGGAATTATTTTAGTACAGGGCTATTGGATAAAGAACACCGTTGTAAATAGTTCAGAACAATTTTCTATTAGCGCTAAGCAGGTTCTGATTAATGTTGCAAATACAATAGAGAAAAATGAACTGGACAGCTACTATTATAAATACTTATCAATTTCAGATACACTTAAACCTGTAAAAACACAATTAAGCGAGATTTTTAAGCTGGATGAAGAGAATTATTCTACTGACTATCTGATATACACCAATAGCATTCTCAGAGAAGACTATAAATTGGCTTCACCCTTTTTGCCCGGGAATAAAGACAGCATTGAATTTAAAAAATTCATCAACAAAAAAGTTACAAAAGTAGTACGTAACAAATATATTGATGGAAAGCCAAGAAGTTTGGAAGAGGGTTATGAGAAGATAAACAATCTTAGCGATATCGATAGAATGCTTATCTCTGATTACGTCATGGATGCTGCCAACAATATTCCAATACATCAAAGACTTCAAAACGAAGAAATCAATTCTTTAATCGCTTCGGAGATAGAGAAAAGAAATATAGAGTCTGAATTTGAGTTTGGAATTTTCAACGATTCTTTACCAACAAAAATTCAATCAGAGGATTTTAGTCTTGACCAGGATTCAACTTATGGCATACCTATTTTTGATTATAATGACAATAGTCTGAATTATACATTATACGTAAGTTTTACAGATAAGAAAGCTCAAATACTTTCTTCTATAGCCCTTATGGGCGGAATGTCTATCGTTTTCACCTTAATAATTGTACTGGCATTTACTTCTGCTATTTCACAACTTATCAAGCAAAGGCAGATCTCTCAGATAAAGACAGATTTTATAAACAACATGACACATGAGTTTAAAACGCCTATAGCAACTATTAATCTGGCCTTAGATTCTATGAATAATCCGAAGGCATTTGACAGGCCTGATATGATCAAGCGTTATCATAAAATGATAAGGGATGAAAATAAAAGAATGCACGCTCAGGTGGAAAACGTACTGAGAATGTCTAAATTAGAAAGGAATGAGTTAGATATTTCAAAGGAGCGTTTAAAACTTCACGATATTGTAGAGCAGGCTATATCTCATGTAGATCTCATAGTGAAAAACCGCAACGGTTTTATCAATACACATTTTGACGCCAAAAAGTCATCAATTTTAGCTAATGATTCACATTTTACAAATGTCGTGGTGAACATTTTAGACAATGCCATAAAATACTCCACCGGAGAGCCTAAAATTGATGTATATACAGAAAACATTAAAAATTTCATTATTCTCAAAATTCAGGATCAGGGTAATGGAATGTCTAAAACAGTTCAAAAACACATTTTTGAAAAGTTTTACAGAGAACACACCGGTGATGTGCACAATGTAAAAGGTCATGGTTTAGGTCTGGCCTATGTTAAACAAATTGTAGAAGATCACCACGGTGAAATCACGGTTGAAAGTGAAAAAGGAAAAGGAAGTACATTTATAATAAAATTACCATTAATATCTTAAATCATGGAAACAGAAAACAAAAAAATCCTATTAGTAGAAGATGACCCTAACTTCGGAATAGTTCTAAAAGATTATTTAGGGATGAATGATTATAACGTCACACATGCGAAAAACGGTATGGAAGGTTTTGAAAAATTCAAAAAAGAAAATTTTGACCTTTGCATTCTTGATGTCATGATGCCTTACAAAGATGGCTTCACCTTAGCAAAAGAAATCAGAGAGAAAAATGAAAATATCCCTATTATTTTCTTGACAGCCAAAGCTATGAAAGAAGATGTCTTAAAAGGATATAAGGTCGGTGCAGATGACTATCTTAACAAGCCATTTGACAGTGAAGTCCTGTTGATGAAGATAAAGGCGATCATGCAACGTAAAACTGTTGACAGTCTTGCAGATTCCAAACAATTTGAATTTGAAATTGGAAATTTCCATTTGAATTCCAAATTAAGATTTCTGACGTACAAAGAGGAAGAGCCGATAAAGTTATCGCCTAAAGAAAATGAATTGCTGAGACTTTTGGCCTTACATGAAAATGATCTGATGCCTAGAGAGCTCGCTTTAACCAAAATCTGGAGAGACGATAATTATTTCACCTCAAGAAGCATGGATGTTTATATTGCAAAGCTTAGAAAGTATCTTAAGAAAGATGACACTGTTGAAATTTTGAATATTCACGGCGAAGGTTTTAGATTGGTCGTTCACGGTAAAGACAACGATAAGGCCTAAATTTGCATGAAATTTGTAAAGTCTATCCATTAATCATTACTGATGATGGATAGATTTTTTTATATAGCCAATAATTTTTTGAACATCTGTATCATATTGGAACCAATTGATATCAGTCTCCTTTCTATACCAGGTCAATTGTCGTTTTGCAAATCGTCTTGTGTTCTTTTTAATTTCCGCTTTAGCCTCTTCCAGGCTTAACTTATTTTCAAAATATTGGAAAAGTTCTTTGTATCCAACTGTATTGAGCGCGTTCAAACCTTCATAAGGCAGTAGTTTTTTAGCTTCATCTATCAACCCTTCTTTAAACATATTATCGACGCGCTTTTCTATTCTTTGATAAATAATTTCACGATCTGCTGTCAATCCTATCTTTAATGAATTAAAACCCCTGTTAATTGTCTTTTGCCGTAGATAAAAGCTAAAAGTTTTACCTGTGCCTATACATATTTCCAATGCTCTTATAAGACGATGAGGATTTTCCTGATCTACCCGAGAATAATATTCAGGGTCCAGGCTGCTTAGTTTCTTTTGTAAAGCTTCAATACCTTCGGTTTCATATAACTGATTTAGTTTTCTTCTAATTTGAGAATCTACCTTTGGAAAATCATTTAATCCTTCCAGAACGGCTTTTTGGTAAAGACCACTTCCACCGGTTAAGCATAAAACATCCTTATTTTGAAATAATTTCTCTATTCGATCTATCGCGTCAATCTCAAATTTACCAACATTATATTCATCAAAAATTGAAATATGCTGGATGAAATGATGTTTTACAGCATTCAATTCTTCAGTTTCAGGAACTGCCGTTCCTATTTTCATTTCCTTAAAAAACTGTCTGGAATCGCATGAAATTATTTCAGTGTTTAAGGCCTTGGCTATTTCTATACTGATTCGGGTCTTACCAATTGCTGTTGGACCTACAATGCTTATAAGCGTTTTGTTCTTCATCGGTCTTTATTCAGCGAGTAACCACATTGGTGACAAACCTTGGCTCGGTCAGGATGTCTGTCTTCTCCGCAATTGAAACAGGATTGTGTATTGTTATGTTTAGTTGTGCCTGATGTAGCATATTCCGCACCTACAATACCTGTTGGAACAGCAATTATGCCATATCCAAGAATCATCACTAAAGTTGCTATAAATTGTCCAACAGGAGTTACGGGATGAATATCACCAAAACCTACTGTTGTAAGGGTGACGATAGTCCAGTATATGCTTCGGGGTATAGACGTAAAACCATGTTCAGGACCTTCAACAAGGTACATCAAAGTCCCGACAATAAAGGAAACGATGATTACACTGTACAAAAACACAAAGATCTTGGGTAAACTGGACCTTATTGCTACAGCCAAACGATTGCCTGCTCCAATGTATTTCGTTATTTTTAAAATTCTGAATACCCTAAGCAACCTGAGGGCTCTAAGTGTTAAAAGCGGCGAATTACCAACAATGATAAGGCTTAAATAAAGTGGTAGCGTAGAAAGAAGATCTACTATGCCGTAGAAGCTGAAAATGTACTTAAAGGGTTTATTGGTACAAACAATTCTGAGTACATATTCTATGCTGAATAAAATAGTAATGACCCACTCTGCGATAAGAAAAAACTCCAGATAGGCCATGTGAATTGAAGATACGCTATCAAGCATGACTAAAATCAGGCTCAAAATAATTACGATAATGAGAATGACATCAAACCATTTGCCGGCTGGTGTATCTGCCTCGTAAATGATTTCATGTAGTTTTTCTCTCCAACTCATAATTCTAATATTTTAAAGCGATTTGGATATTGTCTTAAATAACTCTGAACGATATGTTTTGCATCACGGTGATGTTCTACAGGCGTAATAATCCGCTCTAAAATGCTGGTGTTTGTAATCTGTAAATTTAAACTAAAATAACCAAATCCATAAACCTGACCGGATTTTATCCATATCAGAGATTTTTCGCTTGTTTCACGACCTTTTCCGATAAGTATGAAATTGTCATTTTCAAAACTGTATTTGTTAATGAGTTGATCAACTCTATTGTTGTAGACGTTTGAAGATTCTTTGCCAACGCACGCACCATAACAGGTTTTGATACCATAATTAAAACATGCTTTTTGACTGGAACCAAGTACTGTTTTATTCAGGCAGAGCTCATGTTCTTCTACGACATTTTCAATAAAGCTCCTTGCAGATTGTAAGCTGGAGAAAGTTGTCAAAAAATCGGTTTTTTCATTATTTTTTTTAATCTTAAGGGTTTTATAACCAAATTTATCCTCAGAAATCACCACACCATGTGTGAATCGGGTTTTAGTGAGTGCCCTGTTATATTTTGGTTTTAGCGTTTTTATGTATTGATTTTCTTTCAACAGCGCCATTAATTCGTTGCCTGTTTTCTCAAAACGAACCTCTTCTGTGAGTTTCTGTAGAGTTTTTGATTTTGAGCCTGGATTGGTAAAGTGCTGGTTTACCCTTTTGTAGATGTTTTTGCTTTTACCAACATACAACAATTCTCCATTTTCATTGTAAAAAAAATAAACTCCAGAAGATTTTGGTAAGGGGTCAAGAAGTCTCAAGAGTTTTGAGTCTACCTGTTTTTTTGGCTTTACTCGAATATGATCAGTAAGAATATTTTTATCCCTGTCTTTGTCCAAAAGTATTTTAAGAAGAGCCACAGTTGCGCGAGCGTCACCTTCTGCACGATGTCTTTTGCTTAAGGGAATACCAAGTGATTTTGTAAGTTTTCCAAGGCTGTAGGAAGGCAGATCCGGAAGTAGTTTTTTGGATAATTCGACTGTACATAAGGATTGTCTCTGATAGTCATACCCCAAACGATCAAACTCTGTTTTAAGTAACCTGTAATCAAATTTTGCATTATGTGCTACAATGATACAGCCTTCTGTAATTTCAATTATACGTTTGGCCACTTCATAGAACTTCGGCGCATACCTTAGCATTTCCTGATCAATGCCTGTAAGCTTAACCACGAAGGATTGAATTTTTCTTTCGGGATTAATGAGGCTTGAAAATTTATCAACAATATCATGACCGTCAAACTTAAATATTGAAATTTCGGTAATACCTTCTTCATTGTATTTTCCGCCTGTGGATTCTATGTCGAGTACTGCGTAGATAATTATTTTTTAAAGTAGTAATTTCAATAAATCTAAAAATAAATAGGAGAAATTGGTTTCCTGTTATTAAAAAATTGTTGTTAATTCTATGATCAATGAAAACTGATCACCAGTAAATCTATTAATTAAATTGGCATTACCAGGCGCTGTTTTTTCTTTTGCCAAATATCTTACTGCCAATTCTTACCATTGTGCTGTGGTGTTCTAGAGCTAATTTATAATCACCACTCATACCCATGGATAAGGTATCAAAGCGGTATTGGTCTTTTAATTCAAAATATAAGTTTTCCAGCTGTGAGAATTCACGATGAATTTGAGCTTCATCATCTGTAAATGTAGCCATGCCCATCAAGCCAACAACTTTTACATGCTTGAAGTTCTTCAAATTATCACTTTGTAGAATACCCATCAATTCATCTTTGCCTAACCCAAACTTAGAGTCCTCTTCCGCAATTTTTAATTGCAATAAGCATTGTATTTGACGGTCTTCGTTTTGAGCTCTTTTGTTTATTTCTTTCAATAGCTTTAAACTGTCTACTGCATGAATCAAGTGCACATATTTTGCCATATACTTCACTTTATTGCGTTGTACATGCCCAATCATATGCCATCGGATATCTTTTGGTAATGCTTCAAATTTATCGGTCATTTCCTGAATTTTGTTTTCCCCAAAATCTCTGTGACCTGCATTGTAAGCTTCAAGAATATCTTCATTTGGTTTGGTTTTGGAAACTGCTACCAAAGTAATCTGATCACCTAATTCAGATTTTATTATTTCTAAGTTGTCTTTTACATCTGCCATCTTTCCTTATTTAAAATTCATAAATAGTAACTCCGCTTCTAAGTTTAGGCTCTATATAAGTTGTTTTAGGCGGCATTACAAATCCTTCATCGGCTATACTTTTTATATCTTCTATATCCGGAGGTAACATTCCAAATCCAACTCTGAATTCACCCTGGTCTATAACACTTTTTACGTAGGCCATATCTTTTTGACCTTTAACATAATCTATTCTGCTATCGTTTTTGAGATCCGTAATGTCCAAAATAGGTTTTAATACTGTTCTATATAGAATTTGTGCATCCAGTTCCTCAAGCGCATTGTCAAAATTATAGTTCGTTTTTCTTAGATACAAGGAGTAAAACTCACCATCCAGATACATACTGAAGTGATGCTTTTTGTTTGGTTTGTAATATGTTTCACCACGGTTTTCAATTTTGAAAAACTCATCCAATTTAATCAGGAATTCATCCTTGTCCAAACCATTGAGATCTTTGACTAATCGGTTGAATTCATGTATTTCTAATTGTTTTTCTGAGATCAGAAAACTCATGAAATAGTTATAATCCTCATCTCCTGTATGCTCTGGATTTTCAGCTTTCATTTTTTCAGACAAAAGGGCGGAGGAAGCACATCTGTGATGTCCGTCTGCAATGTAGATACTTTGCATTTTTGCAAAATTCTCTTCTATGGTCTTTATGTCATCCTCATCTTCCAATAGCCACAAATAATGAGTTTCTCTTGAGGTGGTTGTAAATTCAAATTCTGCCCTGTTTTGGCTATGTTTGTCTATTATAGATTCAATTTCCTGATTTTGCGTATAAGTCAATAAAACAGGATCAGCATTAAAGTTAACCGTTTTTAAGTACTCAGAGAACAAATTTTCTTTTTCAGAAATGGTGTCTTCGTGTTTTTTTATTTTTCCGTTCAGGTAATCATTGCAACTGCTTTTGGCTACTATGCCTGTAAATACTTTCTTGTTTCTTACCACAATTTTATGGATGTAGAACATAGGTTTGTCATCTTTAATGAAGATGTTGTCCTCTTTAAATTCTAAAAACCTGTTCTTTACAAGCCTGAAGCGCTGCTGACCGGAGATTTCCCTGTGATATTTATATCCGGGATTGACGATCTGCAAAAACGAAAATGGATTATAATCCAGTCTGGCTTCACGTTCTTTTTTAGAATAGCTTTCATAAGGGCGTGAAGAAATAAGGCTAACCATATCCCTTGTTGGCCTGGTCGCACGAAATGCCTTAACTATAGACATATTATGAGGTAAATTGTGAGGATACTTTTTCTGCTTTTCTGCTTTCTGAATAATCGTAAAAACCTTCACCCGACTTCACGCCCAATTTACCGGCTCTTACCATGTTTACCAATAAAGGACAAGGTGCGTATTTCGGATTCTTAAAACCATCGTACATGACCTCGAGAATAGAAAGGCATACGTCTAATCCTATGAAATCGGCCAGCTGCAATGGTCCCATGGGATGGGCCATGCCAAGCTTCATAACAGTATCAATTTCCTCAACGCCGGCAACATTATTATAGAGTGTTTCAACGGCCTCATTTATCATTGGCATTAAAATACGGTTGGCAACAAAACCCGGATAGTCATTGACCTCAGTAGGTACTTTATCAAGTTTCTTTGATAATTCCAGAACAGTATTGGTAGTTTCATCAGAAGTATTGTAACCTCTTATGACTTCAACGAGTTTCATCACAGGAACCGGATTCATAAAGTGCATACCAATAACCTGTCCTGGTCTTTTTGTAACTGCAGCTATCTTTGTGATAGGGATTGAACTTGTGTTGGTTGCCAATATGGTGTCTTCCGGACAAACTTCATCTAAAGTTTTAAATAATTCAAGTTTTATCTTTTCATTTTCTGTGGCTGCTTCAACAACCAGACCAGAATACTCCGCGCCTTTTTCAAGATTGGTGAATGTGGTTATATTTTCTAAAGTATTCTTTTTGTCTTGTTCAGAAATTTTTTCTCTGGCCACCATTCTGTCTAAATTTTTAGTAATAGTAGCAACACCTTTATCAAGGCTCTCCTGTGAGATGTCGATTAAACTTACTTTATAGCCGTATTGTGCAAATGTATGAGCAATTCCATTCCCCATCGTACCTGCACCTATAACTGCAATATTTTTCATAGTTGTTTATTTTAAAATTTTTCAATTATTGATTTTGCGACCTTCAAAGCGTCCGCCGCTTCTCTGTAGGTGACAGCCGTTGGTGTATCTTCATTAATGCTTTTTGCAAAACTTTCCAGTTCGTCCAAAATGGCGTTATTTTCAACAACTTGTGGATTATCAAAATATATTTGTTTTTTCACACCTTCTGCATTTTGAAGAATCATATCAAAATCTCCTGGTTTTTCAGGAGCATTTTTCATTTTCACTACTTCTGATTTTTTTTCCAGAAAATCGACCGAAATGTAGGCATCTCTCTGGAAGAATCTGGCTTTTCTCATATTCTTCAGAGATATTCGGCTTGCTGTAAGATTGGCTACACAGCCATTTTCAAACTGAATCCTGGCATTGGCAATATCCGGTGTTTCGCTAATCACTGATACGCCACTGGCATTGATTGATTTTACTTTAGATTTTACAACGCTTAGAATAGCGTCAATATCATGAATCATTAAATCCAGTACAACCGGTACATCTGTTCCTCTTGGATTGAATTCGGCCAGGCGATGCGCTTCAATAAACATCGGATTTTTAATTTTTGGAGCACTCGCTATAAAAGCCGGATTGAACCTTTCAACATGACCAACCTGACCTTTGACGTTGTGTTTCTCTAAAAGGTCAATAAGCGCTTCAGCTTCATCTATAGTGTTGGTGATAGGTTTTTCTATAAAAGTATGTTTGCCAGCTTCAATGGCCTGTTTTGCCATATCGTAGTGTGCAAGTGTTGGCGTAACAATATCAATGACATCTACATCATCTATTAATTTTTGATAATCATCATAATATTTATAACCGTACTGACGGGTTATGGTTTTTGCATCAAATTCATTTGTATCATAAAAACCAACCAGCTCGTAAGCTTCTGAAGATTCTGCCAGCCTGAGATGTATTCTCCCTAGATGACCAGCACCAACCACACCTATTTTTAGCATATTTACATTTTTTTCAAAAATAACATTTCTTTTTTGAATTGGCTTTAATGCGCATGATGCTTTAACCTAAATTATTGGTTTTTTAATAAATCTGTTTTTCGGTTTTAGTTTTATCTTTATTAAAGTATTTTTAATGGGCGTGACTTTATCTGCCGGACTTGTATTTCTCTCTGTACACCATTTTTTGCTGCTCTCGTTCTATCAGAAGTCTTGCTAAAATAACCCCATTGGTTTCATCTTCTTTTTTGTTGGCCAGTGCCTGCTTTGCCTTTTCTTCTGAAACATCTATTCGGTACAATATACTGATAAGTTTATTAAAGTCATAAGACACCAGGTTGTCCAGATATCCAGCCAATTTCTGAAATTTCAAATCAAATGATGAAGCTGTATCCTGCAATTGAAGATGCTCAAATATTAGTGATAAAGCTTTTTGCATAAAATTTATTTTAAAACCTGCAGTATTTTTTTACTGCTCATATATTGAAAATATCTGGATAATAATTTGAAGTCTTTATCTAAGATCACCATTGTAGGGGCAACAAATTGACCATCTCTTAATGCCAGCAATTGGGCAATTTGATGAATGGGGTTTCTCGTTTTTCCTACCTGATCATTCGTAAAAGTTTTCCCTCCAAAAGTAAATTCAACATCAGATTCAGCATCAAAACGGACAGCATAATAATTTTCGTTGAGAACTTCAATAACTTTCGGATTTGTAAACACTTTTCTGTCCATTTTTTTGCAATATACGCACCAGTCGGTATAAAAATCTATAAAAACTGGTTTCGGATTTTCATTCAAAGCCACTTCTAACTCTTCAAACGCCAACCAATTTATAGAATTCTCGTTTTGAGCATGCATATCAAAACTCAAAAAACAAATGACAACAACTAGTACTAGTTTACTCATTATTCATCACTTAAGTGATATCCAAATTTAGTTCAAATATTTAAAATACGCATGGCATACATCTCTCCAATGGGGAGACCGAGAGGAGCTTTCAATAGTGGCTTCTTTACCCGCCAATCTTAACTCCGACAAAAACAGATCTCGGGGCAGCAGGGCCAAATATAAAATCTGAATCCCTTGTCGGACCAACATCAAACTCATCCTGATAAGAATTAAATATGTTTCTGAATCCACTGCTCACTTCCATTTCGAAATCTTCGGTAAGGCTAAAGTTGTAGCTGAACTTTAAATTAGCGTCCAAAAAAGGATCAGAATCTATAAGATTGAAAAATTCTTCTCCTCCAACCAAACGAGGAACAATCATACTCCCGGTGTAAGTACCTGTAAAGTCAATTTTAAAATCATCTGAAATTTTGTAAAAAGATGTGAAATACCCATAAAGATTTGGGTTTCTGGTGAATTCGGTGATGGTAATTGTATTATCATTAGCTGTTGAAAATTCCTGCGGTTCATCAAATTCAGTTTGTTGTACTGTACCTCCAAGCTGAAATGTGAATTTCTCATTTGGCGAATAACCGGCCTCAAAATTTAAGCCTGAGACGGTTGCGCCTTTTCCGTTTACAACTTCTTCAACAATAATTCCACCAGGTTGCGTTCCTGTGTTGACTTGCGTAAATGGATTGTTCAGGCTGGTGTAGAAGCCCTCGACTAAAAAGTTAAGCTGAGATAATCCCATGCTTTTGGTGTAATTAAAGGAAGCTGTAAAAGCATCTGAAGTCTCTTTGTCCAGACCATCAGACAAAATTGTAAAAACCTGATCTCCACCGGCAGATGAAATATGAAGGTCTTCATTGAATGCCTGAGGCGCACGAAATCCTCTGGCGTAACCACCTCTAAAGCGTAAATTGTCATTAATCTTATATAACAATGTAAATCGTGGACTAAATATGCCTACATTCACATCAGAGCTTCTGTTCAAACTTCCTACGCTATAGTCTCCTTTTACATTGGTGACATCATATCTGCCGCCCAGTAGTGCTGTAATTTTTTCATTAGGTTTCCACTCGTATTGCGCATAAACACCGGTAGTATTAACCCTTTGATCTACCAAGCGGTTGTAACCTGCAATTTCATCCTGAGTGTCATTAGTCTGATTTTCGATTCCTGCAGTTAGCACGTCATTGTTATCAAAATAATGATTGTATTGAACACCTGCTACTATGGCCAGGTCTTCGGTGATCCCATACGCATTAAGAGCCAAAGTGCTATCGGCAGCTGTTCTTCCACCACCAAGACCGCCGTAGTAGCTGTCTCTGTTTGTTCTTTGGCCTGAGGCATAAATGGTGTATTTATTCTTGTAATCTTTACTCCATTGTTCATAATTTATGCCTGCAAATAAGGTATTGTGGTCCAGTTTCTCGGTGATGTCCGTAAAATGTGGTGCCAGAACCAATCGATCGCCACCTCTTCTGTATTCTTCCAAAGCACTAAAGTCCAGGGTTATTTTGCTATAATCTGTAGGTTTTAGAAAAGCCTTGGCACCAAATACTGTATTTTCCAATTTTACCAACTCAGTAAAGCCGTCATCATTGGCATCATAGCTGTCTCTGTTTCGATTCATACCGTAAACAGTCACACCACTTGTAAGTTCTTCATTCACAATCGAGGCATTCATGTTTATAGTTTGGTCGAGTGCATCACCGTCAATTAAAGCAGTGTTAGAACTCAACTCCCATGAATTCAGAACAGGTTCTTTGGTGATGATATTTATTGTGCCGGCGATGGCATTGGAGCCATACAAGGCTGAACCGCCACTGCGAACGACCTCTACACGATCTACAATACTCGTCGGGATTTGATCAAGACCGTAAACGCTGTTCAAAGCACTAAAAACAGGTCGGCTGTTGATTAAAATTTGTGAATAAGCCCCTTCTAAACCATTTAATCTTACTTGAGTAAAGCCACAATTCTGGCAGTTGGTTTCTACACGTACACCAGGATTAAAATTTAGTCCTTCTGCAATAGCCATTGACTGGGTAGCATTAAAAAGTTTGGCATCCAGCACGCCAACCACTATAGGGTTATTTACCCTGTCCTGAGAGTACCTTGTCCCCGAAATAACCACACCATCTAAGTTTAAGGCGTCCTCCTGTAACTGGTAATTTTTATTTAAAGTTTGTCCTTCTTCAATAGAAATCTGATCATTTATAGTAATGTATCCAAGGTATTTTATGGTTAGAGTGTAGTCACCGGCTGGTATGTTTTGGATCTCATATTCCCCGTTGGTATTGGTTGTACCTCCAAACTCTGTATTTTTTAAAATCACATCTGCAAAAGCCACCGGTAAATCTTTTGTGGTAATTTTACCTGTAATACTGGCATTTTGTGCATTCGAATGATAACTGAATAAAATTATAAAGAATGTAAAATAATATTTCATGATTCTAAAAATAAAATTTTAGACAAAGCTAAAAAATATATTTGGTGTATATAAAATTATTTAAGAAGATATTATAATTGAATTTTATCGTCAAATAAGGCGAAAATCATAGCTTCATTTTTTCATGAATAACTACTTTTACATTTTCACTATAGTGCTGTATGTTCAAAGATTCCTACAAACATCAAGGTAAACGTAAACAACTGATAGAAAAGCTTAAATCTAAAGGGATTAGCTCAGAAAATGTCTTGAATGCCATCAACCAAATTCCACGGCATTTATTTATGGACAGCAGTTTTGAGGATTTTGCATATCAGGACAAGGCATTTCCTATTGCTGAAGGCCAGACGATTTCTCAGCCCTTTACAGTTGCCTTTCAAACACAGCTTCTGGAGGTAAAAAAAAATGATAAGATTTTGGAGATCGGGACAGGTAGTGGATTTCAAACAGCCGTTTTATGTGAGTTGGGCGCGCAGGTCTTTAGTATAGAAAGACAACAGAAACTCTATAAATCCACTAAACGTTTTTTAGAAAAACTTGGTTACAGGCCCAAATACCTGAGCTTTGGTGATGGCTATAAAGGTCTACCGGACTATGCACCATTCGATAAAATTATCGTCACTGCCGGTGCGCCATTTGTTCCTAAGCCATTGATGGCTCAATTAAAAATCAATGGAAGGCTTGTTATTCCCGTGGGTGAAGATCCACAAATTATGACTTTGTTTATTAGAAAGGGCCAATCGAAGTTTGACAAACATACTTTTGGTGAATTTCGTTTTGTGCCTCTACTTGAAAATAAAAATTAACTTATGAAAAGATATATCATTTTTTTGAACATTTTTTTGACTCTTGGTTTATGGAGTTGTAACAAAAAGAATGAAAAGGAAGTACAAATAGTTAAAGCTCAAAATATACTGGTTGAAGAATCAATATCCGAAAATGATAGTTTAAAGAAATTCATTGAGCCCTACAAATCTTCAATTGAAGACGAGATGAACAAGCCATTGAGCTATGCTCAAACTTCAATGCGTAAGAATGATACACCTTATAATACGGCTATAGGCAATATGATGGCAGATGCTGTTTTTGAAATGGCAAATCCCGTTTTTATGAACCGCCACAAGAATTCTATTGACGGTGTATTGCTTAATCATGGTGGTATACGAGCCGGAATCAGTAAAGGCGTGATTACCACCAGAACGGCTTATCAGGTCATGCCTTTTGAAAACCTCGTCGTCGTTGCCAGGTTAAAAGGAATGCAGGTCAAGGAAATGTTTGAATATCTATCCAGAGCCAAAAAGGCACACCCTGTTTCTAATATGTCTGTTGTCGTGGACGACGATTGGTCGTTAGAGGATTACAGTCTTAATGGGAATAACGTGAAAGATGATGAATATTACCATATTGCTACATCAGACTACTTGGTCAATGGTGGAGACAATATGAAATTCTTTCAAAAAGCAGATACGGTTTATCAGATTGACTACAAGCTCAGAACCCTGCTTATCGATTACTTTCAGCAAAATGATACCATCAATCCCAAGGTTGACGATAGATTTAAGAAAAACTAAAATGAAAAGAAGAGATTTTATTCAATACAGCGTGTTAGCTACTTCTGCTTTGTCTTTGCCTTATAGAGCTATTTCTAAAGTAGCTTCTGGAGATGAATCTTTAAAGCATATCACCATACTGCACACCAATGATGTACACAGCCATATTGACCCATTTCCTATGGATCATTATCGAAACCCGGGTAGAGGTGGCGTAAGTAAAAGGTATACTTTAATCCAAAAGGTGAAGGCTGAAAATCCAAATACACTGGTTTTGGATGCCGGAGATTCATTTCAGGGAACTCCTTATTTTAATTTTTACGGCGGTGAACTGGAGTTTAAATTGATGAGTAAAATGGGTTATCACGCTTCAACCATTGGTAATCACGAGTTTGATAATGGTATAGACAACATTGCTGCACAATTACAACATGCTAAGTTTGATATGTTGAGTGCCAACTATGATTTTAGAAACACAAGTCTAGATGGTTTAACCAAAAAACACCAGGTTTACGAAGTTGACAACGTAAAGATTGGAGTTTTTGGTTTGGGTATAGAACTTGAAGGTTTGGTTTCAAAAAATCTTTACAAGGAAACTAAGTTTCTGGATCCTCTCGAAGTTGCGCAAGAACAAATTAAAACATTAAAGGAAGATTACAGCTGTGATTTGGTAATTTGCCTTTCCCATTTGGGCTACCAGTATGATTCTCAAAAAATAGACGACATCAAATTAGCCGAAAATACATCCGGTATTGATTTAATTATCGGAGGTCACACCCATACATTTTTAGAGATACCAACTAAAGTAAAAAACAAGTCAGGCAGGACTACTTTGGTCAACCAGGTGGGCTTTGCGGGCTTGTATCTTGGCAGAATAGATTTTTATTTAGGGTCTCGTGATCAGCATACCTCAAAAGAAACTGTTTTTGAGTTGTAAAGGCAAACCTTATAACCTATTTTTGCAATATGCAGAAAGATAATATTCAGGCTTTAGGAAAGCTTATCGCAACTCCCAAAAATGTTTTAGTCATTGGTCACAAGAATCCTGACGGAGATGCCATAGGCAGTTGTATGGGTTGGGCCTTATTCTTAAGGTCTCTTGGACATCAGGTTGAGGTTATCATGCCAAATGATTATCCTGATTTTTTGACCTGGGTACCTGCTCAGGAAGAGATTGTTTTGTTTTCAGAAAATCCAGACAGCGTCCAAAAATCAGTCTCGGATTCAGATCTCATCTTTACTTTGGATTTTAATCATTTTTCAAGGCTTGGAGAAGACTTTGCCAGGGTTTTGAAAAGTTCAGATAGTACATTTGTGATGATTGATCATCACGAACAGCCAGACGACTATGCTGAAGTCTGTATTTCTCATCCGGAATACGGTTCAACTGCCGAGTTGGTATTTGAATGCATATTTCATTTGGATATGCTGGATAAAATAAATAAGGAAGTTGCCAGTTGTCTATATCTCGGCATAATGACCGATACAGGTTCTTTTAAGTTTCCTTCTACAACAGCTAGAACGCATGAAATTGCCTCAGTGTTAATTACAAAAGGAGCAAAATCCAGTGAAATACAGCAAAAAACCTTCGATTCCAGCTCTTATCATCGCCTTAAATTGTTAGGTCAGGCTATGCAAAATTTGAAATATTTACCTGAATATAGTACGGCATACATTCATTTATCTCAGGATGAAATGGATAAGAACAATTTTCAAAAAGGTGATACAGAAGGTTTCGTAAATTATGGTTTGTCTATCAAGGGCGTTGTTTTAGCTGCTATTTTTAAGGAAGATAAAAATCAAAATATCATAAAAATATCTTTTAGATCAAAGGGGAATTTCGATGTCAATAAACTTGCAAGGACGCATTTTCATGGTGGAGGACACATAAATGCAGCCGGAGGAAGAAGTGATTTATCACTTAAGGAAACCATGGAAAAATTTGTACATTTGCTCGATGCTTATAAAACAGAATTGAATGCAGCATTATAGACTGATATGTGCTTTTCTTATCATTGTTTTGAGTGCTTGTCATAAACAACCGCAACCCAGAAAACCTGTGAGCTATAAAAGTGGTTCTTTTTTGGATGAATCCTTAAAAAGGAATATTGCCATCTTAAAATCTGAAGAAGAAGTCATATTCAAAATAATAGAAGAGGACAGTTCTAATACTTATTTCAATTCGTCAAATGGTTTTTGGTACCACTATGTCAAGAGAAACACTACAGACACAATTACGCCTGAATTTGGAGATCAGGTTACATTTACATATAATCTACGAACTTTTTCGGACGATACCATCTATACCATGGCAGAAATAGGTGAGCGAAAATATGTCATGGAGCAACAGCGCTTAATGACCGGACTAAGACAGGGCTTGAAGCTTATGAAGACCGGTGAACAAGTCAATTTCTTATTCCCGTCGTCCAGAGCTTATGGATTTTATGGTGATAAGAAAAGGATAGGCTCCGATGTTCCATTAAAAGCTACTATAAAATTAAAATCTATCAAAAAAACTGAAAAATGAGAAAAATTTCAAAATTACTTTTATTAACTATTATTATCATGAGTATGTCCTGTAAAGAAGAATACCCAAACCTGGAAGATGGTTTGTACGCCAGGTTTAACACCAATTATGGCGATTTTGTAGCTCAGTTATATTACGATAAAGCACCAATGACGGTTGGTAACTTCGTAAGCCTGGCCGAAGGTACAAACCCAAAAGTCAATGAAGAATACAAGGGTCAGAAGTTCTATGATTCTTTGATCTTTCACAGAGTAATGAAAGATTTTATGATTCAGGGAGGTGATCCTCTTGGTTCCGGACGCGGCGGACCAGGCTATAAATTCCCCGATGAAACCAAGCCGGAACTGAAGCATGATACCTTAGGGATTCTATCTATGGCGAACAGCGGACCAAACACAAACGGAAGCCAGTTTTTTATTACCCATAAAGCTACACCTTGGTTAGATGGTAAACATACGGTTTTCGGTAAGGTAAAGGAAGGCTTCAATATTGTGGATTCAATTGCCAATGTCGAAACAGCCGGAGCGAATAAGCCGGTTGAAGATGTTGTGATAAATACAATTGAAATTATTAGAAAAGGCAAGGATGCTCAGGCCTTCAATGCCGTGTCTGCTTTTGATGAAGGAATCGTGGCCTTTGAAGAAGAAAAAGCTAAAAAAGCAGCTGAAAAAGAAGCTAAGTTAAAAAATATGTACGGAGACTACACCAGAACAGATTCGGGTCTCAGATATAAGATCACTAAAGAAAATCCCTCAGGAGAATCTCCTCAAACCGGAGATGAGGTAAGTGTTCATTACGAAGGAAGATTGCTGGATGGAACTGTATTTGATTCTTCTTACAAAAGAAACGCACCTATAGAATTTCCTTGCGGTCAGGGAAGAGTAATCCGTGGCTGGGATGAAGGTATAGCATTGCTTAAGAAAGGTGAAAAAGCTACGCTTGTCATACCACCAGACTTAGGTTACGGAGCCAGAGGAGCCGGCGGAGTTATTCCTCCGAATGCTTATCTAATCTTCGATGTTGAGCTTGTGGATATCAAGTAAATGAACTTTTCATTAGATATTAAAAACTGCAATCGTATCATAAATACAATTGCAGTTTTTTTGTTTAGCACCATACTTTTCAGTTGTGGATCATCAAGGATTGGCGATAATAATTTATACGAAATCAATTTTTTGGATGAGTATATTCTTGAAAATGGAATACAATTCAAAGGGCAGGAGATTGGTGGATTATCCGGAATAGATTACAACGGTGAAAATTTCATTCTTGTTTCTGACCATTCTAAAAGACCTTTCATTTACTTTGTCGATATCAGCTTAAAAGGTAATAGTATTGACAATATCCAATTCAAAAAATCTGTCCCGATAAGCTGTGATGATATAATTGGTTTTGATACTGAAAGTGTACGGTTCAATCCTGTTAATGAAAATTTTTTACTTGCCGGAGAAGGAAATATAAATAAATTTCAAGATCCTGTAATTTTTGAAGTGAATGCTGAGGGCAGTTGCTCAAGAATATATGATTTACCTGATCATTTTGAGGCCAAAGCGATAGATGGCCCTAGGTCCAATGGTGTTTTTGAAGGTTTGACTGTCGACTATAAGCAAACAGGTTTTTGGGTAATTAATGAGTTACCCTTAAAACGAGACGGAATTAAACCTAAACTTTATAATACCAACTCGCCTCTGCGGTTAACACACTATAGATTTGAAAATCCCGGTCCTGATTTTCAGCTGTCTTACGACCTGGACAGGTTAAGGAGACTCCCTTTATTGCCATTTGGCCTAAATGGAGCTACTGAATTACTCCAAATAGATGCTGAAAATATTTTAGTTTTGGAACGTGCCTACTCCGCAGGTCATGGTTCAAAGGCTAATAGAATAAGAATATTCATGGTGAATCTGTCGGGCCATGAAAACCTGTTGAATGTCAATAGCCTGAAGGAAAATAAATCTTTTAACCTCAAAAAAATATTGCTATTCGATTCAAAGAAGATTAAGAAGAAATTGAAATTTAGGTTTATAGATAATATTGAAGGAATTACGTTTGGGCCAAAACTGGATAATGGAAATAATAGCTTAATTTTGGTCAGTGATAATAATTTCAATGCTTTTGGGAATCAAATCAACCAGTTTATATTACTGGAGATTTTAAAAAAATAGATGATGAAATATATTTTTTACTTTTTTGTATTAATTTTTCTTACCTCATGTGTTTCAGACAAGAAAACAAAAAGACAGCTCGCCGTGCCTGAAGGAAAAACAGCCTCTGAAACTACGTATTATTTGATTCGACATGCTGAAAAATTAAGAGATGATCCCGCTAACAAAAATCCTCAACTCAGCGAAAAAGGCTTTAAACGAGGTAAATTATGGGGAGAATATTTCAGTGATAAAAACTTAGATTTATTTTACACCACAGATTATTTGAGGACCTTCCAAACTTTAATACCCATTGTCTATGACTATAAAGGCGAAATAGAGTTTTACAAGGCAAATGATACTTTATTTACAAATGCTTTTTGGAATGCAACATACGGTAAGAACACCATCATTGTTGGACACAGCAATACTACACCAGAATTCGTAAACCAAATTATAGGTGCAGAAAAATATGAGGACATTCCGGATAGTATTAATCACAGAGTTTATAAAGTTGTTGTGGATAAAAAAGGCTTTATAAAACAAGACACTTTTATAAATGTTTTATTTAAGTGATGTTAGAGGAGTTTGGTATAATAGGGTTAATATTGATTTCAATCCTCCAGTATTTTCCGTCGAAGCACTGGATTTTCAGAACACTGGACTTTGCTAAAATTCAATTGACGTTCATTCAAATTTCAGTCTTGTTGATCATAGCAGTCAGGTTCCCGTTTTTAAGTCAAACGAGTTCTATTCTAAGTGCTTTTATCTTAATCCTGTGTTTGCATAACCTGTATATTCTTTTTCCATTTACCAAGTTTTATCCTTTAGAAAGCAAACAAATCAAAACTTCAGAAACTCCCGTCAGATTTCTTTTTGTAAACGTGTATCAGTTCAACAAAAAAAAGAATTTGTTAGTGGACTTAATTAAAGCTATAGAACCCGACATCCTTCTGACTTTTGAAACTGATAAGGCATGGGATAAGTCTCTAAATGAAATTGACTACTTATTTAGGGCTTCAAAAAAAGTTCCTCAGGATAATACATACGGCTTGCACTTTTATACAACTTTAGAATCCGAATACATTAGCGCCAATTATCTGGTTTCAGATGATATACCGAGTATTGAGGCCAAATTAAAAACAAGAAATGGGGAAGATTTCATTTTTTTCGGGATTCATCCACCGCCACCAGGGCCTGTTCAGGAGGAAACAACAATAGAAAGAGATGCTGAAATCCTTGCAGTATCAGAAAAAATTAAAAGCAGCAGTTTACCTTGTATTTTGACCGGTGATTTTAATAATGTTGCATGGTCCAGGTCTGCCAAATTGATGAAAAAAAACGCACAGCTTTTGGACCCAAGAATAGGAAGAGGCTTTATTTCCACCTTTCACGCTAAATATCTTTTTTTTAGATTTCCAATTGATTTAGTGTTCCACACCAGGTCAATTTATTTTAGTAAACTAAAGACCGAAAAGGCCATCAATTCAGATCATCTTCCTGTTTATGGCGAATTTATTGTAGATACCAGTCTTGAGAAACAAAACTCATTTGCCGGAAATACTGAATTAACAGAAAAAGATGAAATCAGTGAAATGATCGTTGAAGGCAAAAATGCAGACTCTGATAAAAGAAATTGACTATGTTTTAGGAATAGTTATGATATTATAGATGACGTAATGATCAATAATATTAAAAACTTGAAACTTCTAAGTAGCGCATGGGAATTTCAATATTTAAGCACCCAAAATCAACATTTGTCAGAGGTCACTTCAACGCTTATATTGGTATTCTCAATTTTTGAAAGTAATTCAAGTTGATCATTTTGGTAAGCTTTAGAAATATCCTCTAAGCTTGTTTTTTTGGATATAGGTTTATAATTTTTGTAATCTACAAATCTTATACCTTTAATATACCTTTCATTATATGCCTCTCGGAATCGAATTCCACCACCATTCACTGTAAAACTATAGGCTAGAAAATTTAATTTAAAATCCTCATAGCCAAACCAATATAAATATTCGTCCTGATAATCTGTTCCACCACCTTCTTTTTTAAAGTTCACTTTTACCTTGTGGTAGGCCTTGTCATTTATAGTGTCTATACCCAAATAGGTCTTTTGTACAGCATTATCGTTTAGCCTGTATGGTAATTGTACAAAATAGTGAACTGAATTTATAGATTCAGAATGTTTGAAGGCTAAGGAATCTGCAATATTGATCATCCTATCATTTACATACCTCGTAAATTTACCATTTGGTTTTAGAATATCGGTTATTGATTCGTCCTGATCAATTTGGATTCTTTTTAAAGTGATATTGTTACAATCTCCAGTACTGGCATAAGTTTTTCCTCTAAAATCAAATTTGAGCTCAGCCTTTGATAGCGTTGACTTTCCTGATTTTTCAATGGCTTTGTCTACGATATGCTGTGCCGTAATATTTTTATTGTTTTTTTGACTGCAGCTTAGAACTGTAATAATACCCAAAATCAGTAATAGTTTATTTCTCATCATCTTCCTGTATTTTGCTACAATATTAATCAATTGTGGGCATTCGCATCAGCATGTTTTCTTATATTTGCGAATTGTTTTTTAATGAAGATTGATTAATTAACTAACCAGAAATTAATTTATAAAATAACCCTATGAAAATTTCCTACAACTGGCTAAAAGACTTTGTTGACATTGATTGGTCGTCTCATAAAGTAGAAGAATTACTTACAGATTTAGGCTTAGAAGTTGAAGGCATATCTAATTTTGAATCTATTAAAGGCGGATTGGAAGGAATTGTTGTTGGTAAAGTTTTGGAATGTAAAAAACACCCGAATGCAGATAAACTGAAATTAACAAAAGTAGATATAGGAGAAAAAGAAGCTGTTCAGATCGTATGCGGCGCACCAAATGTAGATGCTAATCAATGGGTGCCGGTCGCTACAGTTGGAACAACATTATACAATAACAAGGGAGAATCCTTGAAGATCAAAAAAGGCAAAATCCGAGGAGAAGTCAGTTTTGGTATGATCTGTGCCGAAGATGAGATTGGACTTGGTGATTCACACGACGGAATAATGGTTTTAGAAGGAAATTATAAACCAGGTCAGGCCTTGAATGAAGTTTTTCCGGTTGAAAAAGATGAGGTTTTTGAAATAGGACTCACCCCAAACCGTGCAGACGCCATGAGCCATTTGGGAGTAGCCAGAGATCTTAGAGCCGGAATTATTCAACAGGGTAAAACACTGGCTTTGAATACACCTTCCACAAGTAGCTTTCACGTAGAAGACCGTTCAAGGCGTATAAAAATTGATGTTATGGATTCCGGTTTGGCTCCAAGATATTGCGGTGTAACCATATCCGGTATCAAGCTGGCGCCATCTCCGTCATGGCTCCAAAGCAGGCTAAAGGCAATAGGAATTAATCCTAAAAACAATGTAGTGGACGTCACTAATTATGTTATGCACGAATTGGGACAGCCTTTGCATGCTTTTGATGCAGATAAAATTGCTGAAGATAAGATTATAGTTAAAACCTTAGATAACGAAACAAAGTTCACAACACTGGACGGAGAAGAGCGAATACTTTCAAATGAAGACCTGATGATATGCGATGCAGAAAAGCCACTTTGTATGGCCGGGGTTTTGGGTGGATTGAGCTCAGGTGTATCAGAAAGCACAAAAAGCATATTTTTAGAAAGTGCCTACTTTGACCCTGTAAGCATAAGAAAAACAGCCAAAAGACATGGCATAAATACCGATGCGTCCTTCAGATTTGAAAGAGGAATCGATCCCGGAATAACAGAAGATGCACTTATGCGCGCTGCTATTCTCATATGTGAATTAACCGGCGGCAAGGTTACAAGTGATCTGGATGATATTTATCCCAAAAAATTCGAAGACCGTCAGGTTTTTCTAACGTTTGATAAGATCAATTCACTTGTTGGAGAAGAAATAGACAAGGGAATAATAAAATCTATCCTGACAATGCTTGAGATCAAGGTGAACAACGTTTCTGAAAGTGGAATGGGCCTTACCATACCATATTACAGAGTAGACGTAGAAAGAGAGGTAGATGTGATTGAGGAAATTCTTAGAGTATATGGTTATAATAATATAAAGCTAGACAATAAATTTAATGTTTCTGTTGCCAATTCCTCAAAATTTGAAGATTATAAGGTTCAGAATATTATTGCAAATCTCTTGGTTTCTAAAGGCTTCTATGAAACCATGGCAAATTCACTCACTGCCGATTTTACAGAACACACCAAAGAAATACTTGAGGATAATAATATCAAGATCATCAACCCTTTGAGCCAGGATTTATCTGTTATGAGGCAAAGTTTGCTGTTTTCAGGATTAGAAAATATCAGATTTAATCTCAATAGAAAAAATGAGGATTTGAAACTTTTTGAGTTTGGCAAAACTTATCATAAGGCGGATTCCAAAATAGAGGAAAACAAAAGACTTAGCATTTTTGTAGTCGGTAATAAGACCAAAGAGAGCTGGACCAGTCAGCCTTTGAAAACAGATTTCTTTTACCTGAAAGGTATTGTCAACAGTATAATGCAAAAGCTTAATATTGATTATCGTGTAGAAAAATCTGATTCTGATACTATATCAGAAGGCCTCAATTATATTGTAAATGATAGCGTTATCTTAAGTTTCGGACGACTGTCTGGTCAACTTACAAACGAATTTGATATTAATCAGGAGGTTTTATATGCTGATTTTGATTGGGGTTATATTTTGAAACTGGTTCAAAAGAGTAAATTTCAGTCTGAAAATATTCCTAAATATCCAGAAGTCAGAAGAGATTTTGCGTTGTTGTTGGATGAAAATATTAAATTTAGTCAGATTGAGGATATTTCAAAAAGTGTAGATCGAAAACTTCTAAAACATATAAATCTTTTTGATGTCTACGAAGGCAAGAACTTGCCAGAAGGAAAAAAAAGCTATGCTGTAAGCTTTACTTTCAGAGATCAAAATAAAACCTTAACCGACAAACAGGTCGATAAGATAATGGGAAAACTTCAAAGGGAATTTGAAAAGCAACTTAAAGCAGAATTGCGATAATTTGAAGAGCTTCAAATACAGCCATTTAATGTAGTTTTTCCCTGTCCTTTTTTGGTAGTTTACTTACAACAAGTTCGTAACTATGGTTGATAAGGTGTTTAATAAATTTTTCCTTTAAATTCCCGTATTCTATAACCACTGTATTCCAGTGCTTTTTACTCATATGGTAACCCGGGAAAACATCGTCAGGATATCTCTCTCTAAGTTCTAGGGCTTTTTGAGGATCACACTTTAGATTTATACTATGATCGCCTTCTTCCCATTTTTTTAATGAGGTCAGGGTAAACATTTTATTCATGACTTTAAAGACCAATACATCTTCGTCAAATGGAAAAGATTCTGTCGTTCCAGGCTTTGACAGGCAGTATGTTCTGTATTCTTCAATACTCATGCGTTAGAATAATATAAAGTCCAATAAAAATAAACACAAATATTTGAATATACTTTAATATCAAGGCAGATTTTGGATATTGGTTTAAGAAGTTGTAAAATTTACCAGCAAGTAGAGCTACCAGACTGAATATAACAAGCGCCTGAAACATAAATAAAAATCCTAAAACATAGAATTGAAAAACCTGGTCTTCCTGATTATCCCACAAAAAGGCAGGAAGAAAAGCCATGAAAAACAAAGTTACTTTTGGGTTAAGAACGTTCATCCAAAATCCCTGTGTAAAATAAGATTGTTGGGGTCGTTTAGAATTCGCAAGATTAATTTCTAATTCAGCAGGTGCTTGATATACTTTAGAAGCCAGATAAAACAAATATATTGCTCCGGCCAGTTTGATTCCTAAAAATAAATTTGGAGAAGCCTTAATGATACCTGAAATACCTAAGGCAACAAGACTGGTATGGATAATTATACCTGAAACTAATCCTAAAGTCAGCAAAAGACCACACTTAAATCCTTTTCTGATACCGACAACCAAAACATAAAGAATATCAGGACCAGGCGAAATGGTGAGTAATACAGATGCAATTAAAAATTCAATAAAAGAATTTATCAACTTATATTTTTTAAATGTACACTTCTAATTAAGATAGTCTAATTTCAGTAACAAACTCCCAAATACTTACGACTAACGACTATGGACTAACTGCTGACTAACAATGCTTTCTTAATATCTTTTATGAGTTGAGGACCTTCATATACAAACCCCGTATAAAGCTGAATGAGGTCGGCGCCTGCTTCAAATTTCTCCATCGCATCTTTACTGCTGTGAATCCCGCCAACACCAATTATCGGAAATGGTTTTTTAGCATTTTGTTTTAGAAATCTTATGACTTCTGTAGATCTGTTTTTTAGGGGTTTACCGCTCAAACCACCGGATTCTGCCTTGTTTTTTGAAATTAGCCCATCTCTTTGTATAGTCGTATTCGTGGCGATAACACCGGCAATACCTGTATTTTCTACAATTTCAATAATATCAGTTAACTGAGCATCACTCAGGTCTGGTGCAATTTTCAATAATATGGGTTTTGGTTGGTCTTTGTTGTTATTGACATTCTGAAGATGTTGAAGAATTTTTGTCAACGGCTTTTTATCCTGAAGCGCTCTAAGGTTAGGAGTATTAGGAGAACTGACATTAACCACAAAATAGTCCACATAATCGAAAAGTGCATTGAAGCAAATATCGTAATCCTCTACGGCATTTTCATTTGGTGTTGTTTTATTCTTTCCAATATTTCCTCCAATTGTTATATCGCCCTTATTTCTCAGGTTCTTTACGACGGCTTCAATACCTTTATTATTAAAGCCCATTCTATTAATAAGTGCTTCATCTTCCCGAAGTCTGAACATTCGTTTTTTTGGATTTCCATCCTGTGGTTTTGGGGTTACGGTTCCTATTTCAATAAATCCAAATCCTAATTCATTCATGTCTTTGTAAAATTCTGCATTTTTATCAAATCCAGCGGCAAGCCCAATTGGATTTTTAAAAACAATATCAAAAACATTTTTTTCAAGTTTTTTATTTTCTAATGTGTAATTCGATTTATAGATGCTCGATATAATTGGAATATTCAAAATGCTGTGAAGAAGACCAGTTGTAAAATAGTGTATTTTTTCGGGATCAAATTTAAAAAGTAACGGCCTGATTAGACTTTTGTACATATAGAGAATTTGATAACAAAAATAGCCATTTTTGAGATAGTTTTAAATTTCAGTATATGTATTTGATAGTATTTTTTTGAATTGACAAATTAGAATGCGCTAAACAGGTAGATTTAGACCATAAATAAACAATCAATTGTGTGCTATTTATAATAGTTTTAAAAATTTTATTCACAAAAACACTACATAAACTATACAAAAAGCAGTAAAGTATATATTCAATGCAGTTAGATTTATATGTAAAGCCCTAAAAAACAATATTATAAATTAAAAAATATGACAGCGGTCATATTTTATTGAATGTTAGTTCGTTGTATAGGAGTATAAATTATCTTAAAGTAACCAAAACCTTAATTTTGCGTTAACAAAAAATTTATACTCATGAATAAATGGATTTATTTGCTAGTATTTAGCATTACTACATCGATTGCGTTTTCGCAAAATACAGTTTCAGGAACTGTAGTCGATGATGCCAGTATTCCGATTCCTGGCGTTAACATTTCTGTAAAAGGAACGACTCAAGGTACAATTACCGATTTTGACGGCAATTATACACTTGAGGGATTGGAGTTAGATCAGGTCATCGTTTTTTCTTACGTTGGTTTTAAAACTCAGGAAATTACTTACACTGGTCAGACAACCCTAAACGTTCAGTTGGTGGAATCAGCTGAAGCGCTTGACGAGATTGTTGTTATTGGTTATGGCGCCTCGAGCAAGAGGATGATTACCGGCGCTGTTTCAACTGTTAACGCTGAGTCTATTGAAGATTTAGAGCCATTGAACGCTGCAAATGCTTTACAGGGTACTACGGCTGGTGTAAATGTACTTCAAGGCTCAGGTGCGCCAGGAGCTGAATCCAATATTAGGATTCGTGGTATTTCCTCAAATGGGAATAATGCGCCTTTAATTATTTTAGATGGTTTTCAATATGACGGTGGTCTTAATTCAATTAATCCACAGGATATTGAAAGCATAACAGTTCTAAAGGATGCACAGGCTGCGATCTATGGATCTATAGGTGCAAACGGTGTTATTTTAATTGAAACTAAAAAGGGTTCTTTTAATCAGAGTCCGACCGTCAACTACAATACCTATTACGGCATTCAGGAAACATCTAGAACTTTACCGCTTTTAAATGCTACAGAATACACACTTTTATTAAACGAAAGTTATGCTAATGCAGGTCAGGCTCTGCCTTTTCCAAATGTAAATAATATTGAAAATGACACAGACTGGCAGGACGAAGTTTTTGATACTGCAGCTATTACAAGTCATAATTTTTCGATTCAAGGAGGTTCAGAAAAGACCAGGTACGTTATGAGTGCTTCAAACCTTCAACAGGATGGTATTGTTGGACAGGAAAAATCTAGCTTTGACAGAACAACGGTCAGACTGTTTGTAAATTCAGAGGTCAGAGATTTCTTAACAGTTTCTGCTAATGCCATACATACAACCAACAGATCAAGAGGTCTGAATACATTTGGATTAGGTTCAGTTTTGTTCAATGCGGCAAATATAGCGCCTATAATAAGTCCTGATCGAGATAATCTGGACGGTACAATAGATTTAGGAAATGAGGTTGTAAACCCACTAACCCAAATCAACCAAACCTTTAATGACTTTGAAAGTAATCGCTTAAGTGGTAACTTTAAAGCAGATCTTGAATACGCAAAAGACTTCGTCTTAACAGCACGATATGGTTTTAACTTTTCTAATCTAAATAACAGAGAATTTTTCCCGGAATTTGATTATGGTAATGGTAAGGTATTTTCAAGACCGGAAAATCAGGTGAATCAAAATCAACAGGAATTTTACGACTACACTTTTGATCTTTTCCACACTATAGATAAAACTATTGCCGATTATCACGATATAAAATTCACAGCTGGTATGACAGTTTTCAGAACACATGGAGAAGGCTTATTTGCCAGCAGAACAGGTGTGCCAAATAACAGCTTTGGCTTTGCGGATGTAGGCCAGGCAACTGGTACAGGTGATGACCAAACCAATGGATCTTTTGTAAGTGAACTTCGCAGATTATCTTATTTTGGTAGGGTTGAATATGCTTTTAAAGACAAATACCTATTCTCTGGTATGTTAAGACGAGATACCTCATCTTTATTCGGGCCTAACAATCAGGTCGGTTGGTTTCCTTCTGCAACAGCAGGGTGGATCATTTCTGAAGAAGATTTTTTCAATTCAGATGGAATATTTAATTTTATTAAACTTAGAGGTAGTTATGGCGGTTTAGGTAATGATCAAATTCCCGCAAACGGATTTTTATCTCTTCTCGTTGGAGAGGCAGAATATGTACTTGGTCAGGAGCAGGAATTAGTCAATGGACAGGCCTTAGGGCCGCTTGCAAATCCTGATATTAAATGGGAGACGGCGGTAAAGACCAATGTAGGCTTAGATTTAAGACTTTTTGACAGGGCTTTGGACGTGACCATAGATTATTATAACGACGAGCGTAGAGACCTATTGATTGGAGGTATTCCCACATCAGGAATTCTCGGAACTTCAGCACCTGCCAGTTCACCTCCTACCAAAAATGCCGGTACAGTTACCAATAGCGGTATAGAAGTATCCTTCAATTATTCAAAAGACGTGTCAAAGGATTTTAGTTTTGCAGTAGGATTCAATTTTGCGACTATAAACAATGAAGTTACAGAAATCATTGATGCAGAATTCCTGGAAGGTGGTCAATTCGGAGTAGGCCAACCTTTACCATCACGAATGGAAGTTGGACAACCATTAGGCTATTTTTATGGATTAAAAACCGATGGAATTTTTCAAACACAGGCAGAAGTAGATGCACACCCTTCTCAATTATCCTTGGGTGCGGAAGCTCAGCCCGGAGATATCAGATTTGTAGACGTGAACGGTGATGGTATTATAAATGATGAGGACAGAACCAACATAGGTGATCCAATACCTGATGTGACCATGGGTTTTAATTTATCTTTAAATTATAAAAACTTTGAATTCAACACTTATGCTTTTGGAAACTATGGCAACGAGATTGTAAGAAATTTTGAAAGAGACCAGGTAAACGTTAATGTAATGCGAAGAAGACTTGATCGTTGGACAGGTCCGGGAACCAGTAATGTAGAACCACGAGTGACCTCAGGAATAAATACTAACAAAGTTTTTTCAGATTATTTTGTAGAGGATGGCTCATTCTTGAGAATCCAGACTATTTCTCTGGGTTACAACTTCCCGGAAAAGATTTATTCAAAAATTGGAGCAAGCTCAATAAAAATTTATACCAAAGTTGATAATGCATTTACTTTCACGGAGTATTCAGGATATGATCCTACAGCATCAACAGGAGCGCCAATTGGAGGTGGTATAGATTTTGGATTCTATCCCATTCCAAGAATATATACACTTGGACTTAATGTAAAATTTTAAAATAAAATGAATATGAAATTATATAAAGTAATAATAGCAATTTGCTTAGTGGGAATGTGTTTTTCCTGTAGCGATGAGTTTGCGCTGCCAGATCCGCCATTTGCGGTGACTTCGGACGCCTTTTTCCTTTCTCAGGGGGATTTTGAGAATTCACTTATAGGAGCATATGATCCATTACAGGCTACCTATGCTAATGTTATTCTGGGCGAAATCGCTTCAGACAACACACATGCCGGAGGTGAAAGCGCAACAGACGTTATTGGCTGGCAGCAGGTGGACAGAATGATCCATACCGAGGTCAATGATAACCTTGATGATATATGGGACTTTAACTTTGCTGGTGTCTATAGAACATCTTATATCATAGAAAATGCAGACAACGAAGTAGAGTTCGATAGTAAAGCTCAAATCATTGCCGAGGCAAAATTTTTAAGAGCATATTTCAATTTTGAATTGGTGAAGTGGTTTGGTGGTATTCCCATAAAACCTGAAGGAAAATTTGAACTTGGAGAAGAACGCAGTATTCCGAGATCAACAGTAGAAGAGGTTTATGCCTACATAGAAAATGATTTGATCCAGGCTATTCCTGACCTGGCAGAGCAGGCTCCTCAAGTAGGAAGAGCTTCTAAGTTTGCTGCTCAGGCTTTACTCGGTAAAGTTTATTTGTATCAAGATAAATTTGCTGAAAGTGCGCAAGAACTACAAGCTGTAATAAATTCCGGACAATATCACCTTTACGGTACCCAGGAAGGCGAGGATTTTTTAAATCTGTTTGAGTTCTTTGTAGAAAACGGCCCTGAATCTGTATTTGAAATTCAATATACGGGTGCTCAGGGAGCTGGTTTTGGATGTTTACAATGTAGTGAAGGTAATGTTGCTGTTGGTTTTAGCGGCGTTCGTGGTTATAACGGACCGGTTTTTGAATCTGGTTTTGGTTTTAACTTACCAACGCAGGAAGCCGTTGATGCTTTTTCCGATAATGACCTGCGAAAACAACTTACGATTTTAGATATTGAAGCTTGGGTAGCCGATTTTCAGGATCAGGGTGTTCCTGTAACATACAATATTGGTAATCAAGACCCTCAAACTGGTCATACTGGCTTTTACAATAGAAAATATTTACCAAGAGAAAATGATAATTTGCCGGATGTAAATTTAACGCATCCAAATAACTACAGAGCAATAAGATACGCAGATGTCTTGTTAATGGCCGCTGAAGCTTTAAACAGAGGAGGCATAGACGATGCATTAGCCAGGGACTATTTAAATCAGGTGAGAGAAAGAGCAGGTCTGGCGCCTACAGATGCGTCCGGCAGTGTTCTTTTAGAAACGATTTATCTGGACAGAAGACTTGAATTAATGGGAGAAGGTCACCGATTCTTTGACCTTGTCAGAACGGGAAGAGCTGCTTCCTTCATTGACGGATTTCAGGAAAACAAAAACGAAGTATTCCCTATTCCTTTAGAAGAGATCCAATTTGCACAAGGCAACTGGGAACAAAATACGGGTTACTAAATTAATATTATGATGAAGACACATATTTATAAATACTTATTGATTTTCACAGCATTATTTTTTATTGCCTGTGAAGAAGAGGATGGACTGCAAAATGCTCAGATTCCAATGCCTCAGAACATTAGTGTAGATTTTATTCTCACGCAGGATAATTCAGGTCTAGTTACTTTAAGGCCAAAAGGGGAAGGTGCAAATACCTTTGCTATAGATTTTGGAGATGGTTCTGAGCCTCTGACAGAAATTGAACCCGGAACTGTAGTTGACCATATTTACGATGAGGGTAATTATTCAGTTGAGGTTACCGGGTTCAATATTAAAGGTGAATCTACTGCTGTTTCACAGGAATTGGTAGTATCTTTTCTTCCTCCTGAAAATTTAGAGGTTACTGTAGTAAAAGATCAGACAGATCCTCTAAAAATAAGCGTTTCTGCTACAGCAGATAATGCCGCTGCCTTTGAAGTTCTATTTGGTGATGAGGCAGACGGGGAAGACCCAACACCAATGATGATTGGAGAAACCCTGGAGCATAGTTATTCAACCGTAGGGACATTCACGGTGACAGTGACAGCTCTTAGTGGTGGTGCTGCCACAACTTCAGCTTCCGAAGAGGTTGAAATCTTTGATCCGCTGGTTTTTCCTATTGATTTTGAATCTTCCACAGTTGACTATACATTCTTTAACTTTGGAGGCGGTGAAGATATTGGTGTACCTATCATATCTAATCCTGACCCAAGTGGAGTTAATGATAGCCCCACAGTCGCAGAATATACAAAAGTTAATGCTTCAGAGCCATGGGCCGGTACTTCGGTAACGCTTAATGAACCAATAGATTTTTCAACTACAACCACAGTAGCCATGGATGTTTGGTCACCGGCTGCAGGCACACCGATCCTCTTTAAGGTTGAAAACTCTTCTGATAATACCTTATTTTCAGAGATACAGGCTTCAACAACGGTATCCAGTCAATGGGAAACAGTTGAGTTTACTTTGCCAAGTATAGATCAGAATGTAGATTATGATGTTATAGCAATCTTCTTTAATTTCAATACACCTGGTACAGGAGAAACCTATTATTTTGACAATTTAAGAACGACTCAACCATTTGAAATTAACCTGCCTTTGGACTTTGAAGGTAATGCTATCGCCTATCCATTTACAGATTTTGGTGATGCTGTAACATCCGTTATCGCCAATCCGGGACCAGATGCTGAAAATTCAAGTAGTCAGGTGGCCTCAACATTGAGACCAAACGGCGCACCAAATTTTGCAGGTACTTTTATAGATCTGGAAAATCCGGTTGATTTTTCTGTGAGTACAGATATCTCTTTAAAAGTATGGTCGCCAGCTCCGAATACGACGGTTACCATAAAATTTGAAGAAATTGGGAATGGCAGTAATGCGGTTGAACAATCAACAACCACAACTGTAAGTAATGCCTGGGAAACAGTGACGATAGACTTTTCATCATTTGGCAACACGCCAACAGTCTTTGCCAGAATGGTTGTATTTTTCAACTTAGGACAGAATGGTGCAGGAAACACCTATTATTTTGATGACATCAGCTACGGCAGTTTTGGCGTTCAGGATTTTGAAGGTACCGCACCAACATTTACCGTCTTCGGCAACATTGCAGATACCGAAGTTTTAGCAAATCCTAACCCTGATGCAGTAAACTCCACTACTAATGTTGCAAATCTTACCAAAACAGCAGGTTCTGAGGTTTGGGCCGGTACATTTTTTGAATTGAATCAGCCCTTAGATCTGGATAGTTTTTCTAAAATCAGCGTGTTAACGCATGCCCCAACTTCAGGGATCACGGTAAAACTCAAGATTGAAGATCAACTTGGTGATAATGGTGGTATCACTCATGAAGTGGATGTTGTAAATACTGTAGCGAATGGATGGGAGGAACTTGTTTACGACTTTAGTTCAGCACCTGAAGCAGATTACGTTAGGATAGTTATATTCTTTGATTTTGGAAATGCAGGTGATGATAGTGAGTATTATTTTGATGAAATTAAACTTAAAAACTAAAAATTATGAATATCAATAAAATTTTAATCTTATTTCTGTCTATCGGCTTATTTGCCTGTCAGGAAGACGATCAACAATTTGGTGATGTCACGGTTCCGACAAATCTGACGATACAAGCCGAGATAGTTGGAGCCGATGCTGATAACCCAAATGGAGATGGTTCCGGTGAAGTTATTTTTACAGCAAATGCCGATAATGCCATCTCTTACGCTTTTGTGTATAATACTGATAAAAGAAGTGCACCAGGTGGATCACAGTCGTTTATTTTTTCAACCCTAGGTGTCAATACTTACACAGTAACAGCAATTGCCTATGGGACAGCAGGAGTTTCAACATCTGAGACAATAGAGGTTGATGTTTTGGCTTTGTATGAGCCACCAATAGAATTAAGAGCAAAGCTTTTCAATTTTGATCCGGACAATCCGGATGCTGAGACTTCTAAGACCTGGAGAATTAAGTCAGAAGTCCCTGGTCATTTTGGTCTTGGGCCGGTTGGTGGTGAGATTCCAACAGAATGGTATGGTGCAAGCGTTAATGAAAAAGCAGGTGTAGGTATGTACGACGATAGGTATGTCTTTAATTCTGATGGTACTTTTGAGTTTATAACCAATGTAAATAGTGGAGACTCTAGTGGTACTGTTTTTGGAAGAGCGGGATTGATTGATCAACTAAATGGTTCCGGAGGTACTGTGAACGGAGCAGACGTAGAAAATTTACCTTATGAGGATTTTGAAGTGGCTTATTCTTTGATTGCTCCCGGTGGAACTGAAACCATTAGTTTTTCAGGAAATGGTTTTATAGGTTACTTTACGGGAGGAACGCAAAATTATGAGATATTCGACAGGTCTGTGCCTGGAGAACTTATTTTGAAAACAACAGATGGTAATAATGAATTCGATTGGTGGTTTATCTTAACATCAGAATAAGAAATAAGACTTAAACAGATTTTTTAATTTGAGAAGGAGGGCTTAAAAGTCCTCCTTTTTTAGTTATGTTATTTTTTAAATAATTACATTTGAACGTTATCAATTATAAATTTACAATGATAGACAGGACTACAATATTAGATCGATTCATAAAATACATAAAAATAGATTCACAAAGCGATGCCGAAAGCGATTCTACTCCGAGCACTCATAAGCAATGGGATATGGCCAATTTGCTGAAGGCCGAATTAGAGGAGATAGGTATGAGTGAAGTAAGCATAGATGAAAACAGCTATGTTATGGCTACTCTGCCCTCAAATACAGACAAAGATGTACCATGCATTGGATTTGTATCTCATTTTGATACAACACCGGATTATACCGGGACAAATATAAATCCTCAAATCCATGAGAATTATGATGGAAAAGACATTGTCTTGAACAAAGAAAAGAATATGCTGCTATCTCCGGATTATTTTGAAGAACTCAGAGATTATAAAGGCCAGACCTTGATCACAACAGACGGAACAACATTGCTTGCAGCAGATGACAAAGCCGGAATTACTGAAATCATGTCTGCTATGGAATATCTTATTCAACATCCAGAGATCAGGCATGGAAAAGTGCGCGTTTGTTTTACACCTGATGAAGAAATTGGGCGAGGTGCTCACAAGTTTGACGTAGAGGCCTTTGGCGCAGAATGGGCATATACCATGGATGGAAGCCAGATAGGGGAGCTTGAATATGAGAACTTTAATGCAGCATCAGCAAAAATTACTATAAGCGGTAAAAGCGTCCACCCGGGTTATGCTAAAGGAAAAATGATAAACAGCATGCTTATTGCAAAAAAATATATGGCTTTTTTGCCTGATAATGAAGTGCCTGAAAAGACTGACGGAAGGGAAGGCTTTTTTCATCTCACATCTATGAGTGGTAGCATTGAGCTGTCCAATTTGTCATATATCATTAGAGATCATGATAAATCAAAATTTGAAGAGCGTAAAAGCTTATTACACAAAATTGCAGGCCAACTTAATAAGGAATATAATGAGGACTTAATTAAAGTCGAGATAGTTGATCAGTATTACAACATGAAGGAGAAAGTAGAGCCGGTGATGCACATTGTTGATATAGCTAAAAAAGCTATGAAAAGTTGCGGAATAAAACCAATAATTAAACCTATTCGTGGAGGTACAGATGGTTCACAATTATCCTATATGGGTCTGCCGTGTCCTAATATTTTTGCCGGTGGGCATAATTTTCACGGACCATACGAATATGTGCCTTTGGAAAGTATGCAAAAAGCAACAGAAGTTATAATAAAAATCGCAGAATTAACCGCTGAAAACCATTCCAATAAATAACAATTGAATATCGATTAATGGCTAAGCACAGGCTTTTTTTAAAACTGTTTTTCATCTGTACTCTTTGTTCGGCAGATTTTATTAGTGCCCAAACTCTGCCGCCTGTAGCACACTATCTCCCCGAAGATTATGAAGCCGATAATCAAAATTGGTCTATAACCCAAACACGGGATAATGTCATTTTCATTGCAAATGGTAAGGGTCTTTTAAAGTTTGATGGTGAACAGTGGGAACTGCTTGGTTCGCCAAACAATACAATTCTTCGGTCCGTATATGCATTAGAAGATAAGGTGTACACGGGCGCCTACATGGAATTTGGTGTTTGGGAAAAAGACGAGTCAGACCATTACAAATACAAATCACTTTCTGCAGACATTGGACTTATAGAAGATGAACAATTCTGGACCATAAACTCTTTGGAACATTTTATAATATTTCAGTCTCTTGATGCCATTTATATGTACAATTCGAAAACTGGAACTATTAACAGCATAATAGCCAATGGAGAAATAACTAAAATGGTAGTTCTTGACAAAGAAATATATTTTCACAGCAAGAATGAAGGCTTATTTCAATTAGTAAATGGCAAAAAACAGCTTTTGAATGATAGCGAAATTATTAAGAAAAGTACCCTGATTAATATTTACAAAATTAATGAACAGTTGTACGCTCAAACACAATTTAATGGTATAATAAATTTAGCTAACAACCTTGAGTACATCCCAAAGAGTCTGGAGAAAGAATGGTCCGATTTATCCGTATACAGCAGTCTTCAAAAAGAAAACGGCGACATTTTTCTTGGAACAATCTCCAATGGTCTTTTTAAAATTTCAAAAGATAATTTGTTGTACCATTTAAATCAAAAAAATACACTGAGTAACAATACCATCCTAAGTATTTTTAACGATAATTCTAATAATATCTGGCTCGGGCTGGACAATGGTATAAACATCATTGATGATGACTCAAATCTCTCTCTATTCCGGGATAAAGATGGTGAACTCGGGACCATTTATACTTCAATAACCTATAATGATGTACTTTACGTCGGCTCCAATCAAGGCTTATTCTATTTTGACACTGATTTAAATAAATTTACCCTGGTAAAAGGAACAAGTGGCCAGGTCTGGAATCTATTTGTGTTCAGGGACACATTATTTTGTGGTCATCATAATGGGACTTATGTTATAGAGAACAAAACCTCAAGGTTTATAGAAAATACAAGAGGAACCTGGACCTTTAGGATTAAAGAAGAAAATACGCTGGTGTCAGGTAATTATGACGGCTTGTATGTATACAAATATGATGGTCAATGGTCTTTAGACAAGAAAATAAAAGGTTTTGAAATATCGACTCAGTACTTTGAGTTTATTGACAAAAACTCTATTCTGATTAATCATGAATATAAAGGCTTGTTCAAATTGGATATAAATGATGACTTTTCTAAGGTGGATAAAGTTCAGACTATAACCTCTGTTGAGAAAGGCTTATTCTCATCAATAGTTAAATTTAAAGATAAAATACTTTATGCATACAGAGAAGGTGTTTTTGCCTATGATAGAAAAGATAATACGTTCATTAAAGATTCCCTGCTTTCAGAAATCGTAAATCCCGATAACTTTTCATCAGGCCGGATGGAAATAACCAAAGATGAAAAATTGTGGTTTTTCAACAAAACAGATATTGTGAGTGTAGTACAAAGCCCGGTAAACAATCAATATCTGGTCAATAAGATTCCAATAAATAATGAGTTCAGACATCAGATTTCCGGTTATGAAAATATAAGCTTAGATGGCCAAAACACTTACCTATTAGGTGGAAGTAATGGTTTTATCGAAATAGATATAGAAAAGCCCCGGGATTATAATACAGATATTTCGATCAGCAATATATCGGTATACGATAAAAACAGTAATCAAGTTGAGAAAATCGAATTGTCTGGTATTGATAATAAATATAATAATCTCAGATTTCAGATAAGTGCCCTCAACTTTAGCCCATTGCTCAAAAGTGAATATCAGTATAAATTGATTGGATACAATGACAGCTGGAGTTCATGGCAGGAGAATACACAGCTCAATTTTAAAAATCTAAAGTACGGTAATTATACCCTGAAAATAAGAAGTAGAATAGGTGAAGATAATATAAGTGAAACCAAAAGCCTGAAATTTTTCATAGAGAAACCATTTTTCTTATCAACTAAAATGATTTTGTTATATATAATCCTTGCGGTTATTTTAATTATCAGTGTGCATCTTATGTACAAAAGTTATTACAAAAAGCAAAAAATTGCGATTCAGGAAGAGGCTAATAGGAAACTTAAAGTGAAGGAGCTTAAAGCTCAAAAAGAAATAATGGATGTCAACAATAAACAATTAAAGCAGGATATAGAAAACAAGAACAGAGAGCTGGCAATTTCTACAATGAGCCTTATTAAGAAAAATGAATTTCTTTCTCAGATAAAAGGTGATTTGAAACCTTTAAAGTCTTCGGACAATATAATAAGAAAGGTTGTAAAATCAATTGATTCAAATATTAACAGTAAGGACGACTGGAAATTTTTCGAAGAAGCCTTTAATAATGCTGATAAGGATTTCTTTAAAAAGCTCAAAGAGCTTCACCCTTCATTAACTCATAATGATTTCAAACTATGCGCCTATTTAAGGCTAAATTTAAGCTCAAAAGAAATAGCACCCCTGTTTAATATTTCAACAAAAAGCGTAGAGATCAAACGATATCGATTGCGTAAAAAGATGAATTTGGACCGTGATCAAAGTTTAACGGATTACATTTTAGAGATATAAGCCTCTACATTTTGTTTTCAAAGCTATACATTAGCTTTACATTTGCATTTTAATGAATTTTAACAACCATATGTTAAATTTCATAAAACATTGAAAAACAATTTTTAAAAAGGGTCGACACTAATTTACAGGGCTTAAAATGTTAAAGTTTCAAATGTATATTTTTTGTTAAGTTTATTTTTTGGCTTTAGCTTACGAAAACGATTAAGTTTGTTAACATCATATTAATTCAACCTTATGAAAAATATATTTCTTTCTTTTATTTTGATGTTATGTTCCATGTCCATTTATGCGCAGGGACATAATGTGCAGGTTATAGACGATAGTAAAGGTCAGTATCTTTTAGTGGATGGTGAACCTTTTATGATCAATGGTATGAATTGGGATTACTTCCCTATTGGTACAAATTTCAATTACAGTTTATGGAATCAACCGGACGAAATCATTAAGGCCGCTCTGGACGATGAAATGGGCTTGTTGAAAAATATGGGTGTTAATACTGTAAGACTTTATACTGGTATTCAGCCTAAATGGATTACTTATATTTACGAAAATTACGGTATCTACACGATGTTGAATCACTCATTTGGTAGATATGGTCTCACTATAGACGGCGTGTGGACACCGGTTACAAAATATGACGACCCCGCGACAATAGATCTGTTAATGTCTGAAGTTACCGAATTGGCATCTACATATAAAGGTACAAAAGGACTATTAATGTATCTTTTAGGTAATGAGAATAACTATGGTTTGTTCTGGGCTGGTGCGGAAACAGAAGATTTTCCTGAAGGCGAAGAGCAAATCCGAGCGATAGGTGAGAACAGAGGTCGACCGATGTATAAATTGATGAATGATGCTTCAAACAAAATGAAATCTATTGATGGCAACGTTCCGGTGGCTATATGTAATGGAGATGTATTGTTTATCGAAATCATCGCTCAGGAATGTCCTGATGTAGACATCTATGGTACCAATATGTATCGAGGTGAATCTTTTGGTGATGCTTTTGAGAAAATCAGACAAGTATATGGCAAACCAGTTTTATTTACAGAATTTGGTTCAGATGCTTTTAATGCATTAAGTAATCAGGAAGACCAAAAAATGCAGGCGTATTTCATGGTTGAAAACTGGAAAGAAATCTACCAGAACGCTGCAGGATTAGGTCTTTCAGATAACTCTATTGGTGGTTTTACATTTCAGTTCAGTGATGGCTGGTGGAAATTCGGACAGACAAAGAATTTAGACGTTCACGACAGTAATGCTTCCTGGTCTAATGGTGGTTATTATATTGATCACGAGGAAGGCAGGAATAATATGAATGAGGAATGGTTTGGTATTTGTGCAAAAGGACCTACAAATGCCAGAGGACTTTATACGCTTTATCCAAGAGCAGCCTATTACGCATTGAAAGACGCTCATAAGATAAATCCTTATGTAGAAGGTGTTGATTTGGATTTTATTGATAATTATTTTGAAAATAACATTTCTCTCACCGACGCAATGCTGAGAGCAAGAGGTGATAAAGCGGCAATGGATGGTGGCGGTTCAAGTGCTTTAGGTATCACAAGACTATCTGCACACTTATCTACCTTCTACACAGGCGGTAGTTTGATCACAACTCCGGACAACCCAGACCCGGACGAAAACACCTTTCCAAACCAATTAGGTTTCGATCAAATGCAATCTTATTTTATAGGGATAGGCGGAAAGCCTGCACCAAATGTGAGCTATGATGTGCAATTCAACATTGTTGGTGATGTGGCACAAAATCCTATCAACGAAATCTTTTATGAAAACAGAAACAGAATAGTTACTATACAAACTGATCAGGGAGAAGTAACACTGGAAGATGTTAACAGACTTAATCTGTATCAGGCCGAATTTGAATGGAACCACGATGCTTTTGATCTGAGAGGATTTTTCAGAACAGGTCACTACCACTGGGGTTATGAGGGTGATTTCTTTGGATTATATCCTGAGGCTAACTATGGTCCTAACCTGGATATCTATGGCGGTATTATCTCTGGTATTGAAGTTGATGCTAAAGGAGATTTGGAAGGACTCAAAGCGGCTATTGGTCCTCAGTTATGGTGGGGCGCAAACCCAACCATGTTGTTCAAGTATTCTAAAACCATAGGACATTGGGATGTCACGGGTATCTACAACAGAGACCTGGAAACAGATATAGAATTTGACGAGAACGGAAGACGTATTTTAGACCAGAATCAGGTGCGTTCCGGTGTTATTCCACCATGGCCAATGGAAAGAGCAACTCTTGCACTCGAAAGAGACTTTGGTAAATTTGGTTTAACCGTCGGTGGTATATGGGGTGGAAGACCTCTAAACGGAAGTACTTACCAGGATATTGATGATAATGGTAACGTAGTTGTAGATAGAATTACTTCCGATGATAATTGGGGTGGAAAAGCAAAAATCACCTATGCAGGAGGTAAATTCAACTGGTATGCACAAGGTGCAGTAATGGGACTTGTTGCCAACGGTAGTGCAGATCCAACCCTTACTTTTACAGGATGGAAGTTAAAAGATACGGGTAGTGGTAATCAACAGAATTTTCTGACCGGCTTCACGTATAATATTGGAAAATGGCAAATAGCACCTAACTTTATGTGGCAACAACCTCTGGTTGATCCTATGCCAAATGGTGTAGATGCGCCTGGACGTTTAAGAAATTTCATCGACGATCCTTTTGCAGTGCGTTGGAACCGTGAAACCACAGCTGGAGAAATATTATTCACTTATGACCCAACACCCGGTACATATATGTATAATTGGGATAATAACAGGGCGGAAGATGCCAAGTTTGCCATGAGTGCAGGATTTGTATACAGACATTTACCTACAACCATGGATGCGCACATTGGTTTCCTGGATACTCGTGAATTTTTTGCATTTGCTGAATCTGCACCGGCAGAAGATCTTTGGGAAGCCCACGCAAGGGTTGTTTCAAAGTTAAGCCCGGAGTTGGGTATCGTAGGTACTTTCTATTACGGTAATGGTCAGGCAAGAGGTGATTCTCAAAGATTAGTAACCGACAGATTTGGTGCTAATGTAGATATCAGATATAAGAAATTCTGGATACAGGGAGATGTTAAGGTTAATGACTGGGGTCCTTTTGACTACCACAGGGACTTTAACCTTACATTCCCGCTGCAGTTAATGCTGGATTTATCCACTACATTGAGTAAGCCTGAATGGTATGTTTTACCTACAACTCAAGTTGGTATAAGAGGCATCTGGAGATCATTAAATGAATTTTCACCAAGATATTCTCCAACAGCAACACCACTGGGGACTTTTAATCAGGATCCGCCGCTGAGCGCAGTTGGATTCCCAAATGGTTCAGAGTGGGAAATCATGACATACATTAGATTTAACATTGGAAAATAATTTTAAAATGATAAAGCATAAATTCACATATTTAAAATTCTTTGGACTTGTATTGTTATCAGGAATGGTATTTACAAGCTGCGAAAGAGAAATTTCAGACCAGGCCGTACCGGCAACTTTTCCAAATACGGCTGAAGTCTACACTGACAACCCGGTTGGATTAACCGATGAGTTCTTTGAATCTTTTGATCCTGCAACCGGTGCAAATACAGAAGCCTTTGGAACTGATGACGAGGTTTCGTATTTGGGTTCTTCTTCAATAAGGTTAGATATTCCTGCACCAAACGATCCTGATGGTGGTTTTATAGGCGGAATTTTTAAAGATAGAGGCGAAGGCCGGGATTTATCGGGTTACGATGCTTTGACTTTTTGGATAAAAGCTTCGAGAACTGCTGCATTTGATCAAATTGGTTTTGGAGCGGACTTTGAAGAGGGTAAATTCACTACAGCAAGGTTCAACATACCTTTGTCCACTGATTGGAGAAAAATAACAATTCCAATTCCAGAGCCTTCAAAACTGACTCAGGAAAAGGGTTTGTTTTTATTTTCAACCGGAACAAACAGTACAGATGGTGTTGGCTTTACGGTTTGGATTGATGAAATACGATATGAAAATCTAGGCACAATTGGACAAAAGCAATCAAGTATTTTTAATGGGAATAATGTAAATCAGGATGCTTTTGTTGATGTACCAATTCAGATTGAAGAATTTTCAGTTTCTGCAAATCTGGCATCCGGCGAAAATGTTACAGTTCAGGCATCTCCTCAGTATTTTGATTTTTCATCTTCAAATCCTGATGTTGCAACTGTCAGCGAAACAGGACTGGTCTCAGTTATAAGTACTGGTGAAGCTACAATTTCTGCGACTCTTGGTAATACAGCAACTCAGGGAACACTCAACTTAAATGTTGAAGGAGGATTCAACTTTGCTCCTGTACCAACCAGACCAGCAGAAAATGTTGTTTCAATTTTTAGTGACGCCTACCTGAACATTCCTGTATCACGGTATAATTCCTTTTTCGAGCCTTTTCAAACCACACTGGGAGGCGTACAACAAGTAGGTTCTCAAAGCATTATAAGTTACACAAACCTTAATTTTGTCGGTATTGTATTTAACGATGTTATTTTTCCGGCAGAAGCTGTGCAACCCGTCAATGCAACAGGCCTGACGCATTTACACATCGATGTAAACGTACAGGAACCTGTGCAGGCTTCAGATAGACTTTTACTGCAGTTAACTAATTATGGTGCAACAGAAACAGTTGGTTCTTTCCTTATCAACGGTTCAGACCTACTAGAAGATGAATGGGTCGGATTTGATATACCATTATCTGATTTCTCTGGGTTGACCGACAGAAACAGAATTGGATTACTATTGTTTAATTCTGAATCAGGCCCGGCAAACCCAACAATTTCCAATATATTTCTCGATAACATTTACTTCTACACGGAATAAAATTTAACATTATGAACAAAATAAAATATATAGCAATCATTCTTATCTTCTCGACAAGTTTTGTCAGTTGCGACCTAGACGAAACCCAGGAAGTAGTGACCAAAAACAATCTCGTATGGTCAGATGAATTTGATACCGATGGTGCGCCTGATCCAAATAATTGGAATTATGAGATTGGAGATGGTTCGGCTCAGGGTATTCCGGGTTGGGGAAATAACGAGTTACAATATTATACCGACCGACCAGAGAATGTGAAAGTAGAAAACGGTGTTCTTGTCATTACAGCCCGACAGGAATCCTTCCAGGGCAGTAATTACACTTCTGCAAGATTAACAACAAAAGGCTTAATGGATAGACAATACGGTCGTTTTGAAGCAAGAATCAGAGTGCCTTACGGAAAAGGATACTGGCCTGCATTCTGGATGTTGGGCGATGATAGTGATGGTGAAATTTGGCCTCAAATAGGTGAAATTGACATTATGGAAAATGTTGGTGATGAGCCTACAGTTGCTTTTGGTAGCATTCACGGGCCAGGTTACAGCGGCGGAGAATCTATTGGTAAAGATTTTGAATTAGAAAACGATAGATTCGATACTGGCTTCCATATCTTCGGTATTGAATGGTCACCAAACCGTATCAATTACTACATAGATGACAAATTATACCAGTCCTTAACCCCTGAAGATGTTGATGAAGAAACTGATGGAGAAGGTGTTTGGGTATTTAACGACAGATCTTTTTATATCATTCTTAATTTGGCTGTAGGTGGTAATCTGCCTGGAAGTCCTAATGCTGAAACAGAATTTCCGCAAAGTATGATAGTGGATTACGTTAGAGTTTATGAATAATCAAAATATTTCTAAAATGCAATTAAAACAAAATATCATATTGTCAACATTGTTCGTTCTTTCTGCGTTTTTATTCTCGTGTGAAGAAAATGAAAGCGGAGTAGATTTCGTTGGATTTGAAGCCAGATTCATCAGTGATATTGATGGGCGAACCGTTAATTTTAATAATTTGTCAACCAATGCGGTCAGCTTCCAATGGGACTTTGGTGATGGTACAACTTCTGTATTGGAAAATCCTTCTAAAACTTATAATGTAGGAGGAACGTTTACGGTGACACTAACGGCTACCAGTGATGATGGTATTACAGACTCTTTTCAGGATTCATTTGTATTCGAAGACCCTTTTGACTCAGGATTACTTGTAAATGGTGATTTTGAAAATGGTTCACAAGGCTGGATCGTTGGTGTTGATGATTCTGCCCCTGCACCTGTTGTTACTGAGGATGGTAATACATTTTATGAAGCCAATATTACTAATCCGGATCCAAATGCGCCTTTTTTGGTCAACATCAGTCAAAAACTGGCAATCGAGCAGGGCAACACATACACATTAACTTTTGATGCATCTTCCGATCAGGACAGAACGATAATTGCCGGTATAGGTCTTAGTGGAGGTGATTTTTCAAATGATACAGAAATTGTAAACTTAACCAACACAACACAGCAATTTAGTCTTACATTGAGTTCGCAGGATTTTGGTGCGCCTGATGCAAGAGTGTTATTTGATTTAAATGGAGATGCTGGTTTGGTGCGTATAGATAATGTGTCATTAGTTCTTCAGTAAAATTTAATTTTACTATTTTATCATCTCAAAATCATTATTCAATAAAATTTATTTTATAAAGTGAGTACACAACAGGATCAACTTGAAATCGTAAAAATAAACGGGGAAAAATTTCTTAAAATTTCAAACAGTGACAGCATACGACCATTCTTTATGAGCATCGTAAGCCCTTACAACCATTGGATGTTTTTATCCAGTAACGGAGGAGTGACCGCTGGTAGAAAAAATAAAGAATTTGCGCTTTTCCCTTATTATACAGATGATAAAATAACAGAATCAGCCGATATCACTGGCAGTAAAACTATCTTAAAAGTGGTAGGTCCAAATAAGACATTTTTCTGGGAACCTTTTGCTAAACGATTTGCCGATCAGTATAATATCACCAGAAATCTATACAAGAATATTTGGGGAAATAAGGTGGTTTTTGAAGAAATAAACCACGATTTACAATTAAAATTCATTTACAGACTGTCATCAAGCGATGACTTCGGTTTTATCAAAGATGCCTCTGTTGAGAATTTAAGTCAAAAGGAAGTGAATTTTGAAATCTTAGACGGTTTTCAAAATATTTTACCTGCCAGTGTAAACAGCGATTTGCAATCAGCACAAAGTAACCTGGTTGATGCTTACAAGAGAAATGAACTGGAACCTAATGTAGGCATGGGAATTTATGCGCTAAGCGCAGTACCTGTAGATAAAGCCGAACCAAGTGAGGCTCTAAAAGCCAATGTCGTTTGGTCGCTTAACGCTCATACGCCAAAATTTTTAGTGTCATCCCTTCAATTAGAAAATTTTAGAAATGGTAAAGAAATCACCCAGGAAGTTGATGTCAAAGCAGAAAAAGGGGCTTATTTCATACACCAAAATTTAAAGTTAGACTCTAAAGCCTCCAAATCATGGAAAATTGTGGCCGATGTTAACTTTAACCATGCTAAAGTTGTTGACTTCATTCATCGTATCAAATCAAATCCCGAACTTGAAAAAGCGATTGAAGATGATATTGAAAAAGGCACTCAAAAACTTATCAAATTAAACGCCTCGGCGGATGGGTTGCAATACTCAAGTGATAAACTAAGAGACATTCGTCATTATTCCAACACACTTTACAATATTATGCGTGGAGGAATTTTTGACGATAATTACAATATTGAACTTAACGACTTCAAACCTTACATCAAAACTGCCAATCTCGAGGTCTACAATAAATTTGAAAAAGATCTCGATAAACTTGGCGATGTTTTTACGCTTGCGGATTTAAAAGCTTTGGTCAAGGAGGAAAGCGATAAAGATTTTACCAGACTTTGTCTCGAATATTTACCACTAAAATTCAGCCGTAGACACGGTGACCCAAGTCGTCCGTGGAACCAGTTTTCTATCAATACAAAAGATGAAAACGGCAATAAAATTCTGGATTATGAAGGTAACTGGCGGGATATTTTCCAAAACTGGGAAGCACTCTCATTTTCCTATCCTGAGTTTTTGGAGAGCATGATTTACAAGTTTTTAAACGCTTCTACTTTTGATGGTTACAATCCATACCGTGTGACAAAAGATGGTTTTGACTGGGAGATTATTGAACCGGACGACCCATGGTCTTATATTGGCTATTGGGGTGACCACCAGATTATCTACTTACTCAAATTTCTTGAAGTTCTGGAAAACGTGAAACCCGGTAAGCTTGCAAAGCTATTCAAATCTGATGTATTTGTTTACGCTAATGTGCCTTACAGAATTAAATCTTATGAAGATACTTTAAAGGATCCTAAAGATACTATCGTTTTTGATCATGACCTTGACAAAAAAATAAGAGAAAAAAGAGAATCGCTGGGAGCTGACGGCGCTTTACTTGAGGACCAGAAAGGGAACATCATTCATGTTAACTTTATCGAAAAAATACTGGCAACCGCTCTGGCAAAGGTCTCTAACTTTATACCTGAAGGCGGTATTTGGATGAATACACAGCGCCCTGAATGGAATGATGCCAATAATGCGTTGGTAGGTAATGGGGTATCAATGGTCACACTTTATTATCTGAGAAGATTTTTCGATTTTTTCAAAACGATATTTAAAGGCATAAATGATGCTGAAACATTTGAATTGTCTAAAGAGGTTTTCGATATGTTCATGGCCATGCATCAGGCCTTGGACGCGCATAAAGGAGTTCTTTATTCTGAAATTTCAGACAGAGAAAGAAAAGCCGTTCTTGATGCTGTTGCTATTCCGGCAAGTCAATTCAGGACTTTTGTATACGAGAAAGGATTTACAGGTGAAAAGGTATCTGTAAATATTACAGATTTAGAAGCATTTATAGATAATATTCTGGAGTTTTTGGAACAATCTATCGAAGCCAATAAACGCCAGGACAACCTATATCACGCCTACAATTTGATGACATTAAACGATGACAATAGCATATCAATTTCCTACCTGGATGAAATGCTGGAAGGTCAGGTGGCAGTTTTGAGTGCTAAGTATTTATCTTCAGAAGATGCAGTGAGTGTTTTAGACGCCTTAAAAGATTCGGCGCTATTCAGACCTGATCAGTATAGTTACATCTTGTATCCTAACAAGGCGCTTAAAGGCTATTTACAACGCAACAACATCCCTGAAAACCTCGTAGAGTCTTCAGAGTTATTGAAAACGCTGGTAGAGGACCAAAACACTAAGATTATTGAAAAAGATGTTGAAGGTCATTACCATTTCAATGCCAATTTCAACAATGATAAAAAACTGAAAGCAGCCCTTGAATCCATGAAGGATTCTAAATATGCAGGTTTAGTTGAAAAAGATTTCGACGATGTAGTTCGTATTTTTGAAGAAGTCTTTAACCATAAAGCATTTACCGGTCGTTCAGGAACATTTTATGGCTATGAAGGCCTTGGTTCAATCTATTGGCATATGGTCTCAAAACTGCAACTGGCCGTATTTGAATGCTGTCAAAAAGCGATCGAGGAGAAAGCCGCAGATGAAACCATTGGTCGACTACTGGAGCATTATTATGAGATTAATGAAGGCATTGGTGTGCACAAATCTCCTGAGTTATACGGAGCCTTTTCTACGGATCCCTACTCACATACACCATACGGAAAAGGAGCTCAACAGCCTGGTATGACCGGCCAGGTTAAAGAAGATATCCTGAGCCGATTTGGTGAAATAGGAATAACTATGCACAAAGGTCATCTGGCCTTTAAGCCATACATGCTGCGCAAAGATGAATTTTTTAAGAAAGCAAAACAAGTTAATTATATTGATTTAGAGCATAATTTAAAAACACTTGAAGTACCCGAAAACTCGCTATGTTTTACGATATGTCAAACACCTGTAATTTACAGTATTTCAGATCATAACGAAATAGAAGTTACTCAAAGTGACAATTCTTCCCATTCTATCAACGGGCTTGAGTTACCTGAAGATATCAGTAGCTCAATCTTTAAGAGAGAAGGCAAGGTTGAACATTTACGAGTTTTTGTTGACCAATCTATCTTAAAATAAATACCAGTAAAAATGATAAAGTTGAGCCACATAGCAGTATTTTTTATTGTTCTATTGCTTATGTCGTGCGGTAAACAAAAAAATAAGGAAGAAAAATCGATGGAAGAAAAAAAGAGCAAATCCAGTCTAACAGCTAAGGATATTCTTGGTAATCCAGACTATAGAGCTATTTCTTATGGCGGCTATCGTATGAAAAAAAGAGACAGTCAACCAACAATCCCTCAGCTGATGCCACTTGCGTGTTTGCATCAAAAGATTCACTGTTGTAGCTAGC
>CAJXVZ010000005.1 GCA_913062845.1 uncultured Psychroflexus sp.
ATTTTAAAATCGTCATAATTTGGAATTTTACTCAATATAATAATTTATATTTACTGGTACAATAACGTAGAATCAAAATATATTAAAAAGCATAACCCAATCAGGATATTTAAAAGCAAAAACGATATCTGTATAATGATATTTGTAATAAAGAGATATCATTTCATAAATCCAGTATACTGATAATAATATCTGGATTAAGCCTAAAACAATATTGCCATTTTTTTTCAGCACAGTGTTTTAGCCTGTTTTTTGATTTTCCAACATTGTGAATTTTTGTTTATCAGTCGGCAAAATGTTTACTAATTCAAATCTTTTTTTGTCTAAAACATTGAAATTAACCAGACTTAAATAAAGTTCAACTACTTTTCGGTCAATCATTATTTTTCCACCACGAGCCAAATGTCGGTCAGTTCCATTTTTCTTAATTCCAGAAATCCAATATTCATCTCCATTTTCTAAGTCATAGTAGTTTCCTGCAATTCCCTGAGCGTTGGAGTTTTTAAGAGCTTTTCCATTAAAATAGACAGTTCTGCCAGATTTTGAGAATTCAGCCATTCCAATCCACGCAGGTCCATTATCTCCATATCCGCTTTTTAATTCAATATATTTTAATTCAGGTTTCATTTTGCGAGTATATTTTACCGATTGTTAGATTTGGATTCCAATTTCTTAAATCATCGATTTCTTGTTCATTTGGACTTTCAATCATAACTCCAACATTGGGTTTTCCTTCAACAACTCTCATTCCTGCACCAATCCATTTTTATTTTTCGCAGTAATATTTGTCCATTAAAGTCGAATTTAATAAAATCTCCTGTCATAAATTCTCCATCCAATATATTTCCAGAGAATATAATTCCTCTTCCAGTAATTCTAAAAGTATCGTGAATTTGATATGTTGCAATATGTTTCATCAAATGTGCTACAACGGATTGGGCTATATATAGTGCGGTGCAAATTTGCCCCTTTGCCCATATCTTTAATTCACAAATTTAGCAAATAATCCCATAACTTAGAGTTTAGTAAAAAATACCGCATTATTTATAGCCTCGTGTTGTAAAACGTTTTTTTATTTCGGCCATATAGGGTTTTCACCGCTTTTGTCAAATAAATATCCAAATTCAATATCAGTTACTACACCATATTCCACATTCAGTGTTGTCCATTTTTTTTCATTAAAATATGATTTGAAAGTAAAATAATTTTCTTCGTTCCAATTTTCTTTACTCAAGTTATATGATTTGAAAACGTCTTCGATTTGAATTCCGATAATTGGATTTCCATTGATTTCAATTTTTGGATTTGCAACTCTTATGTAACCTAATTTCCCACTAAATTCATTGTAGAATGTCAATCTCAATTTAAGCTCATTGTATTGGTAAACTTGATTTTTGTCTTCGTCATCCTCATCTATGATTATTTTACTCGGTTTACCAATCAAACTCAAAATTTGATTTTCTGACATTCCAAATTTTATGTCATTAATTCCGATTCCAGGTTTGATTTTCATATAATTTTTTTTAACACCATTCTATAATCTTCGTTTTAAAATCGACTGGTGTTGGTCCACCAGAACATCCGCCAATTTCCTCTGCATTTCGGTCAGTTTCAGTTTCACCGATAATCCATTTTCCAGACTTATGTTTTAGTAAAATTCCTTCTAATATTATTTTTCCACCAGTTAGAGGTTTTTCCTCGTTATTATATACAATGATTTTATTTTCAGCTATTATGATTTCAGCAGGTTGATTTTCCATTCGCCCATCAAATTCAGTAAAGTATAACTAATAGGTCATTTTTTCTTGTGGTATACTGTCGGTTTTTATTAATTCAGTTTTTGGGTACTGTTTTTCAGAGAAGTCAAAATTATCAGTTCTCTTTCCCATAGCAGTTCCAATAAAAATCATAATTCCAATTTATACCAAACTCCCAATTCCGAGGATAATTAATATTATATTTAGGACTTTCTTCAAAATGTTCTACAACTAGCACATATCATTAAAAATACACCACTTTTTAATAAAAACAAACAAAATCCTAAAAATCCACAACCACACCAATCGAAGGTAATGGCGAACTGCTGTCTAATTGTTCAATCTGAACGACATTTCTTGGCATGATGATGTTACCAGCCTCATCCCGCTGTAAACCATAATTAGGCGGTTCTGGGATTTGTTGGGCTAAGATGTTTTGAATTTCCAGAAATACATTGAGAGAGAACTTAGCAAAATTCCATTTTTTATCGATTCGTACATCAGTCTGGTTAAAGGCGCTTAACCTGTTTTCACCAAAATTTGAATAATCAATCAACAGTTCGGGATAGGTATTTTGAGCGTTAGTGGCTTCCACATCAACTTGCGCGAAAGGTGTTCTGCCAATATATCGCATCCTGGTACTGAGTTCCCAGTTTTTACCAAATTGATAGCCGCCGGTAAAGGTCAATAAATGTCTGCTGTCCCAGGCGCTCGGAAGATAATTATCCTGATCAAAACCTGTAAATTCACTTCTGAAAAAAGTATAGGCCAATATGGCATAAAAGTCCTTAGACAACTTCTTTTGGTATAAGAATTCCAAACCATATGTTCTGCCCAGTCCGACACTGGCCACGGGTTCATTACCCAGTACTTCAAAACCGCCACCAAGATTGGCCAGAGAAATACCATCGGTAACCGATACCGGATAGTCGCGGTATTTTTTGTAAAAGCCTTCCAGAGAAAACTTGGAATCTCTGTTTGGTAAAAATTCGATGCCTAAAACCGTATGATCGTTTTCAATATAATCTACATTTTGATTGACGAAGTTTTGGCCGTTGTCCTGAAAACCTAAAACCGTATAAGGCGGTATCTTGTAATACCTGCCCCAGGAGGCGTTGACGCTCCACTTCTGCTCTTCATCTAAAGCATAAGACACTGAAAAACGCGGACTCAAAGTCGATAATAAATCATTTCCTCCTCTGGTAAAATCATTGGCATCTGCTCTTATTCCAAGAGAAATTCCAAATCTTTCATTAAAAAAGCGTCGTGATGCCTGTGCATGCATGCCATATCTTATTAAAGATAAATCTGAATTAAAGCTAAAGTTATTGGTAACATCTAAGGTGTTATTCGTATAGTTGGCCTGCTGAACCACAAAACCGGCTTTGACCTTCCAATCTCCGTAAAAGCGGTTGTAGTTGTATCTCAATTTTATTTCTTGTTCGGTTGAATTATTCCTAAAAAAGGGATCTGATTGATTAACGTTGTCTTCAAAACGGGTAAAATCATTTTGCAAATAATTGGTGCTGATCGTTGTGGTCATAAATCCGGGTACCTCTTTAAATCGTCTTTTCCAGGTTGCCCCGATGGTGTTGGTTCGCTGCTTAATTACCGGTACCTGATCGAGCTGGGCTTGCTGCTCTGCATCGATATCATCCGGCACATTGATAGAAAAATTGTCGATTGATCCAACACCGGTCAGGTAGATCTCATTATAATCATCAATTTTATGAGTAAACTTGTATTGGTAATCCCAGTAATCCGGCAAAAATGGCAAACCGATCACCTGAAACAAAAACTGCAAATAAGAACGCCTTACCGAAACTATAAATGAAGTATCACTGGCGTCTTTATCGCCCTTAAACAATGGACCTTCAAATGTAAGGGCAGTTTCGCTACTGCTTAACCTGATATTGGTTCTGAAATCTCTGTTGTTTCCATTCCTTTGGTCAAATTGAAGTATACCGGATAAGGCATTATCGTACTCTGCACCAAAGGCACTGGTTGAAAGCGTTACATTATTAAAAAAGCTCACATTCAGTAATCCTACCGGTCCGCCGGCACTTCCCTGTGTGGCAAAGTGGTTAATGTTTGGGATCTCCACACCATCGAGATAATACACATTTTCATTGGGTGCACCACCACGAATAATGACATCATTTCTAAATCCACCTATAGAACTGGCCACACCGGGTAAGGATTGCACGACTTTTGCAATATCGTTGTTACCACCGGGATATGTCGCAATTTCAACAGCAGAAAGCGATTGAATGGACAGTGGCGTTTCTTCCTTTTTTCGAAAGGGATTAGGTTGAATCGTAACCGCTTCGAGTTGAGTAGCTGTTTCAACCAATTCAAAATTTTCTTCGACATTGCCAACAGATTTGACGATCACATTAAACCTTAAAACCGGTTCGTAACCTACGTAGGAGGCTTTAAGTGTAACAGGCTTTGTGGGAACATCTTTGATAACATAGTAGCCATCAATATCCGTAACTGCACCAAGTTGTGTATCTAAAACCTGTACCGTTGCTCCAAGAATCGGCTCTCCGGTTTCAAAATCATAAACATAACCTGACAATTCTCCGGTATCCTGAGCTATAGCAAAAGAACTGATTAAAAAAATATACAGATATCTCAACTTCAGGTTTAATATCAACATGATCAAAATACTTAGATTAATTCAAACTGAAATAAACCGTCACCGTAGCTTCAACCTTTATTTTATCGAAGTTGACATCTAAAGCTGAATCGTTCATAGATGCCTGCAATACATTTGCACCCATATTTGCTGACCTCATCATAGGATATGTTTGCGTCTGAAGGTCAGAAATAAATATTGCAGAACCTAGCTCCTGTTCAAGGGGTTTGAGCATCTCCTCTGCCTGTCTTTTTGCTTTTTCAACGGCTTTGCCCTTCAGTTCGATTTTGAGCTCTTCCAATTTACTGTACTCAGTTTTGAGTAGTCTGACATTAGAAATATCTTCTTTTTCCAAACCTTTAAAAACACTTCCGGCGACAAGTGCATCAAAAAGAACCAATTCGTAGGTTTTAATTTTTTGAACATCAGTTTTCTTCAAAAAGTAATCTCTGAAATTACTGGCCATATTGGTAAGCACTAATTGCTTTTTTAAGTCGATTCCGTTTTTTGAAAGCACCTTTTCCATTCTGTTTTCAAGCTCTTCTACCGAAATTTTTCCATTGGTATCAGCTTCTGATAGCGTGATGGATAAGGTGATTTTATCCGCATAAACTTCCTGCGTGTAGGTCGCTTTGGTTTGTAAATGTGGTGTATGGCTTAATTCAAAATTTTGGGCAATTGAAAAATGAGTTATAAAAAAGCAAATAATGATGATCTTGAAAACTTTCATGGTTCATAGTTTAGTTTAAAAATAGAAATATCAACAAAGAAATAAATATTCTTTATTTGATAATTCAACTCTTTATATAAAGTTATGCTAATTTTGGATTAAAAACAGATCCATTTATAATCCCCTATTCAACAATTTTTCCGGATTTATCAATCTTTACCCATTTGCCTATGCCCTTGCGGTCTTTTAGTTCTTTATAAGACTTGTAAATTTTAACCTGATTTCTGTCTTCCGGAAAGTCCAGCCTGACCCATGCGTAGCCATTTTCAAAATCAGTTGCGCTGGCATATTTTAGTGGTATGATTTCATTTCCCTGTTTGTCAATATACCCAAAGTGGTAGTAATTTCCGATTCTTTTGGAAACTCTGGCAAAACCTTCAACGAACCAGAAAGCATGATCGTATTTGAAAGGAATGACTGTTTTACCTTTAACATCTATGAATCCTCTCTTGTCATTTTTTTTTGCACTTATCAAACCGTCTGTAAAATCACCAAAGTTTTGGTATTTACAAGAAATAACTTCCTTGCCTTTTCGATTTACAAAACCGTAGAAACCTTCTTTATTCTGAACTTCCATAAGTCCGTTTTTATTGAATGGTAGTCTTAAAGCGCGGTACTTTACAGGTATAGCAATATCGCCTTCAGTGTTTAAGAGTCCTTGGAGATTATCTTTGGTAGCCAGGATAAAGGACAAATCATTCGAAGGTTGTAGTCTGTATCTTTTGGTAGAATATTTTATCTTGAGATTGTTATCTCTGATTTCATATAAATCTCCCGATTGCATTATAAAATATTCCTTAGCCTGTACAATGACATCATATTTTCTAGGGAGTACAAAATTCCCTAAACTATCTATCAAACCCAAAGTCCCTTTACCATAGCTTATTTGTTTGCCAATAAGGTAGTAAGGATAAAAACGTGTACCAAATACAGGATTACCAATCTTGGAACCCATTGTTCTGCTCCGATGATGATGTGGTTTACAGATTTCCAAAGATTTTTTTACACTTAGTAATTGTATATCAGATGGCCACTGTCCAAAACGCTTGAGTATTCTTCCTTGACTGTTTCTAAATAAATAGACATTTTCAGGAGGATTTCCAATTACAGAATTCCAATTGAGCGCTCTGGGCTGTTCAGAATTGAGTTGACTACCCCTGTTTTTGTAAGCCGAAAAATAGTCTAACTCTACCATTTGCTGGCCTTGACTAAAAGAATAATAGTTGATGATTGGATCAATGTCAAAGTCTTCACCAAAACCCTGTCCACACATACTGATACTTATCAGCACACTTAAAATACAAAATTTCAAAATCATATAAAATATAATATACCAGACCAAAACCTGTGCCAGATTAAACGAATAAGTGATGACTAATGAAAATAAATTATATTTACTTTAGAAGTGTTCATAAATTTAAAAAGAAATAACAACTCAAAAAACCTGTCATTATTTATATTTGCCTTATGGATCATTTTATAGTTTCTGCGAGAAAATACAGACCTTCCACTTTTGAAGAAGTTGTCGGGCAAAATGCGGTTACAAATACCTTAAAGAACGCTATAGACAATAATCATCTGGCACAGGCGCTTTTGTTTACCGGACCTAGAGGTGTTGGGAAAACTTCTTGTGCGCGTATTCTGGCAAAAATGGTCAATGAGCAATCCGGTTCTGATGTATCTGATTTTGCATTCAATATTTTTGAATTGGATGCGGCTTCAAACAACTCTGTTGATGACATCAGAAATTTAAATGATCAGGTTAGAATTCCACCTCAAACCGGCAGTTACAAGGTTTATATTATAGACGAGGTGCACATGCTGTCTTCTTCAGCTTTCAATGCATTTCTGAAAACCCTTGAAGAACCGCCAAAACACGCCATTTTTATTCTGGCAACAACTGAAAAGCATAAGATCATCCCTACTATATTATCAAGATGTCAGGTCTTTGATTTTAAACGTATTACCATACAGGACATAAAAGAGCACTTAAAGTATGTTTCAGAAAAGGAAGGGGTTACCGCTGAGGATGAAGCCCTTCAGATCATTGCTCAAAAATCTGACGGCGCTATGCGGGATGCGCTTTCCACTTATGACAGGGTTGTAAGTTATTGCGGTACAAATCTTACCCGCACAGCAGTAGCCGAAAACCTTAATGTACTTGACTTTGAGACTTTCCTCAAGGCTTCTGAATACCTTTTGGACAATGATATCCCAAATGTATTGATCTACTTTAACCAGATCCTGGCCAAAGGATACGATGGTCAGCATTTTATAAGTGGTCTGGCATCGCACTTCAGAGATCTTTTGGTTTGTAAAAATCCATCGACGCTAGAGTTACTGGATGTGAGTGATAAGTCTAAGCAGGAATACCTTAAACAGGCTGAAAGCTTTAGTATGACAAAGCTGCTGGAATTTATTGAATTAGCCAATACCTGTGACTTTAACTACAAACTCAGCCAGAACAAACTTTTACATGTTGAATTATGTTTGATGAAGCTGGCCTCTTTCAATTCGACAGCTACTGAAAAAAAAAAGTCTAATGGCATAATTAAGGCAGATGATGTTCAAAAAAAGCCTGTTTCTGTAAATTCAAAAAACTCCGAAATTACCGTTGAGGATTCATCAAATATTGAAGAACCCAATACACAAAAACAATCTGAAGAATTAAATCAGGAAGAAAACCATACAGAAACAGAAAAAGAAGCTGATCTTCAAAAAGCTGAGAAAACAGCGCAGATCTCTGAAAAAGCAACAAAACCACAAAACGATACTTCTGCAGCAGAGCGCAAAAGCGGATTATCTCTTAAATCTATTCTATATAAGAAAAACCACGTCAACAAGGTTAAAGAAAATCAGAAGGAAGAAGAGGTAATGGATGAAAATTTCAGCCTTGACGAGTTAAAAAAATCCTGGATAAAATTTGCTGAGATCATAGATAAAAAAGGCGAAAAGCTACTGGCCTCTACACTGCTTTCTGATATTCCTAAGCTGAAAGACAAAACCATTGTGATCAATATGCCCAATGAAACCATGAAAATTGAAATTCTGCATAATAAAAGCCGGATTTTAAAATACCTCAGCAATAGTTTAAAAAACACCCATATAGATCTGGAAATTAATGTTTTGGCTTCAGAAAGCAAAAAATTTATGCATACCAGTGAGGAGAAATTCAAGCATTTTGTAGAAAAGAATCCCAATATTGAATTACTTAGACAAAAATTAGATTTAGATTTTTAAATGATGTTAGGACTAAAGTTACCAACAGACCCAAGATGGGCCAATATTGCAGAAAAGAATATAGAAGAAATTTTAATAGACCACGCTTACTGCGAACAAAAGGCAGCTTCAACAGCGATATCATTGATTGTTAGCTTCCCCGAATACGAAGGAGTGGTAACAAAAATGACCGAACTGGTTCAGGAAGAGATGAGTCACTTCAAAATGGTTCATGACCTGATTAAGGATAAAGGCATTACAATGGGTCGTGATCGCAAAGATCATTACGTTATTGCGTTGCTTAAATTTTTTCCTAAAGGCGGTAGCCGGGTAACACAATTGGTACATAGGTTACTCTATGCCGGATTAATTGAAGCAAGAAGCTGCGAGCGATTCAGACTACTTTCAGAACAATTAGAAGACAAATATCTGAGGCAATTTTACAGAAAACTGATGATCTCCGAAGCCAATCACTATACTTTGTTCCTGAAATTGGCCAGAAAATATGGAGATGAACAGGAAGTCAATCAAAAATGGCAGGATCTTCTGGAATATGAAGCCGGGATCATGAAAAATCTGGGGCAGCATGAAAGTATTCATGGTTAAAATAGTCTCTCCCATTCGGATATCTGGAGACTCTCCTAAAGATAAGGCTTGAAATGATTATTATTTTCTATTTTAAATTTTTATTCTAAATTTATAATTAATAGTAAACCAACCACCATGAAAAGTATAAAAGTAGAATTTAAATGGGCTTTAGTCTTTACCATAATGAGCATGTTATGGATGGCTTTGGAAAAAGCCACAGGACTTCACGATGTTAAGAAGAACATTACATCTACACAAATCTCTATGCCATACCGGCTATCATAATTTATGTTCTGGCCCTAAGGGATAAAAAAATTAATTTCTATAATCGGAAAGTAACATACAAACAGTTATTTATAAGTGGTTTGATATTAAGTCTGATGATAGCTTTACTGGCACCTCTTAGTACATTTGTTTCAGTTGAATATATCTCACCGGATTATTTTGAAAATGCCATAAGTATGAGTGTAAAAAACCAGATGAAGACACAAATAGAAGCTGAAGAATACTTCAGTACAGGTAATTACATGCTTCAAAACCTGATTGCTGCCCCGGTTATGGGAATCATAACAACTCTGGTTGTAGCCATTTTCCTGAGGTCAAAATCCTAATGAAAAATGGCTAAAGTCCTTTTTCTGGAAAAACAACATCTCACCTTGGTATGGGTTGTCTCCATACTTATTTTACTGTTGATAAGTATTCTGGGCTTTAGCGCCATAGGTTCGGTAAATGATAAAGGAGAGGAATTTCCTCCTTTTATTATCATTTTTAATTTTGCTTTGATCGCTTTTCTGTTTCTGTTATCTTACAATTTTCAAATCCGTTTAACGACTGAAGAACTTGAAGTCAAATTTGGCATTGGCATCTTAAAAAAATCCTTTCCTGTGCGTGAGATAAATGAAGAGAGCATTCAAATAGTGACACCGTCAAAATGGTATGGTATAGGCTGGCGATATAATCTCAACGGCGACATGATCTTTAATGCCAAATACGGCAAAGCCGTTTGCTTTAAGCTAAAAAATACAGACAAAAAATACTATGTTGGTGCAGATAATTATGAGCTGCTAAAACAAAAAATACTTGAACTAAAAGCATGAGATTTTATCTCTATCAAAACAGATAACAACATCATTTTTAAAAATTATACTTGAAACATCATTTTGGGTTTTGTATTTTTATAAAAAATCTAAACCATGTCCAGCATTATAAAAAAACAAGTAGAAAAAGTCACATACCTTTATTTCAACAGACCTGAAAAATACAATAGCTTTAATCGTGAAATGGCCTTGTCCTTACAACAGCATCTGGATGATTGCATAAGAGACGATTCAACAAGAGCAATAGTTTTGATGGGAAAAGGCAAAGCGTTCTGCGCAGGACAGGACCTTCAGGAAGTAACTGATCCTGATAAGAATCCAGGCTTTAAAAAAATACTGGAAGAACATTATAATCCCATTGTCACAAGGATTAGAAATATTGAAATACCGGTAATTGCTGCAGTTAATGGTGTTGCAGCCGGTGCCGGAGCAAATCTTGCGCTGTGCTGCGATATTGTTGTCGCCTGTGAAAAAGCCAGCTTTATTCAGGCTTTCAGCAAAATTGGTCTTATTCCAGATAGTGGCGGCACCTATTTTTTACCAAGACTTGTAGGGTTTCAAAGAGCTTCTGCTCTTGCTATGTTAGGCGATAAAATTGATGCCTTTGAGGCTGAGCGCATGGGAATGGTCTACACCTATTACTCATCCGAAACATTTGAAAATGAAATTGACAAACTCGCACATCGTGTAGCCAATATGCCCACCAAAGCCTTAGCTTTTATCAAAAAAGCATTGAACAAAAGTATGGAAAACAGTGTGGAACAACAGCTGGCTTTAGAGTCTGAATACCAAATTGCATCCGCGCAAACAGAGGATTATAAGGAAGGTGTAAATGCTTTTATTGAAAAAAGACAACCTAAATTTGAAGGTAAATAACTTATAGAATTTTCTATTTTGGTAGCTTTAAATTTAGGAATCGCCGATCACTTCGATAAGTTCAATCTCAAGGGCGATAGATTTTTTATAAAACAAACCCTGCAGGAAATAGAAATTCATGCAGGGTTAATAATTAATATTTCTTCCTATTTAAGACTAGACTCTAATATGTCCGTCGCCGAAAACATAGTACTTATTGGTTACTAATTGTTTTAATCCTAACGGACCTCTGTGATGTAATTTATCCGTTGAAATCGCTAACTCAGCACCAACGCCCATTTGTCCACCGTCTGTAAATCTTGATGAAGCATTATGGTATACAGCTGCAGAGTCTATCTGTTCCATAAACAATTCGGCTTCTGTTCCTTGTTCAGTCATAATGACACTAGAGTGCTTTCCTGAATATTTATTGATCTTTTCTATGGCTTCTTCAATATTTTCAACTGAAGATAAAACTATTTTTAAGGCCAAAAATTCCTCAAACCAGGTCTCTTCACTTTCAATTTTTTGCTCATTACTTAAAATTGCTGAGATTTCAGCATCTGTCAATATTTCGACATTATGATCTTTGAGTTGATTAGCCAAATCAACGACCTTAGTTTCAAAATCAGGGATGTTTGAATTAATTAAGACCTTATCTAATGCATTACAACCGGAAATTTTATCAGTTTTGGCATTAATGATCACTTTTTTGGCCTTTTGCCAGTCTGCGTTTTCAGAGACATACAGGAAGTTATTTCCTCTACCACTAATAAGCACAGCACATGTCGCATGTGTTTTCACGAAATCTATCAATCGTTCTCCTCCACGTGGTACAATAAGATCTAATTTCTCAGATGGATTTCTTAAAAACTCCTGAGTCTCTTCTCTGTTAATGTGCATTAGTTTTATCCAATCTTTAGATAGACCATTTTCTTCTAATGCTTCGTGCCAACAGGATTCTAGCATGATATTGCTGTTTACCGCTTCTTTACCACCCTTTAATAAAATTTTATTGTTGGCTTTGAAAGCTAAAACAGCTGCTTCTATCGTCACATCAGGTCTGGATTCGTAAATGATGAGGATCGTCCCAAAAGGATCTGTTTTGTTGATAATTTCTAGTCCACTATCTAATCTTGTTTTAGAGATAATATTCCCAACCGGGTCATCCTGATCTTTGACTTCCTTGATTGCCTGAATCATACCATCCACTTTACTATCATCAACCACCAAACGGTCATAAAGCGCCTGGTCGTCTCTATTGAAAGCTTCAAGATCTTTCTTATTGGCTTCTATAATATCTTTACGTTTTGCTTCAATAATCTTCATCATAGATTCCAAAACGCTGTTTTTTAAAACTGTATCTAATAATTTCATATGTTATTTTTTGATTTGTTAAATTGAAAATTTAGTTCCTATTGTTTTACCATTTAAAATATCTAATATGATATCGTCATTTTTTCCATTGGCGATGTAAGTCGGAATATTTTTGCTGGCAGTTTGCTTGGCAATTTTTAATTTGGATTCCATTCCTCCTCTGCCTTCGCCTTCACCTTTTTCTGATGCCTGTACGTATTTTTCAACGTTTTCATGAGGTCTAACATGATGAAGTAATTCTGATGATGGATCATTGGGATGTCCGGTATACAAACCATCAATATCTGTTAGCATGATCATCATATCGGCATTAACCAGGTCTGCCACAAGACTTGCGAGCTCATCATTATCAGAGAACATAGACATGGATAGTGAAACAGCATCATCTTCATTGGCTATTGGTATAATACCTTCGCGAAGTAAACCTTCGTAACAGTTAATCATATTTTGTCTGTATTTACCCGGTGCAAAATCTCTTTTAGTGGCCAAGACCTGCGCACAGCGCATTCCAAAGTCATGAAACATAGTATAATAGTGTCTCATTAATCTTGGCTGACCTACTGAGGAATAAATCTGTCGCCTAACCGATGGATTTTTTTCATCGGAACCACCGAGAACTTCCTTACCTGCAATAGCCGAACCGGAAGATACCAAAATTGTAATTATATCTCTTTCATACAAATAGGCTATTTGTCTCACAAGATTCTTGAGAATCGGACCAACAATGCGATTGTTCCTGTTGGTCATGACATTAGTTCCTACTTTTACTACTATTCTTTTTTTAAACATAACTTATTTTTCTCCTAGTTCAGTTGCTCTGTTGAAAGCAGCATAAGCTGCTTCTTTTATCAGTTCTTTGACGTTATTGTCTTCCATACTATCCAACGCCGCACGAGTTGTACCACCTTTAGACGCTACCCGATCCATCCAGGTCTCCGGTGATAAATCGGAATCGTTGAATAAGGTTACAGCACCTTCAAATGTATTACTAACCAATACTTTTGAATCGTTGTCTGAAAATCCCATCTTTTTAGCAGCTTCAAGCATAGACTGCATAAAATAAAATATATATGCAGGTCCGCTTCCTGAAATACCTGTAGATTTATTAATGAAATCTTCATTTTTTACATGGATAGACTCTCCTGTAGTGTCCAAAAGGTTTCTAACCATGATTAATTCTACTCTGGTTACTTCTTCGGAAGCTGTAAATGAAGTTACGCCTTTACCTACCTTCGCGGGAAGATTTGGCATGGTCCTCACAACCTTATCTACATCGAGCAAATTTTGAATTTTTTCAATAGTGATTCCTGCCATTAGAGAAACAAATACTTGCTGGTTATTCACGAATGGTTTGATTTCCTCAAACAATTCTTCACAGTGATATGGTTTAACCGCAATAAAAACGATATCTGCTTTTGGCAAACAATCTTCTATTTTTTCATAGACATCAAATCGTCCATCTTTTCTTAATAATTCAATGGTTTCAGTTGAAATGTCATGGATCATAAGTTTTCTCCTGTTGAGAAAAGACGATTGTGCCATTCCTTCAGAATAGGTTAAACCCATATTACCGGCACCAATTACTAATACTTTCATTTTTTAATTTTAAAATTTGTATAATAGGTATCAAGCATAGTGCTGTCTTATACAGATTAAGATTAAGTTTTGTTAATACTTGGTTAAAATAAATATAATCAACTGTAATACAAATATTTAAACGATTAAACGACAGAATAAAGACTTAATAAAGTGTTAAAAACCCTGACATAAAGACAGAACAATGAAGCTATCAGAAATAATCATTGTAAATTTAGTAAGGTCTGTTTCTAAAAAGCCTCTGCAATTCCAAAGTAAATATTGCTCTTGTTGTCGCTAAAGCCCCAATCCAGTCTGATATTGAGATTTTCAGACTTATCAATTTTAAATCTTAAGCCTACGCCATAATTAGGTTTTAATTCATTCAGTTTTAACTCTGAAATATTATTGTAAACATTGCCAAACCCTACAAAAGCAACAGCACCTAACCTGGAATTTATAAATGACTTCCGGTATTCTATTTGAGTAGCGATCATATCTCTGTCCACGTATCTGCCTTCACGATAACCTCTCATGATATCACTTCCTCCAAAAAAGGAAAACTCAGAAAATGGTATATCACCACGTGAGAATCGGCCTGTTGTCTGGAAAGCAATAACGTCTTTGGTTTTATTGTTTAAAGAAAAATAATGTCTAAGGTCATATCTGAGAAGCCTGAAATCATGTGTACTTCCAAAAATATCATTATATACGCCAAAGGTTCCTTCAAAATACCATCCTTTTGTAGCATTTAACAGATTATTTCTGCTATCATACAGTGCTGCTGTTTCTAATCCTGCAGAAGTTGAACCGTCAAAACCTGTTGGTTTTTGTAAATCGATCAGTCCGTCTTCCTCTATAGCAGTATTGAAAATATGATTAAGTCTTAAACCACCTCCTATAAAAAGATACCTTGTAAACATTTGTTTCAAAAAAATAGGTTCAAAAAGAAGTTGATAATAATTGTATTCCTCTTCGTTGCTTACGGGTGTATCATTTCCAATGCCATAATATAATCTGGGGTAGTTTTGGAACAAAAAATTTCCTTCGATAACCCATTTTTCCTGATTGGTAAACATTTCAAAACCGGAATAAATAAAAAACTGGTTGTTCAAAGTATACTGCACGGACATAGGTAGATTGGAAGTTCTTGTCTCTTCTCCGCTACCATTAAATTTGAACAGGTATTTTGCTCCTACACCAAATGCCAGGCTCTTTTCGGGACTATAACTTGTTACCGGTGCCAGAATCAATTTTTGCTTATAAATGGTAGAGTCCCTGGCAACTGCTTGTTTATTAGGGTAAATGGTAAAAAACTCTTTGATCTCTTCAAAGTCCTGAGCCCTGAGATTTATAAATGTAAATAAGGTGATTAAAAGTATGTATATCTTGATAATAGTGTGTTTTTAATTTAAAGAAAAAAAGCCCCACAAGGGGCTTTTTGTATTTAGGGTATTTTCGTTTTTTACATTTTCATACCTTCCTCGATCATCTTATAAAATTGATCGATTTTTGGTAATACAACTATTTTGGTTCTTCTGTTTCTTGCTTTTCCAAAATCGTATTCATTTGATTCCAGAGGAATATACTCTCCTCTACCTGCAGCTACCATTCTGGTTGGATCTACACCATATTCATTTTGAAGCACCTGAACTACAGATACAGCACGTTTAGTACTTAAATCCCAGTTATCTCTAAAGCATTCAGTTTTTATAGGATCATCGTCCGTATGGCCTTCTACCATAAATTCAAAATCTGGTTTTGCTTTTATAACTTTAGCCACTTTTCCAAGCACAGCTTTTGCTTCATCTGTTAACTTATATTGACCACTTCCAAATAATAATTTGTCTGAAATAGAAACAAATACAACACCTTTTTCAACATTGATTTGTATATCTTCATCATCCATGTCTCCTACAGCTCCTTTTAAACTTTGTACCAAAGCAAGGGTAACACTGTCTTTTCTGTTAATAGCATCACGCATGTATTTGATTTGCATGTCCTTTTCCTTAAGACTCTCCAGTGTTTTTTCGAGATTTTCGGCACCTTTTTGAGTCAAAGTCGTAAGATTGCCTTGTTGGTTGAATAAGGACTTGTTTGTTTCTTTAAGAACGGCTATTTGTCCTTTAAGATTTTGATTCTCATCATTACACATGTTCAACTTCATTGTTGCTGTGTCGAGGAGTGCTTTAGTTTCACTGTATTTACTTTCAGCCTCAGCAAGTTTCTTTTTTGAAACACAAGATGTTGAAATGATTGAAAATAAAATTAAACCAATGATTACTTTTGTATGCTTCATTTTTTCTGTTAATTTATAATTTAATATAAGGCAAATTTAATTTAATGTATCCGGTTAATAAGAGGGATTAACAATAATTTTTTTATTCCAGTTCAGTATATTTCTTTCTGTTCAAAATATAATAATCGTAGACGATTGAATGTGTTTTAAAATAATCTGACCTTAGTTCTTTTTCTCTCTTTTTATAATAAAGGTTGAACCGAAAAAACATCGTCCAATGTGCTTTTATAACGGCAAGTATATGCCGAAATTGCCCTAAAATTAAAAATCTTAGGCTTGCAAAACCATCCAGTAATAATCTTATAAAAATAATATTAAACCAATTGGGCTCAGGGACGTTTTTTATGATGTTGTAAAGAGAATTTCTAAAATTAAGTAAAGTCTTTCTGGGATTGAGTGATTGCAGAGTAGCCCCGCCGAGATGATAAACTTTACTTTGATGACAATACCATATTTTGTAACCCGAATTAAAGGCTCTCCAGCACAAATCAATTTCTTCCTGATGTGCAAAATAAGTTTCATCAAAACCCCCTAATCTCTTAAAAACATTAAGCTTAACAGCAAAACAGGCACCACTCGCCCAGAAAATCTCTGTATCTTCATCGTACTGACCTTCATCTCTCTCCAGAGTAGAAAATATTCTTCCTCTGCAGTAAGGGTAGCCATAAGCATCCACAAAACCTCCGGCTGCACCGGCATATTCAAAATGATCTGGCTTTTTGTAATCAAGGATTTTTGGTTGAACAACCGAAATCCTAGTATCCATTTCAAAGCTTTCCCTTATAGGATTTAACCAGTTTTCAGTCACTTTTACATCATTGTTCAATAGAATGACAACATCGGCTTCAATCTTTCTTAATCCTTCATTATACCCACCGGCATATCCGAGGTTTTTTTCAAGAGAAATGACCTTTATGCTGTTCAGGTTATTTTTTATATAATCAATAGACTGATCTGTGGAAGCATTATCAATGACATACACCTCGGCTTCCTGCGAATATTTCAGCACATCCGGTAAAAACTCTCTTAGAAGGTCATGGCCATTCCAGTTTAATATGACTACAGCTATTTTCATTATTTATGGTAAATCAGGTAAAAAAATATAGGATTGTTTTTTATAATCAAGCTGACAAAAGTAATGATTTATGCCATTGGTCAACATCAGATAATCTGCCTCCAGACTCAGATTGTATCTGGCTATCTGGTCAAAAACTTCCTGATCTAGCTTGACTTCCGGCGATTTACATTCTACAATCAATTTTATGCTCCCATCATTTTTATACACAAGTATATCATAACGTTTTGACATGCCGTTAACGTCAACTTTTTTCTCTTCATTCATCAAATGTGGTGAGTTTTTTTTCTCATTAATCAAAAACATGACACAATTTTGCCTTACCCATTCCTCGGGCGTAAGCACAATAAATTTTTTTCTAAGCTTGGAAAAAATCCTGACTTTGTTTTGGTATTTTTGAAATCTAAAATCGTATTTAGGAAAATTGAGTTTATACATATTATAAGAAGTATATCATAAAATGAAAGAAGCCTTAGCTTTACTGAAAAGAATTCAACAAAAGCAATATCAACCTGTCTATTTACTTCAGGGTGCTGAAGAAACCTATTTTGTTGACCTTATCGCAAAATACATCGAAGATAATGTATTAGCAGAAGACCAAAAGGCTTTCAATCAAACTATACTTTATGGCAAAGATACTGATGTTGATGAATTAATCAACCTGGCAAAAAGATATCCTATGATGGCTGAACATCAGGTCATCATTTTACGCGAAGCTCAGTCTTTGAAAAACCCCGATAAATTGGAAGCATATGTTGCTCAACCCCAACCAACTACTATATTGGTTTTGTGCTTCAAACATAAAAAACCCGATGGCAGAAAAAAAGTTTTTAAAGATATTAAATCAAAATATGAATACTTTGTAACAGGAAGACTTTACGAAAATGATGTGATGAACTGGATAGAGAGCAGTTTGGGCAAATCGAATTACAGGATTTCTCCAAAGGGAATAAAAATGCTCATTGAATTTTTGGGAAACAGCATATCCAAAATTGATAAGGAACTTGAAAAACTAAAACAAATCCTGCCTCAAGGTAGTACTATACAGCCCGAACATATCGAAGAACATATTGGTATTAGCAAAGATTACAATGTATTTGAAATGTGCAAGGCTATTAGTTTTAAGGACGAACTGAAAGCGCAAAAAATAGTAAAGTACTTTTCACAGAATTCTAAGAATCACCCTTTAGTTTTAAGCCTCGGGCAACTTTACAATCACTTTAGTAAAATTGCCCTTTATCATACTTTAATTAAAAAAGATAAATATTCAGCAGCAAAGACATTGGGTGTTGCCCCTTTCTTTGTAAGTGACTATGCCATAGCCTCACAAAATTACAGTCTCAAAAAGACGACCAGTATTTTAGATATGATCCGTGTAGCAGATGCCAATAGTAAAGGCATAAACACCGCCAGTGTTCAGGATGGCGATATTCTTAGGAGTCTCATAGCAAAGATCATGAGGGCCTAAGCTTCTTTTCTCAACTTGTCGATCTCTTTGGCGACTTCTTCCGCCTCAGCTGTTTTTTTATCTGCCAGTTGCCTGTTGGTTTTAGATAAATCAAACGCTTCTTTTTGTAGCTTAGCGTACTTGTCTCTTAACTGATCTAACTTAGATTTCTTTTTGAATAGTCCGAACATGATTTTTCTTTCAAATTTACTTTAGTCGTTACAATTTAATGCAGGCCTTGATATACTATTAACCTTTATTTAGTCTATTTTCAAAGATTTATGCATCTCCTTTTTAGCCTCGAGGATATCCTCAAAGAACACCTGGAAATCATCATAAAAAAGTGAATAGTCCGTTTTAAGAATTGATATAGAATGGTGCAGATTTGAATTATGCCTTGTCCTGTTGTTCATTTGCTTTAGTATATCCTGAAGTTTGTCTAATTCTCTGTAACTCAATAACCAGTTATATTTCATCATTACAGGCAAAACACGCTTTACGTTATCCGGCAAAAGATGCTGGTTCTTTTTGAGTAATGCATAAAATGAAGAAACATATACTTCTAATGGCTGCTCAGAATAATCCGTAAAATTTCTAGCAAGGAAATGATCGTAAAACATATCTACAATCACAGCAGAATAATGTCTGAAATCCCCAAACAGTCTTTTTTTACTATGTCTGAAGATAGGATGAGCGTCTGTGTAGGTATCAATTTTTCTGTGCAGTAATATGCCCTTCTGAATGTCTTCAGGATAATTCAGATATTTTTTACCAGGTACAAAATCGGCTATAAAATTACCGATCTTTATGCCATCCTGATTACCGGAAAGGAAAATATGGGCTAAATAATTCATATTTTAAAATTAATTGAAAAATAGACAAACACCTTATGAATGACCTTTTTTATTGATTTTTTTTAAAAACCTAAACACTTCAGCTTTTTAGACCATACAATTTTAAAAATCATGTATTTTTGAAAAATAAAATTAAACAATATGACGCTCATTAAATCTATATCAGGCATAAGAGGAACCATTGGAGGCCAGGTTGGCAAAAACCTGACACCCGTTGATGCAGTAAAATTTGCATCCGCATACGGAACATGGCTAAAATCTTATCGTCCAAAAGAAAATTACAAAATAGTAATCGGAAGAGATGCCAGACCATCCGGTAAAATGATACAGGAATTGGTCATCAATAGTCTTTTAGGTTTAGGTATAGATGTGATATGCCTGGAACTTTCTACAACACCAACAGTTGAAATGGCTGTAGCTATGGAACACGCCGATGGTGGTATAATCATTACAGCAAGCCACAATCCTGTGCAATGGAACGCTTTAAAACTTCTGAATGAAAAAGGTGAATTTCTCAATGCTAAAGAAGGCGCAAAAATTCTTGACATTGCAGAGGCAGATGACTTTGAATTTGCTGAAGTACAGAATATTGGCAAAAGAAGTAATCACAATTCTTACATAGACCTTCATATTGATGAAATTTTAGCTTTGGATGATGTTCTGGTAGAGGACATTAAAAAGGAAAAGTTCAAAGTTGTTCTCGATGCTGTGAATTCTACAGGTGGGATATCTATTGTACCACTTTTGGAAAAATTGGATGTTGAGGTCGTTAAACTGTACTGTGAGCCCAATGGGGATTTTCCTCACAATCCTGAACCTTTAAAAAAGCATTTAACAGATTTATCTGATGCTGTTATTAAGAACAAGGCAGATTTTGGTATCGCTGTAGATCCCGATGTAGATCGTCTGGCCTTTATGGATGAAAACGGTGAAATGTTCGGTGAAGAGTATACTTTAGTAAGCGTTGCTGACTATTTGTTGTCCAGAAGAAAAGGCAATACTGTGAGTAATTTGTCATCATCACGTGCTTTGAGAGATGTGACGGAAAAACATGGTGGAAATTACAAGGCCAGTGCTGTTGGAGAGGTCAATGTAGTAAAAGCCATGAAAGACAATAATGCTATAATCGGCGGCGAAGGCAATGGCGGAATTATTTATCCGGATTTGCATTATGGCAGAGACAGTCTGGTTGGCTTAGCGTTGTTCTTATCGCTCTTGACACAAAAACAGATGTCAGTTTCCGCTCTTAGAAAGACTTACCCGGACTATTATATGGCTAAAGAGAAGATTCAGCTTACACCCGAGATAAATGTTGACAGTCTCTTGGAAAAAGTTGAAGAATATTACAAAAATGAAAATGTCACTACAATTGATGGTGTCAAAATAGATTTTGAAGAATCATGGGTTCATCTGCGAAAATCCAATACAGAACCTATTATCCGGGTATATACAGAAGCCAAATCTCAGGAAAAAGCCGATAACTTGGCAAGAGAGATGATGCAAAAAATTGAAGGCCTGGTATAGAGTGTAAAGTTTCGTCAGACAAACACGGGATTTTTAAAATTAAAATCTGATGAACAAGACTTCACTTATAACAAACTGAATGTTTATTTTTTTATGATCAAACAAATTCTATTGGTAATTATAATGACGTGTTACGTCTATTTCGGATATTCACAATCCAAAATAGGGATGATAGTTGATGAAGATGGATTTACAAATATAAGAGCTAACAGTGACTTAAATAGTGAGGTTATTGGAAAAGTAAAAGACAAAGAATATATAAGTTATTTTAAAAATGATGACTCAAACTGGTGGATAGTTGAAACGAAAAATAACCTTTTGGGATATATACATAAAAGCAGAATTTCATTTGTAAAAAATGGTTATCTGCTGCACGGTGACTTATCAGATTTACACGTGACAATTAGTGTAAAAAATGAAAAATTTAAAGCACTTCTTATAAAAATTTATCAATTAAAATCTGATGAAAATCCTTATATATTCAGTTGTAGAGCATACATTAGAATACTAAAAGCAGGTAAAGTAATTGACGAAATTTCCTATAATAATATAGATCCTGTTGGAGGTAATTATGGTATATCCTATGAGAAAAATCAAACAACGGAGAATCACTTTATTGCTTCCAAATTTGGAGACTATCAGGGAGAAGTAATCATTGTAAATAAAAATGGAATGATCCAAAATTTTAAAGGAGGTCATTATTTTCTAGCCAAAAATGAGAAATAACTGGTATCAGATTGGAATTCTGACATAAGTGGTCTTACAATTTATGATCTTGAAGAACAAAAAGTGTGCTTGAATAAAGAAACAGATTTTCATCATGGTAGCTGGTATAATTCAGAAGGGATTTATTACAGCCCTTTGTGGGAAAGCGGCAAAGAATCAGAACATGCCTATCAAATAGATTTTGATAATTTTCAACTGACAAAAATCAACTTAAGCACAAAAGAAGGCAATAAAATTGAAGTTATGGGCAAAGATTGCTATTGTAATTAAAGTAGCCCAAAGATTCTAATTTATTAATGTCAAGACTCATCACTACATTATTTAATCTTAATGTCAATTTTTTGCGAAATTATTTGAAAAAAACGACCTGTTTCTTAAACCGGAGTTCTTTATCTCAAACATTTATAAAACTTTAATTATAAAAATTGAAAGAGAATAACGATATTTGCGAAAATTAAAATTTATAAGCCTTATGACTAAAATAACAGTAGCCAAGGGAGACGGCATTGGCCCTGAAATTATGGATGCCACTTTACGTATTATTCAAGCTGCAGGTGCTCAACTCGACATCGATGAGATAGATGTAGGTGAAAAAGTTTACCTTGCTGGAAATACTGCCGGTATATCTGATGAAGCCTGGGAAACAATAAGACGTAATAAAATATTTTTAAAAGCGCCAATTACAACTCCTCAAGGTGGCGGTTATAAAAGTTTAAATGTAACTACACGTAAGACTTTAGGTCTTTTTGCGAATGTAAGACCATGTAAAAGTTTACATCCTTATATCTCTACAAAGCATCCTAAGATGGATGTTGTGATCGTTAGAGAAAATGAAGAAGATCTTTATGCCGGTATAGAACACCAGCAAACGGATGAAGTAGTACAATGTTTGAAATTGATCAGTCGTCCGGGATGTGAGAAGATCATCACTTATGCTTTTGAATATGCAAAGAAATTCGGTCGTAAAAAGGTAACATGTTTCACAAAAGATAATATCATGAAGCAAACTGATGGTTTGTTTCACAAGGTTTTTGATGAAATCGCTGCCAAATATCCTGAAATTGAGAACGAACACTGGATCATAGATATAGGTGCTGCAAAGCTGGCTGATTCTCCTGAGACCTTTGACGTTATCGTTATGCCAAACCTCTATGGTGATGTTTTATCTGATATTGCTGCGCAAATCACTGGTTCCGTTGGTCTTGCAGGTTCTTCAAACATTGGTCATGACCATGCCATGTTCGAAGCCATTCATGGTTCTGCACCGAGAAGAGCAGGTCAAAACCTCGCTAACCCGACTGGTTTATTACAGGGTGCAATTTTGATGTTACAGCATATCGGACAATCTGACATTGCTGCTAAAGTTCAGAATGCCTGGTTAAAAACCATGGAAGATGGCATCCATACATACGATGTTTATGATGAAGAAACCAGCACTCAAAAAGTAGGAACAAAAGAATTTGCTGATGCTGTTATTGAAAGATTAGGTCAGGAACCTACAAAACTTGAAAAGGTATCATATGCGAATACAGGTGCCATTGAAATACCTAAACACACAAGAAGACCAAGAGCCGAAAAAGTGCTTCGGGGTGTAGACGTTTTTGTGGATTGGGAAGGTACTGATCCTGACACTATTGGTGAAAAAATGAGCAAAGGCATGAATACAGATGTTCTTGAGTTGACCATGATCACCAACAGAGGTGTAAAAGTTTGGCCAAATGGTTTTGAAGAAACCTTTTGTACCGACCACTGGAGATGTCGTTTCCAGGCCGTTGAGGGAAAAACAGCAACAAAAGCTGACATCATTGAAGTCCTCAACAAGGCTGTTGAAGTTGGCATAGACACTATAAAAACTGAAAACCTTTATACCTTTGACGGTAACAGAGGTTATTCTTTAGGTCAGGGTCAATAATTAAGATCCTTAATCGCTTTAAAAATCCTATCACTTGCGTGATGGGATTTTTTTTGGTCTGTTTTTGCCGTTAAGCTTAAAATTCAAAAAGAGATATAAAGCTTATTTTTATGATCTTTTTATACCTTTATAAATCAATTTGTAAGTATGAAAACAATACCAACTCTAGTTTTAGTTTTCCTGTTATTTTTAGGCTGTAAGAATGATAGAAAAGCGAGCGAAAAAATCAGCGAATCAGAAATCAAAATTGCGAAAGATCTCATACAGGGGTCATTTGATGATCTCTGGGCAGGTGTAGATTCTACAAAAATAAGAAAATACCATACCGAAGATTTTATAATTCTTGAACAAGGCCAAATTTGGGATAACGAGCGTATTAAGTTATACATGGAAAGTCAGTTAGCAAGACCTGACAGACCTAAAAGAACCAACCGAATGAAATATATCTCAATTGAGAAGTATGGTCCTTCAATTCAAATAGCCTACTGGAATTATGCTGAATTTAAAAAAGGTGATAGTCTGGTCGGTAAAGCAAGCTGGCTGGAAAGCGCACTGGCTGTGAATACCCAAGATGGATGGAAACTCAAAATGATGCATTCTACAAGGGCACGTCAATAATATAGAACAATGATGAGAGAAGGTAAATATCTTGCAGATCGCTTAAGAGAAGTTATACTGAATGGCAGGTGGATAGCCAATACCAACTTCAGAGACCAATTGAACGATCTTGATTGGAGTCTGGCTATAAAAAAAACTGAGTCTCAAAATTCTATTGCAGACCTGTCGCAACATATACATTACTATATTTCAGGAATACTAAATGCCTTTGTTGAAGGTAAACTTAATATTCGTGATAAATACAGCTTTAGCTTTCCTCCTATCAAATCTCAAGTAGAATGGAACAATTTTAAAAATAAGTTTTGGCGTGATACTGAGGATCTATGCAAGATCATTGAAGACTTATCTTTTCAAGATTTAGAGAATGACTTTGTAGATAAGAAATACGGCAGCATCAAAAGAAATATTGAAGGTATGACAGAGCACGCATATTATCATTTAGGCCAAATTGTTTTAATAAAAAAACACTGGGTTAGAAACTGAACAGATTCTATAAGTAAATATATATCAGATTGAAGAAACTCCTGGAACTATATGGAATACTATATTTCAATGGCGCCTTTTCCTTCTCGAATAAGGCTTGGTTCTGGTGTAGTTAAATCAATTACTGTGGAAGCAACATTGTCACCATAACCACCATCAATAACTATATCAACAAGTTTATCCCATTTTTCATGTATCAGGCTAGGATCAGTAGTGTATTCCAAAATATCATCGTCGTCCTTAATGGATGTTGATACTATCGGATTACCGAGAGCCTTTACAATACTGATGCATATATTATGGTCAGGCACCCTGATTCCAACGGTCTTTTTCTTTTTAAAGACTTTCGGCAGGTTATTATTCCCCGGAAGAATAAAGGTATATGGGCCTGGCAAATTACGTTTAAGTATTTTAAATGTATTGGAATCTATCTGGGCAACATAATCAGAAAGGTTGCTCAGACTATCACAAATAAAAGAAAGATTTGCTTTTTCCAGCTTAATCTGTTTGATCAGGGCAATTTTTTCCAATGCCTTTTTACTGTTAATGTCACAACCTAATCCATACACAGTATCTGTTGGATAAATGATTAGACCATCATTTTTTAGAACATCTACAACTTCTTTAATTAATTTTTCAGAAGGGTTTTCCTCGTAAAGTTTGATAATTTTTGCCATAAAACGCTATTCAGGATATTCAACCCTAAGATGATAAATATTCTTTAATTTACCTTTTAATATTTTCTTAATTTGTTCAATTTCTCTAAATGTGACGTCGGCATTGAGAAATTGTTTTTCTTCAACTTGTTTATCTATAATTTTTTCAACAAATTCATTAATGATCTTTGTATTAGGTTCTTTCAGACTCTTACTGGCTGCTTCAACACTATCACACATCATAAGAATAGCCGTCTCCTTGTTAAAAGGTTTTGGTCCCGGATACCTGAATTTTTTTTCTTCAACATTTTCACCATCAATACTTTGCTGTTTCATAAAGAAGTAATACACCAGACTAGTGCCGTGATGGGTTCTTATAAAATCAATGATTCTGTCCGGCAGATTATTCTTCTTAGCGATTTCTATACCGTAGGCACGATGATTTATAATAATTTCAGCACTTTCAATGGGGTCTAGTTCATCATGTGGTGAAACTGATGTTTTTTGATTTTCGGTAAAATATGTAGGTTGTTTTAATTTACCTATATCATGATAAAGCGCTCCTACCCTAACCAGCAGCGCATTTGCGCCTATTTCGCTCGCGCAGGCTTCTCCTAAATTGGCCACATTCAGTGAATGATGAAATGTACCAGGTGCGTTCTCTGCCATTTCTTTGAGTAATTTTGAATTGGTATCCGACAATTCTAATAATGACAAATCTGAGATCAAGCCAAATAATTTTTCATACCCATAAATAAGCGGTTGAACAAAAAGCAGACCAACACCTGCCAGTAAAAAGAACAAGAGCTTAAACGTGTCTATTTCATAAAAGCTTCCTTCCTGAATGAGATTAAAAGCTAAATAGGAGAACACATAAACCAAAGTGATCTGAAAAACGGATATGAATAAATTAGCACGCTTATATAATTCTGAAACGGTGAGTATGGTAACTATTCCGGCAATAATTTGAAGAAACATGTATTCAAAACTATTTGGCACAATAAAGCCGAGTATCAAAACAGAAATAACATGTGTAAACATGCCCAAACGAGGATCAAAGAACGCTTTTAATGTAAGAGGTAATATACATATTGGAACTAAATAAATATATTCCGGATTAAAATGTAAAACCAATAAAGATAGGCCCACAATGAACAAAATATTAAAAAAGATAAAAGTGACTTTGTTATTGTCCTCATATATTTCAATCCGGTATTTTTTGATGAATAACAGAAGCATAAGTAATGCCAGCGATACCAGCAAAACATAACCGAATATCACAGTGTAAAAAGATTTGTCATCCCAGTCCTGATTTTCATATTCAGCTTTTAATGAAATCAATTTTTGATATTTATCGGCGTCTACAATTTCACCTTTACTTATGATCTTACTTCCTTTTTTTACAGTACCACGGGTAGGAGAAATTTTATCTAAACTTTGCTTGAGACTTCTTTCGGTAAGGTCTTCATTATAAAAAACATTGACCTCAGCGTGTTTAAAAAAAAGCGCAATGATCTCGTCACCAAAAAGACTGTACGGACTGTTATTAAGTTCGTTTTTCAACCTCGACTTCAGACCATTTTGAGATTGTATCGCCGATAGTACAACCTCTTCAATTTCGTCACCGGATTTTAAAAAAACGATCTTATCTTCCGGATACCTGTCTTCGTCTATTCTAAGCCCATAATTATATATTTCATCAAAAAGATCGATGGTAAAGGCCTTAACTTTACTTTGATCAATAACTATAAGCGTATCCAGGGAAAATTTAGCGTTTAGATCTTCTTTAAAACGCTCTCTGTTTTCCAGGTAGATTGAATTATCATAATCGTAATAAGGTGAATGATTTTCTTTGACCTGTTGTTTTTCTTCTTTTAATTCCTGTTCTGATTTCAGTATCGAATAATCAAATTTTGCATATAGATTTTCGTAAGGCCAGGGCGTATTTTTATCAATATCATATTTGAACTTATAGCCTTTCGGAAAAAAATAGACTATTAAAAAAACTGTAGTTATAACCAGGACTACTTTGTAGATATTAGCCTGATTTTTATATAAAATTTTTAAAACAGATTTCAAATTAAACTTTTAAGCTAAAATAAAGGAAATTTAAATAAATGTATATTTTTTCTCTTAAACTTGAAAAAAATGTTAAAGATTGAAAACCATAAAGCATCAAATAAGATTTTAAATAAATTAGGGAAAAAATTATATGGGATTTATAACAACAAACTTTAAGGAAAATAGTGATAATGTTAGTCTTTATTATGAAGACTACGGCAGCGGTCAGCCAATAATACTGATCCACGGTTGGCCTCTAAGTCACAGAATGTGGGATAACCAGATAGAAACGCTTGTAAATTCAGGTTTTAGGGTTATTGCCTATGACAGAAGAGGTTTTGGACAAAGTTCTAAACCTTTTTCAGGCTACAATTACAATACCATGGCCAGCGACCTCAAGGATTTGATTACAAAACTGAATTTGAAAAATGTCATACTATGCGGTTTTTCCATGGGTGGTGGCGAAGTTGCAAGATATGTCGGAAAATATGGAACGGATAATGTAAGCAAGGCTATTTTAATTAGTGCTGTTACCCCGTTTCTATTAGAAACAGATAACAACAAAAACGCTGTAGATGCATCTGTATTTGATGGTATGAAAGAAGGCATAAGCAAAGACAGGGCAGACTTCTTCAAAGGTTTTGGAAAAAACTTTGTCAACTTTGAAAAATTAAATGACAAAGTAAGCTTAGCTCAGGTTGAGCTAAACTGGAGTATCGCTATGCAGGCTTCTCTAAAAGGTACTTTAGATTGTGTAGATGCTTTTGGAAAAACAGACTTTCGGGAAGATCTAAAATCATTTGACATCCCAAGCTTAGTAATACACGGAGATGATGATGCCATAGTACCTTTCGAGGTATCAGGAAAGAAAGCTTGCGATATGATAGAAAATTGTCAATTAGAACTCATTGAAGGTGGTCCACACGGACTGTCATTTACCCATTCCGAAGAACTCAATAAGGCTATACTGAATTTTATAAAATAAATTAAAATTTACGTGACAAAAAAAAGCCTGTAGGGATAAATTCCTACAGGCTTTTTTTAGAATATATTATCTTGACTATTATTTCACAATCACTTTCTTAACCAGTTCTGAACCGTTCTGAATTACTTTTACAAAATAAATACCAGTATTCAAATCACTTACACCTATGCTGAAGGTATTGTTGTTATTATTTTTACTGGTCTGCCTGATCAAACGTCCATTCAAATCTATCAATTGAATATCTGCATTGGAACTATCAACAAAATCTATATTTAAGACATCTGTAGCAGGATTCGGATAAACACTAAAGAAATCCTGTTCAAAGATTTGACTGTCTAAAGTTGTTGCTGAACAAATATCCAGCGCCCAGTACTCTATGGTTCCCGTATTGCCTATAAAGAAGTCTGTAACTCTTAAAGTCCAGGTACCATCAGTCTCTGTTCCTTCAAACGCAGAAAGAGATTCTACCGGCTCAAAGAAACCTGTAAGGGTATCATCACAATTTGATACATATAGTGGAATACCTCCGTCAGCAAAAGTCAAATCTATTTCTTCCGTGTTACAAAGATCTCTGCTCCAAAGCTTAACTACCTGACCTCCGGGTCCTACAAGTTCAATGTCAATATCCTGAAAATTTGTATGCGATAGTTGAACCTGAACCGACAAACTGGAAACTATATCATCCTGTGAAATTGAAATAGTAGATTCTCCCGGCGTACCAGGACTTGGACCTACAAAACCAGAACCATCGGGTATACTCGTATTTGATGTTTCTTCTGCAAATTGACAGGTAGCATTGATATTAAAAAACTTTTCATTTAGAGCAAAGAAAATATTGTCTGAAGCTTTCACCATCAATCTGCAATTGGAACCAACTATCCCGGCAGGTACTGTGATATCCTCTGAACCATCATTGGGCGTGTTGGCCAATAACACGTGATCAAATGAGATACCACCATTTGTAGATACCAGAATATCAACTTCAGCGGCATCAATACCATTCGCATCAGTACCTGCAACATCCCAGGTTATTGTTTCTGTATCGCCTAGGTTCCACACAATTCCATCCTGATCCTGAGATGTCACCTTAAATGGCCCGGTACCTGCAACAACGGATAAGCTCACAAGATCCTGTTCACTTTGACCACCCAGAGGATTATTATCTCTCACGGTTACTACAAAATCCATATCTCTCGCAACATTTGGAAGAACCTCCCAGGTTGTTTGAAGCTGATTATTTAGAAGGGTTTCCATTCTTGGGAAAAATCTTGAAGAACTTGTTGTCGGTGCAAAACCTCTGAACATTGGGCCAACGGATGTTGTTGAAGACGGTGGTTGTGTTGCGATTTGATTATCAAATTGCTCCCAGGCGTAAGTTAAGAAATCTCCATCCGGGTCTGAAGCCTGTGCCTCTAAAACGAAGGCCGTTCTCCTTGGAATCAAATAATCTGCCCCAGGTGTAACAGAAGGTGGTGTATTTGCAATATTAGCGTTCTGTGCACAGTTTGTTGTCGTCATTCGGTTAAACATCTGAATCAAACTGGAAGAATGGTAATGATCCAGATTATCTCCTATAACATTAGGGTTACAAATACCGGCGTAAGACATAATGGTAACACCACTGCCAATTTCATAAACCGAATTGTCAGACCTGTTACCATTACAAGGGTTGTTAAAAGTATGAGGAGCGCCAAACTGGTGTCCGATTTCATGTGCAAAAGTCAAGTCTATGCCGTCTCCAACGGGCACTGAGGAACCCGAGACACCACCAGCTTTTATGTTGTCGTTACACAAACTATTTAAAAAAGCAACTCCACCACCAATGGTTGTTAGAACATGACCGATATCGTAATTATTGTCTCCTATGAATGTTGGTAAAAATGCGTTGTGTTCACCTAAAATAACACCTGTACTGTTTGTGTCAGAATAAGGATCTGTTGCAGGATCTAAAAATATAATATTATCTATATTTGGTATGAATTGTAGGTTGACAGCTATTTCATTCTCAAGTATCCCATTAACTCTGTCTAAAGAAACAGTCATTGCTGAAAGAACGGCAGCCTTTTGCTGAGTTGTTGTTCCAGAAGAAACACCAGCCTGGTTAATGTGGTACAAAGAATATTCTGCAGTCGTTGCACAAGCAAATCTATATGTTCTGAATGTAGAATCGTCTATAGTAAGTTCATCTGTTTCAGGTGAGTAACCCATTGCCTCCATAGCCTGGTTTTCAGCCTGATTTTCAAAATCACATGTGAATTGAGGGAATGTTGCATCCTTCATATTGAAAACTTTATAGAAGCCACCGTTTTTGGTGTAAGGATTTATATACACTGAGCCTTTTGAACTAAATATTTTAGCATATACGCCATGTGGCGTAACTGTTACTCTTACCCTATCTGAATTATCACCCCTGTGTTTACCCAGATAAGATTTGATCATAGGATAGTTTGTAGCCAAATCCGGATGTAAAGTCTGTACTTCAAACATTTCAAACACACCAAATTTATTCTGGGCATAAGGAATCTCGATCAATACATTAGAATTCTCCTTTTCAAAGCGCATAGGTGCTTGTAGTAAAGTATTCTTCAAAGATTGCTCATTCAGTTGAAATACACTAAAATCAGAAACCTGTGTTTCATAATATACAAGATCTTCATTATCGATTGCATTAATGTTTTTTAAACTCCAGTGATTAGACTGGGAATAAGCTATTGTTGATAAAATAATCGTGATAGCTAAAATTACTTTTCTCATATTAAACTTTTTTTGTAAATATACGAATAGACCAAAAAAAAGCTGCAAAACATGCAGCTTTTTGTTATTAAATTAAGTATTTGAAACTTATCTTATGATCAATTTACTCACGAATTTACCATTATCATTATTAACTTCGACAAGATAAACACCTCTTTGGTATTCATTTTGAAGTTCAACTCTTAACGAGGTATTGTTTGAATTTGGTTCAATTGATTCTATGAGCCTTCCACGGATATCAAAAATTGAAATAGTTGAATCATTACCTAATGGCTGATTAAAATTCAAATTGAAAATTCCATCGTTAGGGTTCGGTGAAATTGAAAATTCATTGAATTGATTATCCTCAACCGAGAAGGTTGTTGAGCAAATTTCGATGTCCCAGGAGTTAAGTGTACCCACATCACCATTAAAAAAGTCAGCAAACTGTAATGTCCAGTCACCACTTGTTCCATTTGAAAATACCGTCAATAAGTCATCGTCCGGATCTACCGGTGCAAATACGCCTGTTGGCCCGGGACCCGGTGACGGACCACAGTCAGTGCCAGGAGAAGGTAAAGCTGCACCGTTATCATTAAAAGTAATAACAAAACTGTCCTCATTATCACAATTTCTCGACCATAGAGAAACTATTTCACCACTCGGACTGGCCAATTGAAAAACCATATCCTGAATATAAGTGTGTGATACGTCGAGTGTCACGTTAACGTCATCTATATTGTTTATATCAGATGGGATATTGATAACGCTGGTTACCAAAGGACCTTGCTGATTCGGGCCAGCGCCATCAGGGATGGCTACGGCATTATTATTAGCAAAATTATCACAATTCACGGATACATTGGAGTCTATTGCAAATGTCGTTTGGTTAACTGCGTAATACACGTTATCTACAGGTTCTACAAGAATTCTGCAAAATGGTGCCTGTAAAGTTGGGACTACAATGTCCTCTGTTCCATCATTTGGTGTATTTGCAGCTAAAGTAGTATTAAAAGTGATTCCACCATCAGTAGACAAAAGGATATTTACATTACTTGTATTTATTCCATTGGCGTCGGTACCTGCAACGTCCCATGTAATTGTTCTTGTTTCTCCGGGCAACCAGTTAATATTGGTTGTGTTTTGAGAGGTAACCTGAAATGGTCCAACGTTTGCAAAATTGACAATTACGACGTCTCTTGAAGATTGACCTACATTAATATTGTTGTCTCTCACCGTTACAGCAAAATTCATAGTTCTTGCTACCGTTGGAATAACTTCCCAGGTTGGTGCCAGATTTCCACTTAAAACAGCATTAAACTCAGGGAAATAGCGTCTGGAATCACTGGAAGAAGGTAAAGATCTAAAGCTAGGTCCTGTAGTAGATGTAGGCGATGGCGTTTGCTCTTGACCGTTAGGGAATGCTATCCCATTGTTTATTTGCTCCCAGTTATATGTCAATGCATCATTCTCAGCATCTGTTGCAGTCACATCCAGATAAAAAGCTGTCCCATTTGGAATCGTATAATCCGGTACCGGAGTGATAGTTGGTGCACTATTAGGCTGTCCTGTAAGAGCTGCACAGCTCGAACCATTTCCAATTGAAATGTTTTGGTAAATCTGATTGATACTTATCTGATGAAAATGCGCATCACTATTGCTCTGTACATTTGGTGGACATATACCTGCATAAGCCATAATTGTGCTGCCGCTTCCGGGTTCAACAGCTACTGCATCACTTCTTGCACCGCCACAAAAGTTATTAAATGTATGCTGTGCACCAAACTGATGCCCTATTTCATGACTCACATAGTCAACATCATAAGGATCGCCAACAGGAGCTACTCCACCTGTCGCACCACGGGCTTTGGCACCTGGTACACATAAGCTTCCTAAAGCAGCTACGCCACCACCTGGTGCCGTACTTACAATATGCCCTATATCATAATTAGCCGATTGAATGACATTATCAATTGTGGTTTGATTTTCACCAAGCATTGCAAAAACGTCAAAATTAGTGTAGGGATCCGTATTCCCGTTCAAGAATATAATCTGGTCATTGTTTGCGACTAATTGCATTGTAGAGCCAAGATCTCTCTCATAAATTGAATTAACTCTGTCGACGGTTACAGTTATAGCGGCGAGCACAGCAGCTATTTGTTGTGTGGTTGTTCCGCCTCCAACACCAGCCTGGTTTATGTGATATTGAGAATACTCACCGGTTGCCGCAACAGCGATCCTGTAAGTTCTTAAATTACTGTCATCTACTGTATAAATTTGGTTTTCTGTTGCTGATGTTTGATTTGCTATTAAGTCTGATTGATTATGAAAGAGACAACTGGACTGAGTAAGATCAGAAGTACTCGATTTTAAAAACATAGTATAATAATCACTGGATTTATCAAGCGGATTTATGAATACCTGTCCTACATCAGGTTTTAATACCATTCCATAAAATCCGTAGGGGGTTATGGTAATTCTTAACACGCTACCGTCATTCTTATCAGATCTTCTACCTGTAAAAGAGTGTATGTCAGGATAGTTTGAAGAAAGTACAGGCGAAAGTGTCTTTACTTTGAATATTTCATAAGTTTCAAAATCACCTTTAGAATTTGGAATTTTAAGCTCCACATTACTGTTCGAAGCATCTTCCCTGTATGGCGCTGAAATAATGGAAGACAAAACATCTGATTTGCTCATTTGAAAGTATGAAGCATTTTTGATGGTTATATCATATTCAATAATTTCACTTTCATCTATTTTTATATCCTTATAATCGATCCCTTTCCATGGATTTTTTTGAGCATAAGTAGTTGAAAATAAAAAACATAGAAAAAATAATTTTAGTAAATTTTTAATCATAGCTCTGCTGGTATTGTTAAGTTTAAATTAATTTTTATTCACAAATTAAGGTTTTTTTTTGCTAAAATCATAATATTGAGACATCAAATTTAAAAATTTAAAATTATGAGAAAATTATTACTGATATGTTTTATCACTGTATTCGCCGGTGTAAGTGCTCAGGTACAAACACCACAACCCAGTCCTTCTGTACAATTGAAACAGGTTGTAGGACTAACCAACTTTGAAATTAACTATTCAAGTCCATCAATGAGAGGAAGAGAAATTTTTGGTGATCTGGTTCCATTTGAAAAACTCTGGAGAACTGGTGCTAATAAAAATACTACCATTAGTTTTGATGACAATATTGTTTTTGGTGGTGTTGAAGTTGAAGCCGGAGAATATGCCATCTTTTCAGAGCCGGGAGAGAGAGAATGGAAAATTTACCTCTATAAAAACACAGAAAACTGGGGAACACCTAGGGAGTGGAATGAAGAGTTGATCGCTGCAAGCGTTATGGTGGAAGCCATAAACGTAGAACCCGCATTTGAATCATTCACTATAAGCTTTGGCCATTTCACAAAAGATTCTGCACACCTGATCATGACCTGGGAAAACACTTCAACTCATATACTTATTGAAGTGCCTTCCGATAAAAAAGTAATGAAAAGTATAGAGATGAGCATGAAGGACCCTTCACCTGCAGACCTTTACAGTGCTGCAGTTTATTTTTTAGAAACAGACAGAGATATCGACAAAGCTAAAAAGTGGATTGATCAGGCTATGGATGCTCGTGATGACAAACCATACTGGATGTTAAGACAGCAATCTCTTATATATGCTAAAGCGGGAGAAAAAAATATGGCTATAAAATTAGCTCAGCAATCCTTAGAAGCAGCACAGAAAGCCAGAAATGCAGATTATGTAAAAATGAATAAAGAATCTTTGAAAGAGTTGGGCGCTTATTAAGCTAAACTCTGTTGATCAAAGAAAACAGTCTCAGTACCTATTTATCTTATTGTTCTGAAATAAAATCAGAACAGTCCGATTGAAAAACAGTTTGTCTAAGAAACTAAACCAATCCTTGTTTACATTTAATAGGTTTTGAGACTGTTTTTTTATTTTAAATATCAGTATAATAAAATTTTGATACTACTCTAGAAGACTGATTTTCATCAAACTATCAATATTTATCAGTATATACTTATAGGATATCAACCTGTATCTTACTTTGATTTAAATATTTATTTCAATTTTATTGCGGTTTATTTATGAAGCCCTATATTTGTGCGATTTTTTAGACACATATAATTTTTTAACAAATGCATAATAAAGGATTAATTAGATTATTCGCCATTTTATTTGGAATTGTCTGTATTTATCAACTATCGTACACTTACATTGCCAGCCAGATTGAAGATAATGCTGAAGCTTTTGCAACCGCAAAAGTACCTGATACTGAGAAGAATTACGCCGACTTGAGAGAAGAACAGGTCAAATTTTATCTGGATTCGGTCGCAAATGAACCTTATTTTATAGGAATTACTTATGAAGATGCCAAAAATAAGGAGCTCAATAAGGGATTGGATCTAAAAGGTGGTATAAATGTTATCCTTCAAATATCTGTAAAAGATATATTGAAAAACATGGCCAATAAGACAGACGACCCGGCCTTTAACAAAGCTTTGGAGGAAGCATCAAGAAAACAGAAAAACAGCCCGGACCCTTATATTGATTTGTTTTTTGAATCCTTTAATGAAATAGAGGGTGCAAAACTGGCATCTCCCAACATTTTTGCGAATAAAGATTTGTCTGACGAGGTCAATTTCAATATGACAAATCAGCAAGTACAACCTATCATCAGAACAAAAATTGATGAAAGTATAGTATCTGCATTTGAGGTCATAAGAGAACGTATAGACAAATTTGGTGTTACTCAACCAAATATTCAGAGACTAGGTGAATCCGGTAGAATACTTGTAGAACTTCCAGGAGCTAAGGATATTTCAAGAATTCAAAAGTTACTTCAAAGTACAGCACAGCTAGAATTTTGGGATGTTTATCAAATGGGAGACCTTGTAAACTTTTTTGTTCAGGCCAATACAGTTGCTGCGCAGAATATTGTGATTCAGGACTCCATAAATAACAAAACTACAGAAACTCAGGAGAAAGTTGCTGATTCTACCGACACAGATGACGAATTAGCTGAGTTACTGGACAGTTCTGAAGATGCTGAAGCCGAAGAGGCTGAAATTGCAAAGAAGAATCCTTTATTTACAACATTAACTTTATCACAAAACGAAAGATCTCCGGTTCTTGGTGTTGCAAAAATTTCTGATACAGCTGTCGTTAACAGTTACCTTAAAGACCCAAAAGCCAGACAGTTTTTAAAAGACGAACAGAGGTTTTTAGAGTTCAAATGGGGAAAACCAGCGAAAGGTAGTGAAGTCATTGAATTGTATGCTATCAAAGGTAATAGAAAAGACGAGCCTGCTCTAAGCGGTTCTGTCATAACTGATGCCAAACAAGAATACACTCAAACTGGAGAAATTGTTGTAAGCATGAGAATGAACGGAAGAGGTTCTCAGATATGGGAGGAAATGACAGGTAAAGCTTATGAAAACGGAACACAAATAGCTATAGTACTTGATGATATTGTTTATTCTGCGCCAGGTGTTACAACAGGGCCTATTTCCGGCGGTAACAGCCAGATTAGTGGAGATTTTACAATTACAGAGGCAAAAGATTTAGCTAATGTTTTAAGAGCAGGTAAATTACCGGCATCTGCAGACATCATTCAAAGTGAAATCGTAGGACCTTCATTGGGCCAGGAAGCTATTGACAGTGGTATTAATTCCTTCCTGATTGCTTTAATTCTTGTCCTTTTATGGATGATTTTTTACTACGGCAAAGCAGGTATTTATGCTGATATTGCATTGGTGGTTAATATCGTATTTATATTCGGTGTACTTGCCGGACTAAAAGCCGTATTAACATTACCTGGTATAGCCGGTATTGTCTTAACTATTGGTATGTCAGTTGATGCTAACGTGCTTATTTTTGAAAGGATAAAAGAAGAATTAGCAGCAGGAAAGGCACAATATGAAGCTATTAAAGACGGATTTAAAAATGCGCTGTCTTCAATATTAGATGCTAACATCACAACAGGTCTAACCGGTTTAATCTTATTATTGTTTGGTACAGGCCCTATCAAAGGTTTTGCAACTACGCTATTAATCGGTATTTTGACATCCTTATTTACAGCTATTTTTATTACAAGATTATTTTTGGATGGCTACGGCAAAAATAACAAGGCACTTGCCTTCTCTACGCCACCTACTAAAAATTTCCTTAAGGACATTTTTATAAATTTCCTGAACAAAAGAAAAGTAGCCTATATCTTCTCAGGAATTTTGATGTTGGCAAGTATTGCTTTACTTTCAACTAAAGGACTTAATCAGGGTGTGGATTTTGTTGGTGGACGTACCTACACTGTGAGGTTCGATCAAGCGGTAAATCCTAATGAACTTGAAACAGCTCTGACGGATGCTTTAGGTAGTGCTGATATAAAAACTTTTGGCTCTGATAACCAAATTAAAGTGACCACAAATTATAAAGTTAATGAGGAAGGCATAGAAGTTGGGCAAGAGATTGTATCAAAAATGTACGCTGCTTTTCAGAGCTATTTCCCTGATGGTTTTACAGAAGAGCAATTCTCATTGTCACAGGGTGAAGAGTCTGAATACGGGATAATGTCCTCTATGAAAGTCGGACCCACAATCGCCGACGATATCAAAGAGGCCTCCTTTTACGCCATAATCGGATCTCTAATTGTTGTATTCTTATATATTCTATTGAGATTCAGACGTTGGCAGTTTAGTGTTGGCGCGGTTGTAGCGGTAATACACGATACGCTTATTGTACTTGGATTATTCTCCTTATTACATGGTTTAATGCCTTTCAGCCTTGAGATCGACCAGGCCTTTATAGCTGCGATATTGACAGTGATTGGTTATTCATTGAATGACACGGTTGTGGTGTTTGACAGAATAAGGGAATATTATAACATACATCCAAACTGGAATCTGTTCAAGATCATAAATGTTGGTGCCAGCTCTACTTTGAGCAGAACTTTAAACACCTCTTTCACCACATTGATTGTGTTGTTGGCGATATTCATTTTCGGTGGCGACAGTATCAGAGGATTTATGTTTGCATTGATCATAGGTGTAATTGTCGGTACTTATTCTTCTGTATTTATTGCAACACCTATAATGTTTGATACAAGTAGCAGAACTAAAATCGATCTTTCCGATAAAAATGCCAAGAAAGAAGAGGAAGAAGAAGCGGTAAAGGCTTAGTGCCTGGCATAAATAAAAATCATCATAAGCTGTTTCATACACGAGGCAGCTTTTTTAATTTTAGAGTTAGGGTCTTCTCTTATATATTGATATATCAGCGAATAAAGAAGATAGTTAGCACTAATTGATTTGGGATACCTGATAAAGAATTAAGGCCGAAAATTATCCTTTATACATCAAGATAACAAACGCGTAGACAATATTGAAAAAATGATTCTAAGCAGAATTCTGTGCGTCACTTAGCTTTACTATAACTCCTCGTTCGATGGGTTGGACTAAGTGACGTAAATAAAATCAAAAACCTCTGTACTGTCCAAATTACTCTTACAAATTAACACAACAGCTGGTCTTGCGGCCTGGTAATCTTAAGCCATTATTTATTTCCAAACTTCATAAAATAAAAAACCCAAAACATAAGCTTTGGGTTTTTTATGCGGAGAAAGAGGGACACTGACGCTACGGCCAGTGCACTGACAAGCAAAGCTTCGTCAGTGTTCGAACGTTTATTATTCAGTTGAATACTTTTCAATAAATTTCTGTTTCCTCACTTTGGATAAATTCTTCAATTTCTTCTCGAGTTGAAATGCTTCAGATTTATTAGGTTTTTCTGTGAACCAAAGCATTTTCCATGGCCTATACTTACTGGTATGGTTTTCTATTCCAGAATTATGCCGTCTTAATCTGTCCTCTAAATCATTTGTAGCTCCAACATAATACATGTCATGCTGTTCTGAATACAGGATGTAAACATAGCATACCATACCGTTATTAATTTGAATAAAAAACCCTGACTAAGAAATCTTGTCAGGGTTTTAAAGCGGAGAAAGAGGGATTCGAACCCCCGGTACCTTGCGGTACAACGGTTTTCAAGACCGCCGCATTCGACCACTCTGCCATTTCTCCATTTCAATAATCTTGGAGGCGGTTTTGCCGCTTCGACCTCCTTATCCCGAATCTTCGGGATTGGGACTTCCTTTCTCCAATTGCGAGTGCAAAGATAACAAGGTTTAGATTTCTACAAAATATTTATTGATAATTATTTTAAGCATTTAGAGACCATCTATCATTCCAGATAAAGAATCAAAATCCATGTTCCCCGACATTTTTGCCAGCTTCATGAAATTTTCAGGATTAAGGTCATCACCAAGAAGTCTGGCCACTAGAAATCCTTTGTCATTATTACTTGCAAAAACGACTATCTCTTCAACGGTCTTGTCTATGTTGTCTGCAAACATTTGCATTTGATTACCATCAACATTCATAGACATTAGTTGTCCTTCTTTAAACTCTGAAGAAAGTATATTTAAAAGTTTATCTTTCTTCGCATCATATGCTGATGCATTACTTTCGTCTTTTTTAAAAGCTAAAAAATTGACTTTGTTGACATCCTCAAAAATCTGTTTTTGTTCCGGGTCCAATTCGTCAAAATTGTCTACAAAAGTCCTTAGTGAAAAATCTACACTAATAAAATTTTCATCAGATTTATGATCCACCATAAAAGATTGCAATGATTCAGACTGGCAGGAAATTAAAATGAAAGCCAAAAAGCAAATTGATATTATATTTTTCATTGGTATTTGATTTAGGTTATATATTGGTATTATTTAAGTGTTTTTAATAAATCTAAGCAAATCCTGACCCGAAAGTCAGGATTTGATTTTAGATTGTATTCTTAGTCTAGTCCTGATTCAGTGAACCGGCTCCCGGAACGTTCAAGTCCTTGGCTAATTTGGATACCTGCTTCAAATCAATAAGACCATTGATGATGATAACTATCGTTTCGTCGTTTCCATCAGTACTGTCAACCAACATAAATAGTTGAAGGATTTCGTCATCTGTTTTACCGGGCTTGAACATGAAAGATACTTTTTTACCATCTTCCTGAATTCTCATTAGCTCATCTAAATTATTGTTCTTCACATAAGTGTTTGCGTCAGCCAGTAGATCATCTCGCATAGCCTTGTTGTTAGACTTGAAAATTTTAATGTTTTCCATATTATTGATCAAATCTACATATTGTTGGATCTCTTCATCCTGGCTATCAAGATCTAATCTACTCATCAATTTAAACATGTTCTTGTTGATGATGACCGTACTTATGCCTGGTTGGTTCTCATATTTACTGAAATCCTGAGCAAAAGTATATCCGGATATCAGTAAGGCTGCAATAAGGGTTAAAATAGTTTTCATGATTGTTTTCTTTAAGGGGTTATTTTATTAATGTATTTGGTTTTGGTTTCTTCCAGAGTCGTTAAATATTTGAGATCTTCTTTTGGAGAGTTCAAATGATAACTAATCAGGTCAAAGACTTTTTTTGTTTCTTCTAATGCAACTTCAGGGTCATCATAGGTTCCTAAATTTTCAGGTCTGTCGTTCTGACTGTAATAAAACAAAGTTCCTATTATTAAGACTACGGCTACAGCAGCATATTTTTGAATACTATAGAAAAGTGATCTTGTAGGCAGGTAAAAAGATTTTTGCGGTACATCACTATGACTTTCTTCAAAGTAGACAAACAGATCTCTGTATGGCTCCCACTCCGGCTTTATATCTTCATTTTGAAAATACTCTGCCAATATTTTTTCTTCTTTAAGATTAGTTTCTGCTTCCAGAAACTTCTCCAACAATTGTTTAATTTTGCTTTCTCTTTTCATGCTTCTTAATTTTAGAAAGTTCTTCCACTAATGTTTTTCTTGCTCTTGACAACGCAACCCTAACAGCTGTCGCGTTCATATCCATGATCTCACAAATTTTATCATATTCATAGCCTTCAATCTGGCGCATATGCAGGATCATTTTTTGATTTTCCGGTAATTTTTCCATTAACATTTCCACCGTTTTTAATTCTTGCTTTGCTTCTAGTTTTTCATGCGGATCAACTTCTGAATTTTCGTAATTACTGTGTACCAGTCTTAGGTTTTGATTACGCTTTAATCTTAGCTGATCCAAACAATGATTTTTAGTCATCGTCATAGCAAAAGCTTCCACATTATTTATTTCATCAAGGTCATCTTTTTTGTCCCATAATTTGATAAGAACATCTTGTGTAGCATCCTGAGCAGCATCAGAAGATACCAATAACCTTCTTGACAAGCGGAATATTTTTTCCTGTATTGGTAAAACTAAATTGTTAAAATCTGATACTTTCATTTTGGTTGCTATTCATCTTATCGACGATTTATAATTAATTTTGTTACTGAAAATATCAATTATTTTTTATTTTACTGGTAATCAGTATTTTATTTTTTAACTGTTAATAAAAATAAACCAATAACTTATCACAAAGCATTTTCATGTGATATAATAAATTGTATTTTTACACATTATTTTTAAACATGGGAAAAATTATTGCAATTGCCAATCAAAAAGGAGGTGTAGGAAAAACAACAACAGCCGTAAACCTGGCTGCTTCACTAGGTGTACTTGAAAAAAAAGTACTGCTTATTGACGCCGATCCTCAAGCCAACGCAACTTCCGGTTTAGGTATCAATGTGGATGAGATAGAAAAAAGTACATATCAACTTCTGGAACATACTTTAAAGGCTGAAGAACTTATTATTCAAACAGATTCACCTAACCTAGACCTGATACCTGCTCATATTGATCTGGTTGCTATTGAAATTGAACTCGTAGACCAGGACAACCGTGAACAAATGCTTAAAGCAGCTATAAAAGACCTTCCAAATAAGTACGATTATATATTGATTGATTGTGCGCCTTCGTTAGGATTGTTAACATTAAACGCACTAACAGCCGCAAATGCTGTCATTATTCCTATTCAATGTGAATATTTTGCCCTGGAAGGTTTAGGTAAGCTATTGAATACGATAAAGAGTGTTCAAAAAATACATAATCCGGAATTAGATATAGAAGGACTGCTCCTCACGATGTACGATTCCAGATTACGACTATCCAATCAGGTTATCGACGAAGTAAAAAAACACTTTTCAAATATGGTGTTTGAAACAATTATTCAGCGAAATGTGCGTTTAAGCGAAGCACCTAGCTATGGTGAAAGTATCATAAAATATGATGCTACCAGTAGAGGAGCCAATAATTACTTAAGCCTGGCTGAAGAAATATTAAAACAGAATAAAAACTAAACCTTATGGCAAAAGCCAGAAAGAAACAAGCTTTAGGACGTGGACTTTCAGCACTTTTGAATGATCCGGATAAGGACATAAAATCCGTTGAAGACAAGGATGCTGACAAGATAATAGGAAATATTGTGGAGTTGGATTTAGATCAAATTGAAGTCAATCCATTCCAACCGAGAAGTAGTTTTAACGAGGAGCAATTGGAGGAACTTGCATCTTCTATTAGAGAGTTGGGTGTAATCCAGCCCATCACTGTCAGAAAGGTAGACAGAAATAATTTTCAGTTGGTTTCCGGAGAGCGCCGTTTCAGGGCTTCAAAAATTGCCGGACTCAAAAGTATACCTGCCTACATAAGAATAGCCAATGATCAGGAGTCTCTTGAAATGGCATTGGTTGAAAACATCCAGCGTCAGGACCTTGACCCCATTGAGATATCACTTTCCTACCAGCGGCTGATAGAAGAGATAAACCTGACTCAGGAAGAAATGAGCGTCCGCGTAGGAAAGAAAAGATCAACGATAACTAACTACCTGCGTTTATTAAAACTGGATCCTGTAATTCAAACAGGCATGAGAGATGGGTTTATTAGTATGGGACATGGAAGAGCACTTGTAAATATTGACAGTACAGAAGATCAGATCAAGATATATCAGAATATCATCAAGGAAAAGCTCTCGGTAAGGGCTACAGAAGAATTGGTTAGAAAATATAATTCCAAAGAAGACAAAAAATCAAAGCCAAAAACGAACCAAAATGCTTACGAGGCTAGTCAAAAGCATATCTCAAAGTTTTTCGGTACTAAAGTCAATATAAAGGTTAATCAAAAAGGCAATGGTCGAATTATCATACCATTTGCTTCAGAAGAAGATCTCAACAGGATTCAGGAGTTATTAGAAAATAAGTGAGATTGAAGTATTTATTTGTCATAGTATTCATATTTAATATCTTTAAGTCTTTATCTCAATCAGATAGTTTGTCTATCGTTTCTACAAAAAACATTAAGAAAACAGAGTTTAAAGCAGACCCGTTTGACGCCAATTCACCGGCAAAGGCGGCCTTTTATTCTGCTGTACTTCCAGGATTAGGACAAGCCTATAATGGCAGTTACTGGAAAATACCGCTTGTTTACGCTGCAATGGGAACAAGCCTTTATTTTTACATTGACAGCTCCAATAAATATAATTTGTACAGGGATGCTTACAAAAGACGTTTGGCAGGTTATACAGATGACGAATTTATTGAGACACTCTCCAATGATGACCTGATCAGCGCTCAAAAACAATTCAGGGAAAACAGAGATTTTTCCTTAATGTTTACCATAGGTTTTTATATTCTCAATATCATAGACGCCAATGTTGAAGCACATTTAGACCAGTTTAGTATATCTGATGATCTATCATTCAGACCAAGTCAGATGATTAATCCAGTGTCCGGGCAAAATGCTTACGGACTAACCTTTAAACTAAATTTGAATTAATGAAAATCGCTTTATTAGGATATGGAAAGATGGGCAAAACCATCCATAAAATTGCAGAAGAAAGACAACATGAAGTCGTTTATAAGACAGCTGAGAAGCCCGACTTTAATGAAGTCAGGAAAGCAGATGTTGCCATAGAGTTCAGCATACCTGAGGCTGCCTTTCACAATATCTCTACTTGTCTGGAAAATAAAATCCCTGTCATCTCAGGAACAACAGGCTGGCTGAATAGATTTAATGATGCTGTTGAATTTGCTCATGCTAATCAAGCTAAATTTCTGTATGCCTCGAATTTTAGTGTTGGTGTAAACTTATTTTTTAAATTGAATGAGACTTTAGCAAAGCTCATGTCAGCCCAACAGGATTATAGCGTTAGCATGACTGAAATTCACCATTTGGAGAAAAAAGATGCGCCAAGCGGAACAGCTATCAGTTTAGCAGAACAAATTATTTCAAACAGTGCGTATAAAACCTGGTCACATCCGCCGGAGCTTGATGCCAAGGATGATTTACCAATTAATGCCTTAAGAGAAAAAGGTGTGCATGGTACCCATATTATAAATTATTCTTCAGAAATAGATAATATCGAAATAAAACATGAGGCACACTCAAGACAAGGCTTTGCTTTAGGAGCGGTTTTAGCGGCAGAATGGCTGGTAAAGCAAAACAAGCATGGCAGCTTTAGCATGAGTGATGTATTAAACATTTAATTTATTAGACTTTAAAAAATTATGACTTTAGTTGACATTTTAATTTTAATTCTTGTAGTTCAGGTTGTACACTTTTTGGGAACCTGGAAACTATATAAACGTGCTGGTCGTTCCGCATGGCAGGCTGCAATTCCCATTTACAATGCCATCGTACTCTTCAGCATTATTAAGAGGCCCTGGTGGTGGGTCATTTTGATGTTTATCCCTATCGTTCAATTGCTCATGTTTCCTGTAATTTGGGTTGAGACCGCAAAGAGTTTTGGCCATGATGACACTAAAGACGGAGTATTGAGTGTAGTCACATTAGGTTTCTACCTTTACTATATCAATTATTTTTCCACAAATGAATATCAGGGCAGCAGAGAGCTGAAAGCAAAGACAAAAGCCGGGGAAACCCTTGGTTCAATAATTTTTGCCGTAGTAGCGGCGACCATCGTGCATACTTATTTTATCCAGCCATTCACTATCCCTACCTCTTCTCTGGAAAAATCCTTATATGTTGGTGATTTTTTATTTGTAAGTAAATTTCATTACGGCGCAAGAACACCCGGAACTGCTGTAGCTCTGCCAATGGTGCATGATACTATACCTGTTGTAAAAACGAAATCATACCTCAATGAACCTCAACTTCCTATGTTTCGTTTACCCGGTTTTGAAAATGTAAGCCGTAATGATATTGTGGTGTTTAACTGGCCGGTTGATACTGTACCTTATTTCAGGTATTCCGGTCCTGAAAGCTACATTAAACCTATAGATAAAAAATCGAACTACGTCAAAAGGGCTGTAGGTGTTGCCGGTGATTCTTTACAGATCATTGACGGTAAAGTTTACACTAATGGCAAACCATTACAACTACCAGAAAGGGCCGATCTGCAATACTCATATGATGTCTATGGCGAAAATTTTAACATGGAAGTGCTGATCGACAGATATGAAATCACAGATGGATTTGCGAGATATAAAAATCAAGATAAATATTTTGCAGCTGCAATTTCAGAATCTAACTTATCCAGGTTTGAAAAGTCGCCTAATGTCAAGAAACTGGTAAGAAATATCGAATCAATAGAGGATACCGAGCCTAACAAGGCTATATTTCCCAATCAAGCTAAAAGAGACTGGAACAAAGACAATTTTGGTCCTATTTATATCCCGGAAGCAGGAAAAACAGTCGATATAGATGTCAACAGTATAGATTTTTATCGTCAGATTATAGAGGTCTATGAGGGACGGGAAATGGGAATTGATAATACCATCACAGTGAAAGACAATCAGGTTTTACTGAACGGTGAACCCCTTACTAGTTATACTTTCAAACAAAACTATTACTGGATGATGGGTGACAATCGCCATAATAGTGAAGACAGCCGTTACTGGGGTTATGTACCTGAAAATCATGTTGTAGGTAAACCTGTATTTATCTGGTTAAGCCTGGATTATGACAAATCTTTTCCCAACAATATAAGATGGGACAGAATGTTTACAACTGTAGCCGGCGAAGGTGAACGCGTGTCTTATCTTCCCTATTTTCTGATTGGATTGGTTGTCATTTTTGGAATTAATTATTTTAGAAAAAAACGTAAATCTTAGATGCCACAAGCTGTTTTTTCTTTACCGTATTTTGGCCCTGTCAGCACTTATGTGGCCTTAATTCAATATGACCAGATATTGATCGAGGCTGCTGAAAACTATCAAAAGCAAACCCATAGGAACAGACAATATATTTATGGCGCAAATGGAAAATTAATGCTGAACATACCGGTGAAGAGAAGCCATAGTCATGAAAGGCTGACATACAGACAAAGTCAGATTGAAAATGAATTCGACTGGCAGAATCTTCATTTCAAGTCTTTGGAAACGGCTTACAGAACTTCACCTTATTTTGAGTTTTACGAAGCAGATATAGAACCGTTGTTCAAGGAAAAGTTCGATTCTCTGTTTGATTTCAATCTCAAATGCTTTAATACTATTATTGAACTTTTAAATATTGATCTCAACTACGCCTTCACGGAAAAGTTTCAAGAGAAATATCAGGAAATCAACGATCACAGAAATCTGATACAGGCCAAAGGTGTGGATTATAGTTTTGGCAAAGCCTACCATCAGGTATTTGAAAATAAACATGGTTTTCTTAAGGACTTGAGCATTCTGGACCTGCTCTTTAATATTGGACCGGAAAGCACGGCGTATCTCAGATCTATAGACCTATTTCAGCCATGACCGGTTTGTGGTCAGAGAAATCTACATCATAGTTTTTAAAATGAATGGACCTGAGCTCAGGATCGACAAAAATCATGTCAATCCTTACCGGTAAACCAAAAAAATTGAAGGTTCTACCGTAGTATTCTCCCGATTCAACAAAGGTATCTTTCAAGCCAAGGTCTGTAATTCTTTTATAAAGATGAGAAAAAGCCGTATTGTTCATATCAGCAGAAAGCACAACAGGATATGGAGAATTGATAATATCCTTTTCTATTTCTTCGATCTGAAGAATTTGTCTGCTGAAAGATCTGCTTAATCTTTTAGCTAAACGCCTGTTAGGCTCCTCCTGTAACATTTGAATATCCTGCTTTAGATTCAGCGATTCAAAATGTATACTAAAAACCCTCAAGGTATCATTGTTAATGACAATATCCGCAAACACGGCAGAATTATTGGAGCTACCAAAACCATAATGTTTGTCGTTAATAATCCGATACTTACTTAGAATAACGGTTTTCAAGTTTGCGGAATCATTATTGATGACCCGGAATTGGTAATCCTGGAACAGGTTTGTTTTTTCAATTTTATATTCCTGGAAACAGATGACATCAGGAGCTTCTGCTTTGAGAAAGTCATTTATATTCTGAAATGTTGACTTTTGCTTTTCTTTCAAGCTATAAAACTGCATAACATTATAGCTCATCACTTTTATACCATTTTCTGTTTTAGTTTCACCAGTCGGTAAAACAAATAGATTTTGTACTTGAAACCAACCTATAGCCATTATGATGCCCGATAGAAGTATTTGCTTTTTCAATTTTATAAGCCAGAATATCACAAATAATCCATTCAGCATCCACAATAAAGGAATACTAAAATTCAATACTCCGGAAATCGGAAAATCGGCCGGCGAAATGAACACTGTTAGATAAGAAAGTAAAAGTAGAATTGCGAAAACATTGTTAACTATAAAAATAATCTTATTTCCAAAAGAAAGCCGTTTCATCAACAATTATTAGATATCTTTTCCGGCGTTGAATAAAAAATCCTTCTCTTCCTTTGATAAACTGTCGTAACCACTTTTACTGATTTTATCAAGTATTTCATCAATGCGTTTTTGTTTTTCACTTTTGGACGCCGTTGAAGTTTTGGAAGAATAGGATTTATTCTTATAGACCGTTTTCATATTGGATTTGTTAGATTTTCTTCGTTTAGGTTTTGAAGAAAAAAATTGCTGAAAGCCTTCGATTAAGTTTTCTATCCACTTGCCGATATCATTGCCTTTATCCAGCTGTTTGGTATACAAATATCCTATGCCTGCACCTCCCAAATGCGCTAAGTGACCACCTGCATTACCAAATGGCAACTGCACTATATCTGTGACCACAAAAAAAGCAGCAATCCACCACAATTTTACGTTTCCTAAGAGAAACAGCCTTACTGTCATATCGGGCGTCTTTGCCGTAATACCTATAAATATTGCCATCACTGAAGCTGATGCGCCAATAAGATAAGACTGTCCAACGCCTGCGAAAGCGGGAAATAGATTGTAACTAAGCATGTATACCAGTGCACCAACAATGGCTCCCATAACATAATAATTCAATAATCTTTTCCCTGAAAAGAAGGTATAAAATAATTGTCCACCGAAATGAAGAACAATCATATTAAAGAGAATATGTAAAAAACCGGAATGCAGAAAGGAATAGGTTATAATTGACCAGGGCTGATAGATAAAATCAGAAAGCTGTTTAGGAAAAACCAACCAATCCAGAAATGGATTTCCTGAATAATTCATTAAAAAGAAAACAGCTCTGAAGACATAGGTCAAAATAAACATAATGACATTAAGTCCAATGAGCTTTTCAAGCATATTGGCCGTTCTGTATTTATAAAGCAATTGTTCTTTTGTAGTCATATCAATTCCAGCGGTTTTGATTAAACTGATTCTTTTTCCAGACCCACATCGTGATAAATCCAATAACAGCACCACCTATATGCGCCCAATAAGCCGTATTTGCAGGACCTGCAATGCTACTACCTGTAACTGCTGAATATACGTTCAATAAGAAATAACCACCAATTAGGTATTTTGCCTTGATCGGAATCGGGATAAAAATTATATACAAGGGCATATTGGGGTAAACCACTGCAAAAGCTGCTAAAACGCCAAAAATAGCACCAGATGCACCGACCATTGGTGTCAGGTATTTTTCAACGAGAGGAACATGAACATCTTCCGGTAATCCAAAAGTTCGGTATTCTCCTGTTTCTAAAGCAGAGTCGAGAAGCATTTGTATTTGTTCCTGAGTAACACCTGCCTCTATAAAGCTTTGGTACGCATCGTAAAAACCAATATAAGAAAACAAGATTTGCAAACCAGCAGCACCTAATCCTGCCGAAAAATAGATAAACAAAAACCTCTGTTGACCAAGGTACATTTCTAAAACACTACCAAAAATAAATAAGGCAAACATGTTAAATAGAATATGGGTAAACCCTCCGTGCATGAACATATGAGTGAGAACTTGCCAAAACTGAAAATTAGGGTTTTCAGGATACCACAAAGCAAAAAACTTATAAGCCATATCGCCGAGGACCTGAGTACCAATAAAAAACAGCACATTGGCAATCAACAAAGTTTTTACTGTATCTGTTATTCTGTTCATGTAAGGAATAATTTATCTATGTGCTTCGCATTCAATTGTACAAATATAGGCTGATTGTCAGGTGTAAATGCCGGTTCTTTACAAGAAAATAACGCATTTATAATATCCTGCTGTTCTTCAAGCTCCAATGTTTTACCCGTAGGTATTGCCATATTTTTAGCCATTATTGAAGACAGCCTGTTGTTTCTGTCAAAACCGGAATCCGGTATTCCTGCTTTAAAATCTGAAATCAGTTCGTCAATTACCTCATAGATTTGTGATTCTGTCAACATTCCCGGTATACCGTTTATTAAAACCTCTCCTTGTTTTTCTTTGGAAAAATCAAACATAAAACCTGTGAGCTCCAAAGAGGACTTGAGCGATTCAAGCAGTCTTATTTCGTCATTTCCCAGTTCCAGGCACAAAGGAAACATCAGCTGTTGCGAACTGCCTGGCTCCTGCGTGATCTGAGTTAAAAATTGTTCATAGAGTATTCTCTCGTGTGCCCTGTGTTGGTTGATCAAGACCAAACCTGATGACAGAGAACAAACAATATATTTTCTGAATAATTGCAGACTTGTTTTTTCTGTCTCTGTATTCTCAAAAAGGTTTCCGGAAGACAAATCACTTTCAAACTCTACATCTACGGTTGTGTTTTCTATATCTTCCTCCAATCCGGAATACATATTTTGCCAAACATCTTCATCCTTTTTTACGGATTTTTTAGTATCGATTGCGTTTGCTGAAAAACTATCTTTAAAAGGATTGAAATTACGGTCTACTTCTACCCTGGGAATCTTTGCCGAGTTTTTATTACTGGAGTAAGAAGTGTCCATTGTTTTATCCTTATTGAAGTCTAAAACAGGTGCAACATTAAACTGACCGAGGCTGTGCTTTACAGCACTTCTTAAAATAGAATAAATACTGTATTCATCATCAAATTTTATTTCAGTTTTTGTAGGATGAATATTGATATCTATGTGTTTGGCATCAATTGTGAAATATATGAAATAAGATGGATGCGTTTTTGGTTTTAAAAGACCATCAAAAGCCTGACTAACAGCGTGATGAAGATACGAATTTTTAATAAACCGATCATTTACAAAAAAGAATTGTTCCCCTCTGGTTCGTTTGGCAAAAGACGGTTTGGTGACAAAACCTTCAACCTTTATCAAATCTGTTTCTTCTTTTATAGGGACTAAATTCTCTTCTATCTTTTTACCCATTATAGCAACAATACGTTGTCTTTTTTTGCTCTTTGGGAGTCTGAAAAGTTCATTTTTATTATGGATAAACTTAAAACTCACCTTTGGGTGAGCCAAGGCAACGCGTTCAAATTCGTCTATAATATGTCTCTGCTCTACCTGATTGGATTTTAAGAAATTACGACGTGCAGGAATATTGTAAAAAAGGTTTTTTACGGCTATTGATGTTCCAACGGGATGTACTGCAGGCTCCTGAGATTTCACTTCGCTGCCTTCAATAATGATCTGTGTACCTATATCATCGGTTTCTCTACTGGTTTTTAATTCTACCTGAGCCACAGCAGCAATCGAAGCTAAGGCTTCACCCCTAAATCCTTTTGTATGTAAATTGAATAAGTCTTCTGCAGAATTTATTTTGGAAGTTGCATGTCGTTCAAATGCCATTCTGGCGTCTGTAACAGACATCCCTGAACCGTCATCGATGACCTGAATGAGTGTTTTTCCGGAATCTTTAACAATAAGCGTAATGTTTTCAGCACCTGCATCAATGGCATTTTCTAAAAGCTCTTTTACGACAGAAGCAGGTCTTTGTACTACTTCTCCGGCAGCGATCTGATTAGCGACATGGTCCGGAAGAAGTCTTACGCGATCTTTCATTGTTGTTGTTCGGTGAAAATTGATAAATCAAAATCTATAAACCACAAAAATAAAAATATAAGAATAGCCGCAATTAAAATTACACGTTTATTAAGACTTCTGTTACCACGGTTACGGCTCTCTTCTCTTGCTTTAGCCCAATGAGAGCCAAAATTGATCTGGTTTGGTGTATCTCTGAACTTGGCAAACCTTGAATCAAAATCGTAAATATTGCCTTCATCTTTTCCATCGTAATACCTGGGTGTGTAGTTATATCTTGTGTTTTTACGAAGCTTGAAAGTTTTGACCTTAAACATTTAATTCTATTTGATTATAATGATATGATTTTTATTTAAAATTATAAAATGTAGTATAACATTTCTCCTTTTATAACGTACTAATGTACACAAATCATACCATTGTCGATTAAGAAGATTTATTTATTTTGAAGAGTTTTTTAAAAATAATTTCAGCAGTAGTCTTCCTACTATGTTTTTTGCAGTTCAACAATTCTGTGGCTCAATCAGCCGGAATTGAAACTATTGGAGATATGTTTTTATTCACACTCCCTGCGACGGCATTGTCCACTACAATAATTACTAAGGACAAAAAAGGCCTGGGTCAATTTGCCAAGGGTTTTGGTTTAAATAAGATACTGACTTTTTCTCTAAAAGAAATAGTAGGTCGAGAGCGTCCGGACGGCGTTGGCTTTGACTCCTTTCCTTCAGGCCATACCTCTACGACATTTCAGAGTGCATCTTTTATACAACGAAGATACGGATGGAAGTACGGCATACCTGCTTATGCACTTGCCGGCTTTACCGGATTTAGCAGAATAAATGCAGACAGACATTATTTAAGTGACGTACTGGTTGGCGCTGCCATAGGCATTGGATGTACCTATTTATTTACCAAACCTTATGAAAAACAGGATTATCAGTTATCAATATCCGGTAACACAAGAGGATTTATGTTTAGTTTTAGGTACAATTTTTAAGCTAAGAATATTTTTTTTCTCAAACAGAATAAGTAGATGAATTAATCTCATCCTAAATACTGAATTTTATTGGAAAATAAAGCATTAGAATTAATCACTTCTAATATCTTATACCAAATGGACTATAAAATGAGATATAAAGAAATTGAATTATCCTTGGCTTAATCGAGGCAAAAAAATTAATCATAGCCTTAGCTACGTTTCATTTTTTTAACGAAGAGTAAGACAAGTAGAAACTATTTATTTGTCTTATTTTATGCTGTATTTGGTATTACAACAACAGTTGTAATGATAGATTTCACTCCAGGTCTAAAATTCAAAACCAAGACCAAAGACAAAACGTAAGCCATCTGCACCATAAAAAGTTGATGCATTAACAGAGAAAATATCATAGGCAACAAAAAACAATCCACCTCCATAAGATAAATTCCATTGGTCTTTATTGTCTGTAAGCGGATTGGCTACAAGGTCATCATCAACCCAAACCCTACCTATATCAAATCCGGCAAATATGCCTGTTGTTAGCGGCTTGAATGCATTTCCCTTTTTCAGGTTAAGCCTTAAATCTGTACTTTGAACAAATGCATTCCGGCCCGCAAATCTTTCTCTTCTAAAGCCTCTCAATCCGGTCTCGTCTCCAATTACAGCCGCCTGATAAAACTCAAAATTATTATTAAAATTAAAATGCGCCCTGGCTCTGCTGGCCAAAACCAATTTCCCACTGGACACCAGTTTGTGTGTAAAACCAAGTTCCGGAATCAGGTAGGAGAAGCCTTGTTGTGTTTGTGTGTTCATAAGCATTCCTGCTTCAATCTGAAATTGCATACCAAGTGTAGGAAATGCATCATCATCTCTTACTTCATACTTGTATTTGCTGTTAAGACCTACGAAATTCTGATCCTCAAATAAAGGACTATCTGATGGTAACTGAGCTATAAATCTATTCTCTGTTCTCTCTACTGAATTGGATTCATAAGAAAATCCTATTTGAAATGCTGAGCCCATTCTTCCTGTCCATTTTAATGAAGGTGCAATGCTTACTGTACCTACCCTTACACGATTAAAATCAAAATCAACGTCCAAACCATCATTCTCTTCTGCTTCGGGGTTTGCGGTGCTGTTGCCAAAACCAAAAAAGTTTATGGCAAAATTTGGACTATTAAACTGTGTTTCCAGATTCAGGTTTGTGTCACCAATAAAGTTGGCGATTTCTATATTGTAATCCAGATTAAAACTGTTTGTCGCTGCAAAATACGAAGCTGATATATCGTGTTTTGTCGTAAAGGGATTTCTCTCAAAACCATAAGTCTTTAATGTGTTTTTGAAGCCTACACTTATACCGTCATCCGGATTAAAACCTAAAACCGGTAAAAATTGGTTAAGGTTATTTTTGAACATCTTGTAGTAATAGATATTCGTTTTATAGTCATCCGTTAGTTTTTTCTTCACCTGACCTTCAAAGGTGTTCTTTTTAGACTCGTAATCATAAACTTTAACTTTTTTGGAATTTTCTGTGATGTACGTGTCGTTCTTAAGTCCGCCAATAAGTCTGACTTTTATAAGATCATTTCCTTTTCCAAAGACCTTTAAGACATCCTTATCACCAAGGGCGTAAATCCAAATCTCTTTCGTGACTTCTGAACTGTAGATACGCTCATGAAAAATATCATCTTTTTCTCCATCTATTATGCGGTAGCCTGTGACTTTGGTCTTACCATCAGACATTCTCTGAATGTCAAACCAGTCATCTTTATTAGTGCCTTTGATCACCGCATATTTGTTGAGAACCTTAAAATACCGGTCTGATATTTTCTGAAGGTTCTCTCTTCTGGCTTTCAGCATGTTCTTTATTTCTTCTATGTTTTGATCTCTAACTTCTTCCGGAACGGCCGTAAATGCTGCTTCAATGACTTCATCTGTAATGTTTTCCTGAATAATTTTCACCTGTTCATCCCAGACGCTTTTATCCGCATTGTGAATGAGTGTAACATCCAAAGGGAAGGGTTCCAGATTTACGCCTTTTACATCTTTTAAATCTCCGCTGTAAGACCTTAATAATCTTATAGACGGAACAAATATCATCCCTGTAGAAAGTAAAAACCCATCACCCATTTTGGAAAAAGCCTGATCTCTGTCTCTGGGCATGGGTCTGTAGATAGTTTTTCCGTTTTCTTCAAATTCTATCCAACGCCATTGGTCCTGATGCCTATCCCAGTCTCCTATTAGTATATCGAATAGTCTGGCTTTGATATAAGCTGCTTCATCGAGAACAATATCTTCGTCCTTGTCCAGATCTCTCATCATATCTATGGTATTCTCTAGTTTGTTTTGATAGCCAAAGCTGGCCTTATCATCATGTCCTTCTGAGGTATGCTCCTCGATCATATATAATTCGTCACCAAAATCCAGATTGTAATCACCCATTATTTTTTGCTTAGGCACATAGTAGATTTTTGGATTGGTATGGTAAACCCCTATGGCATCAGCCAGAGTTCCAACCGCAAATGGTGCGTAAGGATGAGCTCCTGTGAAGCCGTCTGATAATAGTTCTGTTGTAAAATCATCTTCAAGCTTATCTGAAATGTAGGTATTCTTAAACACAGTAGCCTGCAAATATTGTGAAGGCTGCTTTCTCAATGCGCGCATAACATACTGCTGACCTTCTTTGTCCTCAAGTCTTAGGGATTTGGATTGTGTTCCACCTCCTTTTCGTACAGGAACTACACCTCCAAAAATAGTATCAAGTTCTACAATCTTAGCTCTGATCTTTTCACTGTATACTTTGCGATATCGCTCACCGAATAAAAATTTATAGAATGAAGATTTTTCGACTTCTTCTTCAGTGTAGATTGAAGCTAATGTGTCTTTGGGGAAACTTGATCTTAACTTTTTTGTAAATTCTGGTCTTTCTTTCTTGAAAACATTTGTACTGAAAACAGGTTCTTCAACACCAGCTTGATAAAATTCAACATGAGACGAGCCGTCTTTAAAAATGTTTAAAACTGCAAACCCACTCGCTCCATACGTAAATATGGCATCTTTTGTTTTTCGGGTAGGCGACTTTTTTGATCCGGAGCCACTTACAATCTGATGTAAGTTTTTTCTGACAATGTATTGCAAGCTGTGTTCATGACCGGATACAAAAATGACCTTTTCATTTTGCTGTGAAATGCTGATGACTCTTTTCCTCAGTTCATTGTACATTTTATTTTGAGCATCTGCAGGGCTTACACCTCCTGTCTTTCTAATCAGATTTTTAAGACTACCTAAAATAGGAAGTGGTTTTAAGTGGCTCATAAATGAGTACTGCCCGCCGTGTGGTCCGTTGGTAAAAACAGGATGATGCAGCGCAATTAGTGTGGTTTTACCTCTTGCTTTTTTAACCTCGTTTGATAATTCATCAAGAAAATCCTCTCTCGTTCTGTATTCACACTCATCATTTATGCCTGGTTTTTTGTCCCAATTAGTGATATACCATTCTGAATCTACAATAAGCAACAAAATATGATCTGAGATCTCTATTTTTTCGATAGGGCAACCATTTTCAGGTTGAAAGGTATTGTCTCCTGCACCGTCCTCAACGTATTTCTCCTGATCCTTTAAAGCTTTTACACCACTATACCAATCGTGATTGCCGGGAATGAATAATGTCTGACCTTTGAAATTTTCCAGAATTTCAATTTGCCGGTCCAAAGTATTTTCGGCGTATTCTTCATCTTCTTTTGTCTCTGTGTTAAATCCCTTTGGATAAATATTATCCCCTAAAAAAATAACGGTGCTGTTCTTATTGGCTCTATTCAGTTTTAATTTTAGGTCTTCTAGTGGCCTGTCATTTTCTAATGCCGCTCCAACATCGCCTATCAAATAAAAGGTGTGCTCAGTATTAGCTTTACTTTTATCTAAAGGCTCAGAGTCTTGTGATAACTGCAAATCATAAGTCGCACAGGACTGAATCAAAAAGATCAAAAAAATGAAAAAAAGTATTTTTTGACGTATATTCATAATTTAATTATAATCAAATGCCAATATAAGATAATTTGACTTTTATTGTTTGTTTCAATACTATTGTAAACAAATGGAAGTGCGAAATAAATGTTGAACTTTAAGTTTTTTTAAACATGGATCAATTGATTGAAGAGGTAGAAAAATATGTTTCAGGATTGCTGTCTACAGAATTGGAAAGCAGTTTTGTCTATCATAATCTCGCCCATACCCAAAGGGTAGTGCAAAGGGTAAAAGAGCTTATAGAATTAGAGCAGATTGAAAAAAAACAGGCTGACCTGTTATTGATCTCTGCTTGGTTTCATGACACCGGTTATACCCAAAAAATTAACAATCACGAAGAAGAAAGTATCCTGATTGCAGAAAGCTTTTTAAAAGATAAGAACATATCTCCCGAGGATTTTAATAGCATAAAGCAATTGATTCGGGTAACACATGTGATAAAAAAACCAAAGAACCAGGCGGAAGCTATATTAAAGGATGCTGACTGTGCACATGTATCCAGCAGTGATTATGAAGAATATGCCAGCCTGCTGAAAAAAGAATGGGAATTGACCTCAGATAAGTTTTATAGTGGTGAAGAATGGCTAAAAATAAATATAGATTTTATTTCTGATCACGTTTACTACACCATTTCGGCAAATTCAAACTGGATACAGCAAAAGAATAAGAATCTGGCTAAGCTCCTTAAAAGACTGGACAAATTAAAAAAGGGGAATTTAAAGATCAAACAGAAGAAGGAATCTCTTGCGCTTAAGAAAGATAAATTAGAATTACCGGACAGAGGCATTCAAACCATGTTCAGGGTGGCCTTAAGAAATCACATTACATTAAGCGACATTGCCGATACCAAAGCCAATATTTTATTATCGGTGAATGCTATTATTGTTTCTGTTGCACTGTCTAACCTGATTCCAAAATTAGACAACCCTTCAAACGACTACCTCATCTACCCGACTTTAATATTCTTGGTGTTTACGGTCATCTGTATCATTCTGTCCGTCCTGGCCACGAGACCAAATGTCACCGAAGGTAAATTCACCAAAAAGGATGTTATGGAAAAAAAAGTGAACATCATGTTCTTTGGCAATTTTCATCAAATGAAACTTGAAGACTTTGACTGGGCTATGCAGGAAGTTATGGAAGACAAAAGGTACCTTTATGGCAATCTTACCAAGGATTTATATTACCTTGGACTGGTGCTCAACAGAAAATATAACCTCTTAAGAACAACTTATACAGTCTTTATGATAGGTATAGTTATAAGTGTGATCTCTTTTGCAATAGCCTTTATTATTGGTGGAGGTAATATGTGATCAGCTTATTTCATTCATAAGGTCAGAAAAACTGTAATATTCCTTATTATGTTTACTGTGATACAAAACGCCAACCCTTAAAGCCTTAAGACCTGAAACCGCCTGAAGGTCCTGAAGTTCCAATATTTCTACTTCTGAATCCAGATAATTTTTTGCCTGCAGGAACTTGATGTATTGAAGGTATTCTTTCTCATCACTTTTCTGAGAATAAATTATAGTGATTTTTCCTTTTTGCGTTATTCTTTCCTTTGTACCTTTTATAAAAGCTTTGTCGACCCTCTTCTTTACGATCTCGTATCTGGCATTATAAGTGCCATCAACATCAAACTGCTTTTCATCCATTCTAAAACTAATAGATAGTGGCTGATTAAACACCAAAATCATTGAGGTCACATCCAGCTTTACATTCAACTCTGACTGCATATTGTAATACTCATTCTCCATTTCACACATGATTTGCAGCTGCCAAAGTCTAAGGTTATAGAGGTATATCAGGTTAAAACTATCTTCTTTTGTAAGGGATTCTCCAATATACATATTATGTTCAACACCATCAGTTTTAAACCTTTCATAATAATGTGGATACATGGCCTGTGCATCAGTCTGTTTCTCATCGAGTAGAGAAGCCATATGCTTATTGATCTTTGTGATACTTTGATCGTAATCTTTTCTAAAACTATAGAAAGATTTGGTGTTTTTATCCAGTAATTCAAAATACTCTGAAATTTCTGAAAGCAAGTTACCTTTAGACCTCAAATGTTCCAATACAGGATGAAGATCCTTTGAGATAAAATTACTGATCTGATGTTCGCTATCAATTTGAAAAAATTCATTTAGGCTGGCTAAATATTCATTAATTTGAAAAAGGAATTTGTCATAAATAGGAAGTTTAGTTGATCTTGTAGCCAGTTCAAAGATATTTTTCAATTTCTGAAGTTGAAGATTAAGGTCATTAATGGTTGCCTTGTTTCGTGCATCTGATGAACCTTTGATATCAATCTGTCCATAAAGCGGGTAGATATTATCGAAGGTTATGGAGTTAAAAACCGGTTCCTGACCAAGGGATTGATTGAGGATGTATTTTTTGGCTTCATCTTCAAATCGCCAGTGAACGCTTGGGTGAATGGATGTACATTCTTTTTGGATAATGGCATCAATCAAATTTTCTTCCTCGTTCTTTGACCTTTCTACTGCCGATACAATAAAAGGCATGACATCAGCTAACTTCTGTGCATTTACGCTATTCAAAAGCTGTGGCACATCAGAAACGATTTCTAAAATACCCATGATTTCATCATTCTTCGCAATTGGGGCGAAAATGGCACTTTTCACATCCATTTCTTTAAGAATATTTAGATGAGGAGCATCTTTTTTTTCTTTGTATGACTTATCTACATCTGAAATTGAAAAGAACTTCTTATCCTTAAAAATCCTGTCATAAGACCAGCTGCATAAGGCCTCACTGCTCTTAATCTTATCGAAAGTATTGATCAAATAGTTATCAATATGAAAGCCATATACCTTTTCAAAAGTATCATCTGCCTGATTGTATTTTGTAAAGCCTACTTTGATATTCTCGGTGCCTAACAAAGATTGAAACACATTATGAAAATTGTCCATAAAGTTTTCATCCTGTTTTTCCTGACCAATTAAAGCGGTTTTAATATTGGAAATTGATTGATCGTTTGTAACATCAAATATATTAGAGATCAAAAAACCCTTAAACTCATATGAATAGAGTGGAAATTTTTCTTTCCAAAGTTCTATATTATCAAAATTATCCAGAAGTAAATCGTAATCTTCTTTTGTGATTGCAGGTGTATTTTGCTTTGGAAAAACTTCAATAAAATCGGCGTTAAACAAAATTTTATAATATTTGATAACTCCCTTTTGATCAGGAATTTTGTAAAAAAACGGACGCCTGAAATCAAGGTTGTAACCATAGCATGCCTTAAGGATTATAGAACAGGCTATAATATACCAGTGTTCGCTGTGCAAGTTTACAATATGATGATTGATATTATCATTGTTAACTTCAAAAGTATTCCTGAAGCGTTCTGTCATCATAAAAACGTGCTTATTGAAAGGTATTCCGGCTGTTTTTATTTCATTTTTTGTAAGAATGGGATTAAATAAATCCTGAAGTAAGAACCGGACTTCATCTTTTACAGCATCAAGTTGTTCGATGCTTGTAAATTCCCCTTTGAGTTGAGGATGTTCCTCGACGTACTTAAGAAGCGTTTTTGCGGTATTTGCAACTATGATATTATCAGAATCCTTTAGATTTTCATATTGAGATATAAGCTTTTGAAAACTTACTTTAATTTCTAAAGGAGATTCTTCTTTGATGTTAAAATTCATTTTATACTGACTATAAAGCAAATTTATAAAATACTTACCAGTCTGTACAGGCTATTAAGATTTCGTAAACTTTATGAGTGCTGATATTCAGGAGAAAGTTCACCTCAGATTTTCTTTTAAAAAACCTTTAATTTCATTAGTCGTCATGTTTACGCCTACTATTCGCGCATTTTTATCAACTAGGAAGGTATAAGGTATCGAAGAGATGAGCAGGTCTTTGTATAAAGTATGGGACAAGAAGTTATCCCAGGGCAGCTCATCTTTTTTTATGGCAAGTTTTAATTTCTCTATATGCTTATCATTTGAAACACCTATCACATTAAAACCATTTTCATGGTACTTTGAATATAAGGCTTTAATTTTTGGATGTTTAGCCCGGCAGGGTTTACACCATGAAGCCCAAAAATCTATTAAAGTATAATCGCTAAGAAACTCTTTTATCCTATATGTTCCTCCATTTATTCCCTGTACGTTTTCATCCGGAAAAACATCTCCTACACTAAACAACCTATATATTTTAATGTTGTCTTTCAAGGTCATCATAGATTTCCGATCTAAATTTGTTAAGTCTAATTTATTTAAAAGCTTTATCAATTGAGCGTAATTTAAGTACGTCTGCCTGCTATATAATTCATTGATAATGTCTACAAAAACAATATTGCCCGAATATTGATCTATTTTTTCATTTAAATAATTGAACAGATCATACTCAAATGTGGGGTTATTTTTGTTCCGACTCTCAAATATTTTGAAATTCTCATAAATATCATTTGTCAAACTTCCATTTAATTTCGAAAAATTGAAGGCAAAATGTGGCTTATTACTTTGAAAATTTCCTCTGATTGTATCTTTGAATAAAACCATTTTCATTTTACTGTTTTCAATATAAAATGGTCTTGAGAAAATATCTTTGTATCTAAGCACGACCCTTGCAGGTCTGACCAGTTCACCGGTGATTTTGACCTTCCCATCCTTAAGTTTAGACCAGAGTGATTTATTGAAGCCAAGAAATTTTAATTCGACTTTGCCTCTTTTAAGCCCTTCAATTTCCAAATCCAGTTCAAAGCTCTTTTGTGGATAACAAAAAAGAGTAAATGCAAAAAATATGATGAGGGCAAAAAATTTCATTTTTTCAAGTTAATACATGAAGCGATCAATAATCATTTCTGTTTATGTTTTCTGAGAGCTGTCTTAATTCAACTGGACCAATCTCTGACAGATCCATTTTTTCAATGATGGAAAGAAATTGCTTTTTACTTAAATAGTCATGGTCTTCAGAAAGCTCAAAAATAATATCAAAATACAATCTATTTTTAGGATAGGTGTTCACTTTTTCACTTAGGTAATTGAATAACAAATAACCAAACCTTTTATTTTTATAATTCCGGCTATAAAATTTTCTATAATCATCATTCAATGCTTCTGTCGATGAACCCTTTATGTCCCAAACCCGCCAAATTTTTATGTCTCTTTTTGATTTTCTATGAAGCTTCGCCTTTGAGACCTTAAGGTCTATTTCCGATTTTTCAATATAAAAAGGTGAAGACCTGACATTTTGATATTCAAACCAAACCTGAGCTTCATCACTTGTATAGCCTTCAATAACGAATTTAGCATTTCTGACTTTTGCTTCCAAAATTTTATCCTGATCCTTAAAATGTAATTTTATTTTTCCTCTTTTCTTAAGACCATCCAATACCTGACCGGTGATCTTAAAGTTATTAGAGTCTTCCTGTGCTGTGGTGAAGTTTATACAAAAGACTATAACTAAAACAGGAAAAAATAAACGCATTTTACTACTTTATCATTTTAAGCATCTTCTCAAACTGCTCATCCTGAGACAAATTTGTATTATCGATCAATATGGCATCATCGGTTTTTACCAATGGAGAATGTGTCCTGGTAGAATCCATATGATCTCTGGCCTTTACGTTTTCCAAAATTTCTTCATAAGAGGTTGCGTCACCTTTGGCTTTTAATTCTTCATAACGTCTCCTCGCCCGCTCTTCAGCGCTTGCGGTCATAAAAAATTTGATGTCGGCATCAGGAAAGACCACAGAACCAATGTCACGTCCGTCCATAATGATGCTGTGCTTTTTGCCCATTTCTCTTTGTAATGCGACTAACTTTTCTCTGACTTCAGGAATGGCAGCAACAGCACTGACACGCTGAGACACCTCCATTCCTCTGATGGAATCTTCAACGTTTTCACCATTCAGCATGATCTGGCTCTTTTGGGTATCGTTATCAAATTTAAAATCAATCGAAATGTCATCGAGTTGATTGATAAGTGAAACTTCATTTAGGCCATTATCGTCAAAACAACCTTTCTTCAGAGCGAACAAAGTTACCGCTCTGTACATTGCTCCGGAATCGACATAAATGAACTTTAAATGTTTTGCCAGACGTTTGGCAACTGTACTTTTTCCGGTTGAAGAATGGCCGTCTATAGCTACAATCGTAGGATTGGTCATGGTTTAAAATAATGTGGGTTGGCTATTGTCCGAGCTTTGTGGTGGCTCCTGATCCTCGTTGTCGTCTCCGGAGTGATTTTCCGATGACACACCTTCTTCATCAACAACTTCGATTTCATCGGCAGGCTTGTCTTCTTCGGGTTCAAATGGGATAGGCTCTATAAGGTCAATCTGGTTGACTTTTTCAGTAGTGAGTTGGTTACCCATGGCTTTGATCCCTTTTATGTTGATGAATTCCTGTAGGTTAACTATATCATTAGGTTTTCTGTCCTTACCCCTTTCTTTGGTGTATTGAATTTCAATTTGAGGAATATAATCCGTAGACACCAATTCCAATTGAGAATCCGGATGATCGGTGATGATTATCTCTTCCTTTTCTTCGTTTTCTACTAAAAAACGCTTGACATAAAATCGCTCTTTCTCACCTTCCCAATATACCAGAGAGATAGGTTTTTTGGGAATCCATTTTTCCAAAACAATGATATCATCATTGAAGTGTGCTGTAAGTTCGGGACGTATGGTTCGCAATCGGCCTGACTGGGTAATAATGAGAATTCTGTCTTCTCCTCTGAATTCGCCCACCAATTCTCCGCGACCATCGACATTGATTCGCCTTACCGTTTCATCAAACCAAATTTTTCTGGGCTTTAAGGTAGAAACGCCTTCCTCCTTGAGTTTTATACTTTTGATTGGAAGTTTAGTGAGAATATTTCCTTTTACATTTCTACCCTTTATAGCCAGATCTGAAAAATCAAAATCGAATTTGACCTTTCTTACGTTCTTTTTTTGTCTTAAAAAAGCCGTTATTACTTCAGCTTCGCCATTTGGATTCGCTGAAAAATAAAGCACCCTGGAATTCTTATGGTCCTGTGCTAACTTATAAACACGATCTCTGGTGATAGATGTTACAGCAAATCTCTTGACGTAGTTGACATTATCCTGACCATTTTTATAAATGAAATTATAAATGGTGCGTTTATCTTTCTTTTTGAAGATGCCAACGTAAATGATGTTCTTGCCTATAAAAGTTTTCTTATCAACTTTGGTCACCATCATACTACCGTCCTCCGTAAAACAAATGATATCATCAATATCGCTGCAATCAAAGGCATACTCTTCTTTTCTAAGGGTCGTTCCGATAAAACCTTCCTTCCTGTTGACGTACAATTTAGTATTTCTGATCACAACTTTTGAAGCTTCAATATCTTCAAAGGGTCTTATTTCTGTTTGCCGCTCTTTTCCTTTGCCATAAGTCTCCAGAAGTCTTTTAAAATAGGCTACAGCATAATCAATCAGATGTTCTAAATCGTATTTTACACTCTCGATTTCTGCTTCTAAAGCTTCAATTTTTTGTTGGGCTTTATCCAGATCAAATTTAGAAATACGTTTAATCCTTATTTCTGTCAGCCTGATGATATCATCTCTGGTTACAGCGCGCTTAAGGTGCTTGATGTGCGGCTTCAAGCCTTCGTCAATGGCTTCAATAACGCCTTCCCAGGTTTCGACCTCTTCTATGTCCCGATAGATCCGGTTTTCTATAAAAATTCGTTCAAGTGATGCAAAATGCCATTGATCTTCAAGCTCGCCTAGTTTGATTTCCAGTTCGCGTTTCAGTAATTCAACCGTTTTATCCGTACTTTTTCTAAGAAGTTCAGAAACGGGAATAAATTGAGGTTTATCATCGATAATGACACAACTCAATGGCGATACAGACACTTCACAGTTGGTGAAAGCGTATAGTGCATCAATGGTTTTATCTGGTGAAATATTTGAAGGCAGGTGGATTAAAATTTCAACCTGAGAAGACGTGTTGTCTTCAATCTTATTGATCTTGATTTTTCCTTTTTCGTTGGCTTTTAAGATGGAATCAATTAATGAACCGGTATGCGTACCAAAAGGAATTTCAGTAATTTCAAGGGTTTTCTTGTCTCTGATATTGATCTTTGCCCTGACCCTGACCTTTCCGCCGCGAAGTCCATCATTGTAATCTGAAACATCCATGATTCCCGCGGTCGGAAAATCAGGATATAATTTAAAGCGTCCACCCTTAAGATGTTTAATAGAGGCTTCGATAAGCTCACAGAAATTATGTGGCAGAATTCTGGTGCTTAAACCGACAGCAATTCCTTCAACACCCTGAGCCAGAACCATAGGAAATTTAACCGGAAGATGAACGGGCTCGTTTTTACGACCATCGTAAGAAATTTGCCATTTCGTCGTTTTAGGATTAAAAACTACATCCAGGGCAAATTTAGATAATCTGGCTTCAATATATCGTGAAGCAGCAGCACTGTCTCCGGTAAGGATATTTCCCCAGTTTCCCTGGGTATCGATCAACAGGTCTTTTTGACCAAGCTGAACAATGGCATCGCCGATACTGGCGTCACCATGCGGATGGTATTGCATGGTATGACCGACAATGTTGGCCACTTTGGTGTAGCGTCCATCGTCAAGATCTTTCATGGAATGCAGAATACGACGCTGAACAGGTTTAAAACCATCTTCCAAAGCCGGAACTGCTCTTTCGAGAATCACATAAGACGCGTAATCTAGGAACCAGTCCTTGTACATCCCGGTTACTTTGATCAGCTCATCATTTTGAATATCGTCTCCCCGTCCGTCTGATTGTTCTAAAGAATTGTCGTTTTCTTCTTCTGCCATTTATTCTGTTTGAATTGACACAAATGTAGTACTTATAATGAAATTAATGAAGTTTTAGTTAGACTTTTGATATTGAAAAAGAGTTAACAATATTGTCTTTAGTAAAATGTACAAAAAGATATAATAATGTCTCTCATTTAAGAGACATTAATTAACACAAGAGCATATCGACAATATCTTATCCCTCAACCTGCGTCTGAATATTAATCAATTTATGATATAATCCGGATTCGTCACTTAACAGGCTTTGATGGTTGCCTTTTTCAGTTATCTGACCATTTTCCAGAACAAAAATCTGATCTGCTTTTTTGATGGTTGATAGTCTATGCGCAATGATTACTGAAGTTCTATTGGCCATCAATTTTTCTAAGGCATCCTGAACCAATAATTCAGATTCTGTATCTAATGAGCTTGTGGCTTCATCCAATATTAAAATCACCGGATCTTTTAAAACTGCACGTGCAATGGCAACACGTTGCTTCTGTCCACCAGAAAGTTGTACGCCTCTCTCTCCTACTTGAGTATCGTATTGCTCAGGAAAGGACATGATAAAATCATGTGCATTGGCTTGTTTGGCCGCCATAATGATATCATCCTCGGTTGCATTTGGTTTACCATAAGCAATATTATCCCTTATGCTACCTCCAAACAATAAAACCTCCTGTGGAACTATGGCAATTTGCTGTCTTAGTTCATGTAAATCATAATCAGCTGCCGGCTTATCATCAAATAAGATTTCACCTTTTTGCGGATCATAAAATCGTAAAATCAACTTGGCAATGGTTGATTTACCTGCACCGCTTGTTCCAACCAAGGCGGTAGACTTCCCCTTAGGAATATCAAAACTCATATCATCTAAAACCCGGACATCCGGTCTTGACGGATAAGCGAAATGGACATTTCTAAATTCCAGATTCCCGACAATAGCGTTTTTGATCTTTTCCTCTTTAAGGTCTTCAGGCGTTTCATCTATGATATCGAAAACCCTTTCGGTTGCACCTACGGCTTTTTGAATTTGAGCATATTGAATGGGCAAACCACCAATAGAAGCACCCACAAAAATGGTATAAAGGATGAAAGTGATCAATTCATCCTGACCTAGCTCACCGGCATATTGAAGTTTTACAGCATACCAAACCAGTAATACGATAGCACCAAAAATGCAAAAGATGATAAAGGATGAAAAGGCACCTCGGGCCAAACCGCCTTTAATCGCAATTGATTTGATATCCAAAACGGCTGACTTGTATTTTCGTATTTCAAAAAATTCATTGGTAAATGCTTTGACATCAGCTATAGCTTGTAACGTTTCACCTACGATGGTATTAGAATCTGCGACCTTATCCTGTGCCTGAGAAGACAGTTTTTTAATGTAACGTCCGAAAACGACGGCGACTATGGCGAATACAGGAATTGTCGCAATCATGAGCAGAGACAACTTTACAGAGGTAAAAAAAAGCATTGCAATCCCACCAACCACTATAATGATTTGTCTTAAAAATTCTGCTATTCCCGTGGTAAAAGTATCCTGTATCTGACCAATATCTGCTGCAATTCGGCTATTCAATTCACTTACGCGTCGTCCGGAAAAAAAAGACATCGGCATTTTGATCAATGTATTGTAGGCATCCTGTCGAATAGCACACAGCATATTTTCAGTAACATTTACAAAAAGTACCACTCTAAAAAATGAAAATATCGCCTGAGCAGTGAATAAAACCAGTAACCACAATCCCATTCTATTGATATCTTCTGAACTGAAATCAGCGGTTTTTATCAAATCACCCATAAGTTTGGGAAACAACAAAGCTGTAGCACCGGTTAGCCCAAGAAAAACCATACCAATAACAAGCTTCCACTTATGCGGACCTATGTATTTGAAAAGCCTCAAAGAGCGTTTTAAATTCTCTTTGCTCAGCTTTGTTTTAGGTAAATCTGAAGTTTTCTTTTGTCTGGCCATTAAGGGTTTTCAATTGAAAAGTTGCAAATTTAAAGGAATTATGAATCCTAAAGGCTACAAAAAACCTTAAAAGTAATAGAAAGTTTTAAATTGAAAAATACCGGTTAATAAGAAACTGCTGTTCCGGAAGCAACAACCATCAGCATGCCATTACCAATGGTTTCGTAGTCTAAGTCTACACCAACAATGGCATTTGCGCCCTTCATCTGAGCTTTTTCCTGCATTTCTTTAATCGCTGTATCCTTTGCTTCTTTTAAAACACTTTCATAAGATTTTGATCTTCCTCCTACAATATCTGTGATGCTGGCAAAAAAATCTCTGAATACATTTGCGCCAATAATAGTTTCTCCTGTAACTATTCCATAATAGTTTTGAATTACTTTGCCTTGAATTTCTGGGGTTGTTGTAATGATCATAATCTTTTATTATCTGCTGTAGTTTGGAGCTTCTTTAGTGATCGTCACATTGTGAGGATGACTTTCATGAATTCCGGAGGAAGTGATCTTAACAAATCTTCCGTTCTTCTTTAGATCATCAATCGAAGCTGCGCCGCAATAGCCCATTCCTGCTCGAAGTCCGCCAATAAACTGGTTCATGCTTTCAAACAATTCGCCTTTGTAAGGCACACGGCCAACGATGCCTTCCGGTACCAGTTTTTTGATATCGTCTTCTACATCCTGAAAGTAACGGTCTTTAGAACCTTTGCTCATGGCTTCAATGGAGCCCATTCCGCGATAGGATTTGTATTTTCTTCCATCGTATATAATGGTTTCACCCGGAGATTCTTTGGTTCCTGCCAGTAGAGAACCCAGCATCACACAATCTGCGCCGGCTGCTATGGCTTTTGGAATATCTCCAGTGTAGCGGATACCGCCATCAGCGATGATAGGCACATCGGTATCTTTTAAAGCTTCGTAAACTTCCATCACGGCAGACAATTGCGGAAAACCAACACCAGCAACGATTCTGGTCGTACATATTGAACCTGGTCCGATACCTACCTTTACAGCATCTGCACCGGCATCTACCAGATATTTTGCAGCTTCGGCCGTAGCAATGTTACCAACGATTACATCTACATTGTCATGATTGGCCTTTAATTCTTTTAAGACAGATACTACGCCTTTCGTATGACCGTGAGCGGTATCTATAATGATGGCATCCACACCTGCATTAATTAGTGCTTCAGCACGCTCTTGTGCATCGGCCGTTACGCCAATGGCTGCAGCAACTCTAAGTCTTCCGTACTGGTCTTTGTTAGCCAGTGGTTTTTGGGTCAATTTTGTGATATCCCTAAATGTAATTAGACCTACCAACTCATTATCGCCCTTTACAACCGGTAGTTTTTCAATCTTATATTTTTGCAGAATGACTTCAGCCTGCTTGAGTGATGTGCCTTCAACGGTTGTGACCAGATTCTCTTTGGTCATGACATCTGCAATGGCTTTGTTATCCTCTGTTTCAAAACGCAAATCTCTATTAGTAACGATACCTACAAGTTTATTGTTATCATCAACTACAGGTATGCCTCCAATGCTATGTTCTTTCATGGAATTTTTAGCGTCTTTTACAGTAGCATGGGCGTGAAGCGTCACCGGATCGATAATCATTCCACTTTCAGCACGTTTCACTTTTCTTACTTTAGTGGCCTGCTCAGCAATTGTCATATTTTTGTGCAAAACCCCTATCCCGCCTTCTCTGGCGATGGCGATTGCCATTCGAGATTCTGTTACCGTATCCATGGCTGCAGAAATGATCGGGACATTAAGCTCTATATTTCTTGAAAGTCTGGTTTTAATGCTGACTTCGCGTGGTAAAACTTCAGAATAATTGGGAACAAGAAGGACATCGTCGTAGGTAAAGCCTTCAAATTGAATTTTGGAATAAGAATTCATGCGCGCGCTTTCTTTGCAAAATTAAATCATAATTTTTTGTCTTTGGTGTATATGTTAATTTTTTTGGTCTTTTTCAGCTAAAAAATGAGTCTCAAAAAGATTTCATCATACTTAAGCCCAGTTTTAGTTAAAAAATTATTTTTGCAGCATGAAATTTAAAGACGAAATCAACCGACGACGAACCTTTGGGATCGTATCTCACCCGGATGCCGGAAAGACCACATTAACTGAAAAATTATTGCTCTTCGGAGGCGCTATTCAGGAAGCCGGAGCAGTAAAATCCAATAAGATCAAAAAAGGCGCTACCAGTGACTTTATGGAAATTGAACGCCAACGTGGAATATCTGTAGCGACTTCGGTACTTGGTTTTGAATACAAAAACAACAAAATCAACATTTTAGACACACCGGGACACAAGGATTTTGCAGAAGATACCTTTAGAACCTTAACTGCGGTTGATAGTGTTATCGTTGTGATTGATGTCGCTAAAGGGGTTGAAGAGCAAACTGAAAAGCTGGTAAAAGTTTGCCGAATGCGAAATATCCCGATGATTGTTTTTATTAATAAACTGGACCGTGAAGGAAAAGACGCCTTTGAATTACTGGATGAAGTTGAACAGAAATTAGATTTAAAAGTAACGCCTTTGAGTTTCCCTATTGGTATGGGCTATGACTTTAAAGGCATTTACAATATTTGGGAAAGTAACATCAACTTGTTTACCGGTGATCCCAGAAAAGATATAGAAGATACCATTGAAATCAAAGATCTCGGCACACCGGAACTGGATAAACTTATTGGCGAAACTGCCGCCGAGAACCTGAGAGAAGAAGTCGAATTGGCCACAGGCGTATATCCGGACTTTAATGTTAACGCATACAAGAACGGCGAATTACAACCTGTATTTTTTGGATCTGCACTGAACAATTTTGGCGTCAGAGAATTATTAGATTGTTTTATAGAAATCGCCCCATCGCCAAGACCGAAAATGAGTGATATCAGAGAAGTCAAGCCTGATGAAGATAAATTTACAGGCTTTGTCTTTAAGATCCATGCCAATATGGATCCAAGGCACAGAGACCGATTAGCTTTCGTTAAGGTCGTATCCGGTAAATTCGAAAGGAACAAAAATTATCTGCACGTCAGGCACGGAAAATCCTTAAAATTCTCTAGTCCTAATGCCTTCTTTGCAGAGAAAAAGCAAATTGTAGATGAAATGTTTCCAGGAGACATTGTTGGTCTGCACGATACGGGTAATTTCAAAATAGGCGATACATTGACAGAAGGTGAAGAACTGATGTATAAAGGTATCCCTAACTTTTCACCGGAGCACTTCAGGTACATCAACAATGCTGATCCTATGAAGTCGAAACAATTAGACAAAGGTATTAGTCAATTGATGGATGAAGGTGTCGCCCAGCTATTCACTCTGGAATTGAACAACAGAAAAATCATAGGAACGGTTGGTGCGCTTCAATACGAAGTCATCCAATACCGATTGGAACATGAATATGGCGCAAAATGTACTTACGAAAATGTAAACGTGCACAAAGCCTGCTGGATTGAGGTTGACGATGAAAAAAGTGAAGAATTTAAAGAATTTAAACGCGTAAAAGCAAAGTATCTGGCAAGAGATAAGCAGAACCAGCTAGTCTTCCTGGCTGATTCTGCGTTTTCACTTCAAATGACTCAGGGTAAATACAAGTCGATTAAGTTTCATTTTACCTCAGAGTTTTAGTTTATTTAATTTCAATTTCTTTTTCAATATTGATCAATGAACCATCTTCGGTGATCCCTTCGATGAACAATTTAATGTTCTTTTGTTTGGTGTCTAAAATTGGAAGTTTGATGGTTTCTCCAACCTCTAATGAAACTTCAGGAAACCAGGCTATAGTCCCTGATTGCTCAAAAACAGGGGTATTAAAAAATTTGTATTTTGGCGTATAAAAGTCTTTTTGGGGCTCAAAGCCATTCTCCATAACAATTCTGGCGAGTGGGTAAACATCATCAAAATCATTGAAAATAGGAGTTTTTCTCCAGTGGAGTGTGATGACACCATTCTGTGAAAATGAACCTGGTTCCATCCAACTTCTGTCAATATATATTTCTTCAAAATCCTGAGTTCTAGTCGTAAACAATATTTGTTGATTTCGTAATTTAAACCCATTTAGAAATACAGCTGGATATCTTGTACGTTCAGTATCATTTGGTCTGTCAGCTATTCTATCCCCAACTCTAAAATAATTTTTTGTTGCCAAATAGTCTAATAAGGTTGGAAATCTGGTGGCAAAATCCTCGTCAATTTCTGTGTATTCTCCCCAATCACTCTCCATCCAGCGTCTTGATTCACTTTTCCATTTTGGGTCTCCCTGAATAACGACTTCATTTAACACTTCTCCATCTAGAAAATTATTATAGATTTTATCATTTGACAATTCTAATTTTATATTTCTGAGGTTAGAAATCGGGTTTTCATTTTCAAATAACTCAGCATCAAATCTGATGCCCTGGCCATTTTGATTTATCAATTTTAAACCCAGATTACTCCTGCACCCATAGACCAGGTTACCACCTTCAGGGAGTAATTGTAAGTCGAATGCTTTCTTACGTTTATTGTTATATTCTATTTCTTCACCTAAAACTTCAAACCTTTGCACATGAGTGTAATCTTCTTTGAAGTTCTTCATGTAATTGGTTTCTGCTTTCAAGTATTACTCACCGTCTGTAAAAGTGGAGTCTATAGAAATTTGACCGGTGAATAATTCGCCTATGGCCAGAAAGAGTTTTTTATCTAAAATTTCTCCGGCATCATTATAAACACCTACTTCAACGTTTCTTGTATTTAAATCCAGGTTATGTGTCTTTCGGTTATAAGCATAACCCTGAAACCAGATTTTTTCACCTCTTAGGTAACTGCTTTTATTAAGATGTAGATGCAATGATTTTCTGGGTAATTCGAAATATTTTTCATAGGAACTTGATGATTTGTTAATATTGGTTTCTGAGAGCTGCGCGAATGAAAAATTGAAGGTAAAAATCAGGAGTAAAATGGCTATGGAAGACTTCATAAGGCTTGTTTTATAGTACAAACCAAAGTTTATGCCATAAGTACTAACTCATCAACAAAATATTAATTTTGAAGATTGACCTGCTTGTCTATATTGATCAAAGTTCCGTCTTCAGCAATGCCTTCTATAAAAAGTGTAATGTCTTTTAAGCCTGTATCAAAGATCTGAAGGTCTGTACTTTTGCCTGCACTTATTTTTACATTTGAAAACCAACCAATTGTTCCTGTTTGTTTAAAAGATTCCGTTTGGTAAAAAGAATACTCAGGCATATAAAATTGTTTAGGAGCTTCGAAACCTTTTTTGACTTCAAATTGAGCGTAGGGCAATTCTGTTTCTGTATTTCCATCGCCGGTGAATAATGCATCAAGCCGTTGCTGAAGCCTAATGATACCAGCAGCACCCTGTACACCGCCGCCATAACCGGACTTATCCACATAGATCTCTTTATAATCTGATGTCCTGCTACCGGCCAGAATACTCAGATCATTCAGCAAAATACCATTTAAAAAGATGGCAGGTGCATTACTGCCTGATATAGAAACCCGGGCTTGTGTTCTTATGCTAAATGTACCTGCAACGTCTTGAACTATAAAGCCTTTAGTACTTAAATAATCGGACAGGAAAGGATAAGTATTTGCAAAATCTTCATCAACTGTTGTCGTATTATCCTTAAAACTGGATACATAATTTTGAGCTTCTTTTTCTTCTTTTTTTGATTTTACGACCACCTCATCAAGCATCTCTCCTTTTAAAAAATTGGAATATAAAGCATTTCTGTTTAATTCTAATTTGACCTTTCTGAGATTAGAGATAGATGGCAATAATTGACTATCGCTAAGATCCTTTAATGCCATATCCAATTGGGTTCCTACCACAAAATTGGGCTGTAAGAACTTTTGTTTATCGGTCAAATATGAAGCTTCAATACGTTCACCTATTAGTGGATACCTATTCTCTAGTTTGAATGTATTCTTTTCATCAGTCAGATCGAAAACCTGGTTTTTGTTAAATATAGTGCTGTATATTAAAAGTTTACTCGCTCTTCCCGGGATTCTTCCATTCAAGGTTAAATTCTGGGTTAACCCATTTTTCCTTTTAAATTTGAGTGTGGGTGCTTCATTTAAAATATTATCCCAGCTATACTTGCTCCAGCCTTGAATCATCAAAAGTAAATCCAAATCATAATCTACGCGTCTGTTCGAATTTTTAAAATAATAGGTTTTATTCTCGATATAGCCATGTACAAAAGGATCCAGTAAGAATGTAGTCGAGATATTCTGATTTTTTAGATACGAAACAGTTTCTTTGGGCAATACGGAGATGCTGAGATCAGAATTTTTATCAAAACCCGGCATGCTCAGACTCAAATTGATGGAATCCCTGTTAGATTTTGATTTTTGAGTTATTTGTAAACGATCTGGTTTGTCAATAATATTGGACCTGTTAAAGATGAGCCGCTCAGCTTTTGGTCGTCCATTAATTATCAGTGTCACTGTGTTAACCCCATTAAATAAGGTTGATTTACTGACCGCCTTGGCAATTTCTCTTTGCTCTGCAGAAAAATCCAAAGGAATCTCAAAGTGTTTTCCTTCCTGGTGTACCATCAATTTAGCATTTATGGAATTGTAGGCCTCGTCTGAAATAAAATTTGACGCGATATAGAAGATAGATTGTTTGGGTACAATGTTATTAACACTAAGTACAAAGCCTTCTGTCTTGATATCTGAAATCTTTTCATTTATGACTTCTCCACCGGGTAAAATCACTTTTACATTATAGTTCATACCGACTTTTGGTGTAAAATCAACTTTGGTATGACCAAATTGGTTACTCGAAAAATCAAGTAAGGGTTTTTCGTTTTCATACAATTCGGCGTTAAATTTTACACCTAAACCATTTTGATTGATCAACTTGAGTCCTAAAGTGCTTTTACAGCCATAAACCATCTGCCCACCTTCAGGTAAAATCTGCAGATCAAAGTCTTTAATTTTCTGACTTGATTTGACCTGCTCTTCTCCTAAAACTTCAAATCTTTGGATATGTGAATAATCTTCTCTGAAATTCTTCAAATAACTGGTTTCAGCCTTGATATAATATTCTCCATCGGTAAAAGTTGAATCTATCGATACCTGACCACTGAATAAACCATTTATGGCCAGAAATAATTTTTTATCTAATATTTCACCATTGTTATTGTAAATGCTTATTTCAACATTTCTTGTTTCAGTGTCAAGATTCTGCGTTTGTCTGTTATAGGCGTATCCCTGAAACCAAATATTTTCTCCTTTTAGATAGCTGCTTTTATTAAGATGTGTATACAAGGACGTTCTCGGTAATTGAAAATAGGATTCGTAGGCTTTATTTATTTCTGTGTCGTCTGCAGAGACCTCATTATTCTGAGAAAAACCAGCGACAAAAATTTGAAGAAATAAAATTGTTAAGTAAGTTCTGTACATAAGCGCATTAATTGCTGTCAAAAATAGGCTTTGACGACAATAAACGTACCAATAGATTTACAATTAGGATATATTTAATAAAACAAACTCACCATGAGTAAAGACCATAAGATTACAACCACAGGTCCAAGCAATCCTACAAATATTCCACCAAACCTAAAATCAGACTGTTTTAGCATCCCGGTACTGAATGCAATGGCATTAGGCGGTGTTGAAACCGGTAACAACAAGGCGCAACTGGCAGACAAACCAATGATCATAGGTAATGTTATGGCATTTGACGCATCTATAGACATGATAAGAGAAATGGCTATAGGGATAAATATTGTTGCTGTCGCTGTATTACTCATGATATTAGAAAAGACAACCGTAAACAATCCAAACAAAATATAGAGAATATAAAGATTGATGTCGGAAGCAGGAATCAGGCTGACGAAATACTGAGCTAAGCCTTGTTCCTGAACAGCCAGACCAAGAGCCAGACCACCGGCAACAAGCATTAAGGTGTCCCATGGCAAAGCTCTAACCTCATCAGATTCTATGATGGAAAACATGGTTAATGCAACAATTGGTACGCCGGAAACCACGGCAACAGGTATACCCGTAAAGCCAGATGTTAACCACAAGACCAATGTTAACACAAGGATAATAAGCGTCAATCTTTTATGTAGCAGAGCATGCTTTTGCGGCATACGTTCTTGTACTGAATTTTTAAATAAATAATCCAGCTGCATGGTTTTGGTTTTGATCGGGTTCTTTTTTAATAAAACATACCAAAACAAAAGAATGAGAATAAGTGCTATAGGAATTCCGAACAACATCCACTCTAAAAAAGAAATCTGAATGCCCATACCTTCAAGAGCTCCAACCACAATAGCATTTGGAGCCGAACCAATTATGGTTCCCATTCCACCAATAGATGCCGCAGCCGGAATACCAATCAGTAAGTTTTTAGACAGCGCGGCCTGAGAACCCAGACTTTTTAAAATTGGTGTTATGGTCGCGATCATCATGGCTGTCGTAGCGGTATTACTCATCAACATAGACAATATGGCGGTTAACATCATAAGACCCAAAAGAATAATCTCAGACTTATTACCAAATTTTGGTATTGTAATCTTTAGCAGATCTTTGTCTAAACCTGTTTTCTTCATACCTTCGGCAAGAAAAAAACCACCTAAGAACAGCCAAATCACACTATCTGACCAGGTTTGGACGTATTTTTTTACATTTTCCGGGTCGTCATTTCCAATACTAAAAACCAAAAAACCAATGATGAGAATACCTACCGCAAAAGGCGGAATAGCCTCAGTGACCCATAATGCAATTGAAAAAAATAAAATAAAAAGAACAAAATTTTGCGTGTCTGTAAATGCAGTATCACTAACTAAATAGAAAAGACCAAGTGCAGCCAGTAATGACAATAAAAAAAGTGTAAAGTGGCTATGCCAATTTACTCTGTCATTGATACGTCTAAGAAACTTACCGGCATAGGTTCTGGAATCTGCCATGGGAAATATATTTTCGACAAAATTAAACTTTCTTTCTGTCTGCGTTATCATTCAAATTTTACATTACTGCAAAACCTGATACATATCATTTATTCGGTAAAAATGAAATTAAAACTGAGGCCACCAAAAATTATCATTTTTGATTTGTTTTGGGCTTGATGCTCCAGGTGAATTTAAATTCAGAAACAACCTCATTTTTTGAATTAAGTGCCATAACCGGCATTTCAATTTGTTGTGATATATCCTCTTTCAGGCTTTTAATGATAGCATTTTCTGCTAACAAACCGCTATTACATTCAAAATGTATTTTACCGGTTGCCTTTTTATAAAACTTAGATTCTGCTTTTATAACCAGCATAGATATAGGTACGTTTTGCATTTTGATATGTTGCATGACAAGCACACCTGTACTCAGTTCAGCAGCCATATTTTGTACCGCGAAATACATGCTTTTAAATGGGTTTTGATTGATCCAACGGTGTTTCACGCTTACCCGGCAATATTCTTTATTAAAAGCTTTAACCCTAACACCAGATATCCAGGCTGATGGTAGCTTAAACAAAAGAAACCTGTTAATTTTATTGGGATCCAAATCTTAGTTTTGGAGTAAATATAAAGTAATTTTTCCAAACTAAAATTAAACTCAAAATGTTAAAAATATATTAAATTTTACTACTATGCAATACAAAGTAACATCCTATATACGTATCTTTGCTAAAGATATTACTATATGTGGTATTTGTCATAGATAAAATAAAGCATTATGAACATAGAAAATACAAAGGCACAGATGCGAAAGGGTATACTTGAGTACTGTATACTCTCGATCCTGAAGCAAAGCGATGCCTACGTTGCAGAAATACTGGAAGAGCTGAAGACCGCTAAGCTTATTGTTGTTGAGGGCACCATCTACCCTTTACTCACTCGTTTAAAAAATGCCGGATTACTGGAATACAGATGGGAAGAATCTACCGGCGGACCACCAAGAAAATACTATAAACTCACAGAAGATGGGGTTAAATTTCTCAGCGAATTATCAAATTCGTGGGAAGATCTTCAGATCTCTGTAAAAACAATTACCAATCAAAAAACTAAGTAATCATGAACAAGACTTTAGATATAAATATTGCTAATCAAATTTTCCACATAGATGAGCAGGCTTTTAAAATTCTAAAAAAATACCTGGATGATATCAAAACCTATCTTTCTAAGGAAGAAAGCCGAGATGAAATCATACAGGATATCGAAGCCAGAATTGCAGAGCTTTTTATAGAACGAATGATATCTGACAAACAGGTCATCAACGATAATGATGTGAATGAAGTCATAAAAGTGATGGGGCAACCTGAAGATTACAATCTTTCAGATGAAGATGATAATTCTAATTCCTCCAGGACATCCGGTAATGCTGAAAAGAAATTATACAGAGACCGGGAAATGGCATACATCAGTGGTTTAAGTGCCGGTATGGCGCATTACTTAAATGTTGAGGTCATTTGGATAAGATTGATCTGGATTCTTTTTACTGTTTTTTCGACAGGTTGGTTAATACTGGCTTATATCATCCTGTGGATATTGGTACCCGAGGCCAAAACAACTGCTGAAAAGCTTGCAATGAAGGGTGAGCCCGTAAATCTATCGAATATTGAAAAAAAAATTAAAGAAGGTTATGACAATGTCTCTGAAAAAATAAAAGGCGTTGATGTAGAAAAACATTCTAAAAATGCACAAAGCAGTATATCCAGCTTCTTTAGTCAACTGGAAAAGTTTCTGCTCAGCCTCGGAAAGGTTATATTAAAAATAATAGGATTTCTTTTGCTGTTGGTATCCGGAATAGGTTTGTTAGGCTTAATTTTCAGTGCCCTGGGCGTTGGAGGTGTTGGACTATTTGCTGCTGCAGACTTCAATGATTTTATCCGAACAGATGCTTTTATAATGAGCAGTATAGTTCCAACATGGCTTATCATTACAGCTGCTTTTGTGTCTGCAATGGTACCAATGCTGTTTATTTTTATTTTCAGCTTAAAAATGCTTTTCAGTAATGTGAAAAGACCAAACCTTACTTTTAGTATCAGCATGGTATCAATATGGGTTCTTGCTGTGGCAACACTAATTTTTTCAGCTATAAACGCTGAGTCCAGAAATAGAATAAGAGGGGAATACGTCATCACAGATACATTGAATATTCAGGAAAACGACACATTGTTCGTGAAAATGAAAGGCGACTTAAATTATACAAATACGCCTTTCAGACATAATTCAAGTATAACTGTATTTGATGAAAATAATAAAAAGATGCTTTATGATTCTGATATAGATGTTAAGTTTCATTCAACAACAGATGATCAGGCGTACATCAGAATTTCAAAATTTACTTATGATTTCAATGAAAATGAGGCCAGGGATCAATCAAAGAAGATGATCTATAATTATGAGATTGAAGAAAATAAAATCACTTTAAATGCCTTTATGCTTGCACCGATTGACCTGAGATATAACTCCAGAGGAATTGATATTGATATCTACTTACCTGAGGGCGTATCAATTGCGATGAATGAAAATGTAGATGATTTCCTCAAAAACAGATTTGAAAATTACAAAATTGAAGATCCTTTTGACAAAATATTTTTAATTGAAGATAACATGCTAAAATGTAAAAATTGTATTTTAGAAGATCAGGACAGCATAAATTCTCAAAAATCAGGCAAACAAAAACAACTATAGAACGTCTGTATAAATACAAACCAACAATAAATCTTAAAAACCAAAATCATGACAACACTAATTAAAATCTTTGCATTCGCACTATTAGCTACAAGCATACAGTGCAATATGGGTAATTACAACAACATCACCGGTACCGGTGAAGTAAATGAAGAAGAACAAAGCCTTGAAAACTTTGATGAAGTATCTTTTTCCAACGGATGGGATGTTGAACTAGTGCGTTCCTATCAAAACCGTTTAGTGGCCAAGGCTAATGAAAACCTGCTTGAAGAACTGGAAGTGATCAATGAAAATGGATACTTAAAAATTGGTACAAAAAGCGATGATAATATTGGCAAAGCGGATGCCAAACAACTTACCCTTTATTTTAATGGCGAATTAAAACTGGTAAAAGCTTCCTCGGGCGTAAGCTTGTTTGCAGAAGAACAATTGACCTTTGGAGATGTAGAAATAACATCATCAAGTGGCTCACAAATTGATTTGGATGTAAAAACAGAAAAACTGATTTGTAAAAGCAGTAGTGGTTCCACATTGTTTTTAAAAATATCATCTACTGATGTAGATGCAAGTTCCAGCAGTGGTTCAAGGCTGGAACTCAATGGTAAAAGTTCATCTGTTACGGCAGATTCTTCCAGTGGCTCGAGCCTTACTTTAAAAGGATATTCTGATTCTCTCGAAGCAGATTCCTCCAGTGGTTCGAAAATTGATGCGAAAGACCATAAAGCCATAAATGTTATCGCCGATGCCAGTTCAGGTTCGAGTGTATCAGTTTTTCCTATGGAAACTCTTGATGCCGGCGCATCAAGCGGAGGTAGCGTGAAATACTATAATAAGCCTTCTGTAAAAATCACAAAAGATGAATCTTCAGGCGGTAGCGTTTCTCTAAAATAAGGTGAAAAATTAATGTATTTTGAATATCCGTAATTACACCTAATTTATTATATTTGTATGAATTACAGAAAATTAAAGATATGAATTTATTTACGTTTACTGCCCATTTTAAAGATGAAAATACTTGCAGAAATCACTTTAAAGCTC
>CAJXVZ010000006.1 GCA_913062845.1 uncultured Psychroflexus sp.
CATCAGAAAGATTTTACTCACCATTAGTCAGGAATATTGCCAAAAAAGAGGGCATTTCATTAAGTGAGCTAGAAAAAATAAAGGGCACAGGAAAAGATGGTAGAGTAACCAAGGATGATATGCTCAATTACGTTGAGAACAAAGATGAATCACAATCGAGCTCAACCGAAAAGTCAAACACCTCTCAGGAAACACAGCAACAGCATAAACCAATTAGTACACCAGTTAACGTCAATGCCGAAGATGAGGTTATAGAAATGAGTCGTATGGGTAAACTTATATCCAAACATATGATTCATAGCACTCAAACTTCAGCACACGTGCAGTCATTCATTGAAGTTGATGTAACAAACATTTGGAATTGGAGAAATAAGCATAAGAAACCATTCCAGGAAAGAGAAGGGGAAAAATTGACATTTACGCCTATTTTTATGGAAGCTGTAGCAAAATCCATTAAAGATTTTCCTCTGATTAATATATCAGTTGATGGTGATAAGATCATTAAAAGAAAACACATTAATCTTGGTATGGCAGCAGCTTTGCCTGATGGTAATCTGATTGTTCCTGTTATTCATGATGCTGATCAACTTAACCTTTTAGGCATGGCCAAAAAAGTTAATGATTTGGCTGACCGCGCAAGACAAGGCAAACTCAAGCCAGACGAAACACAAGGCGGAACTTATACAGTTACCAATGTTGGGACATTTGGCAGTATTATGGGTACGCCAATTATCAATCAACCTCAGGTTGGAATATTAGCACTTGGCGCAATCAGAAAAGTACCTGCGGTTATAGAAACACCTGAAGGAGATTTTATAGGTATCAGATACAAGATGTTCTTGTCTCATAGTTACGATCACAGAGTTGTGAACGGTGCACTTGGCGGGCAATTTGTACAAAGGGTAGCAGAATATCTTGAAAACTTTGATACTGATCGATCTGTTTAATTTTTATTTTTCAATTTTTATTTTTCAAACCCGATAAAACCAATCTGATTTTAAATCTCACTTCAGAATATATTTAATTCCTAGTTAAGCTTAGTGATTCCTTGGTTATATTGAAGATTAAAGAAAAATTTGAAGGGTTTATTTAATCTATGTATCTTTATTTGTAAAAGTTTGAATAAATACATTTAACTCATGAAGTCAGCTAAATTTGTTTTAATTCTGTTAGTAGCCAGTTTTGCTTTTTCCTGTGAAGAAAGCAATGTATCAAATACATCTACACCTAGGCTTAATATAACATTTGTGATGGATTCAAGTGCAGAAAGATTAGATAATCTTGGCAACCCTGTGACTTTACCAGATGGCAATGCTGGTCAACATCCTGATTTTGAAACTCTGGGTTTGCATTTTATTGGCTTGTATCCGGATAAATTTACGCCATACGATGCAGGTTCAATAGCTTTTATGTCACCAACTAATTCAGAAGGTGGTAGTGAAGCAATTGATTTTGATAAACAATTATTTTTGACTGAAGCAGATAATATGTACAGTGTGCCTTTAAGTGAGATCAATTCCGGTACTTACGAATATTTTAGAAGTTCTATAGGATACCAACAATACAAAGTAATTTATAATATAGCTGGCGCTGCTCAGTTGAATGAAGACTGGCCTGAAGATCTGAGCGATAATGTGAATATCGAAGGTACTGTAGCTTCATTCCTAGGCTTTAATAATTACATTGAAAATTATACTATTGTAAACCAAACGATTGAAGTTAATTCAAATAAGCTTCAGGGTTATTTTGGTTTGGAGTCAGTCGGTGAGGTAGCCGGAATTCAATTCAACGAAGTTACTGAGGGAGATGCGCCTCAGACAACTGTGCCCAATCCAATAGATGAGACATCACCCGTGCCTGAGGGTTCTTGTGTAGTTACAGGACGTTTTCCTCAGGCGTTAGTTATTCCTGAGAATCCTACCGAAGATATCAATATTCAGGTTGTTATTTCTATAAATAACAGTTTTGAGTGGGAAGATGATAATAACAATGGAAGGTACGAACCTCTATTGGGAGAAAAAGTTGTAGATATGGGAACAAGAGGTGTTTTTCCAATTGTTGTCAACTAATTACTACGAAGGAATTATTTTCATAAGATTTAATAAGTACAAAGTTATTGTTGTCGATTCTTGAAATGTTATTGTCTTTTATTTTACAGATATATTAATAGGACAGATCTATGATTCTATTTTTATTTAACTGACGGGAAATTCCTTAAATTTGAAATTATATTTACATGTTAAAAGACGATCTTAAAATAGGTATTATAGGCAGTGGAAGCTGGGCAACGGCTTTGGCAAAAATTCTTTGCGAAAATGTATCAGAAATCAACTGGTACTTTAGAGATATAGAAGCTATAAACTATTTAAAACAACATCAGCACAATAAGGATTATCTTAGCTCTGTTCAATTTGATTTGGAAAAGCTTCAGCTTGATGATGACATCAACAAGGTTGTGGCTAATTCTGATGTTTTGATAATTGCAATTCCTTCAGCATTTTTAATGTCAGCCTTAAATAAGGTCGAGGTATCATTTAAAAATAAAATTATTTTTAATGCCGTTAAGGGGATACTTCCTGAAAGCCAAAAATTAGTCGGAGAGTATTTTCATGATGTTATTGGATTAGATTTAGACCAAATCGGAGTGATTACCGGTCCATGTCACGCCGAAGAAGTAGCTTTGGAGCGCTTATCATATTTGACTGTGGCTTGTTCGGATCTTTCTACCGCCGAAACGATGGCAAGGCGCCTCAGTTGCGATTACATTAAATGTACAACAAGCGAAGATACTATTGGTACTGAATACGCTGCAGTACTAAAGAACATATACGCCATCGCAGCTGGTATAGCGCATGGTTTAGGTTATGGGGATAATTTTCAGGCGGTTCTGATGAGCAATGCTATTCGTGAGATGAAGCGTTTTATAAAAAAGCGTTACAAAATGAAGCGGAATATTAACGATTCCGCATATCTCGGTGATTTATTGGTAACCGGTTACTCGAATTTTAGCAGAAACAGATATTTTGGAAATATGATTGGTAAAGGCTATACTGTAAAATCTGCAATGATGGAAATGACCATGGTAGCTGAAGGCTATTACGCGACAGATAGTGCTTTTTATTTAAGCAACAAGGATGGTGACAAGAAAGCCAAAACGCCTATTATAAATGCAGTTTATCAAGTGCTTTATAAAAATAAAGATCCTAAACATGTTTTTGAAAAACTTACACTAAAACTCAATTAATTAAAATTTTAAAGCCAGCTAAACAGCCGTTAAAAAGCATTTTTTTGGTGGCTAATTAAAATTTAATTTTATTTTTGTTAACATAAATAATGAAAACTGTGATTATCTAAAAAAAGCAGTTAGAAACTAAATTTTATGAATTATTCCCAGGTTCGTTTTAACACGAGAGATTCCAGAGAATTTATGAGAACCCTCAACAAACGTGTTAATTCCTATTTTAAAGAAAATAATATAAAAAAAACAGGTAATTGGAAACTACATTTAAAGACCATTGTGATGTTTTCAATTTTGTTAGCACCTTATTTTTTAATCCTCACTTTAGACATTCATGAATTGTGGAAGCTGGGCTTTACAGTTCTTATGGGAGTTGGTATGGCCGGTGTTGGGATGAATGTCATGCATGATGGTAATCATGGTACCTATTCTTCAAAATCATGGGTCAATAAATTTATGGGAAGCAGTATTTACATTTTAGCCGGTAATGTCTACAACTGGCAGGTTCAGCATAATGTTCTTCACCATACTTATACTAATATTCAAGGGCACGACGAAGATTTAGAAGCCGGACGTATTCTAAGATTTTCCAAGCACACCAAGTGGAGAAGATTTCACAAGTTCCAGCATTACTATTCTATTTTCCTTTACGGTTTACTCACTTTTAACTGGGCGCTGACCACAGATTTCCTGCAAACAAAACGCTACCTAAAACAGAAACTGTCTTATGGAAAAATGCCAAAACCAACAAAACAATGGACAATATTAGCTGTAACAAAACTAATTTATTTCAGTATTTGGATTGTTTTACCAATACTTCTTACTGATTTGTCCTGGTGGAAAGTGCTATTAGGTTTTTTTATTATGCATTATACAGCAGGATTAATCTTAAGTATAGTTTTTCAGCTGGCACATGTTGTCGGAGAAAATCAGATGTACAAACCCACCGAGGATGGTAAAATGGAAAAATCATGGATGGTACATCAATTATTTACAACAAGTAATTTCTCAACCAAGAACAAAATAGTTAATTGGTTTACAGGAGGATTGAACTTTCAGGTAGAGCATCACATTTTTCCGAATATCAGTCATATTCATTATCCCAAAATTGCTGAAATTGTAAAAAAAACAGCCAAAGAATTCAGCTTACCTTACAATGAATATGAAACGACAAGAAAAGCCATTTTGGAACATTTCAGATATTTAAAGTTAATGGGTCAAAAACCAGAAATTGCTTAAAGCTATGAGCCAAACTCCGCTATCTCAGAAAATTAACAGCTTACAAACCTCTGCAACCTTAGCCATGGCTGCAAAAGCCAGAGAATTAAAAGCCGAAGGTATTGATATTATAGGGCTAAGTCTTGGGGAACCAGATTTTAATACACCGGATTTTATTAAAAATGCTGCCATTCAGGCCATTAATGAAAATTACAATTCTTATACACCTGTAGATGGTTATGCTGAACTCAAAGAGGCCATTCAGCTGAAATTTAAAAGGGATAATCACCTGAATTATGATTTGAGCCAGATTTGTGTTTCCACCGGAGCAAAACAGTCTTTATACAATGTGGCATCTGCCATGCTTGACCCTGGAGATGAGGTGATTTTACCTTGCCCGTATTGGGTAAGCTATAGCGATATTGTTGGTTTATGTGATGGCGTTCCGGTTGAAGTCAAAACAAACATTGAACAGGATTTTAAAATGACTCCAGAGCAACTCAGGGAAGCAATCACTCCAAAAACTAAAATGCTTTGGTACTCCTCGCCCTGTAATCCAAGTGGTTCTGTTTATACCAAAGAAGAGTTAAGAGCTCTGGCGGATGTCCTTCAGGAATTTCCACATATTATTGTGGTTAGTGATGAAATTTATGAACATATCAATTTTGGTAGCGGACATTTCTCTATGGCCGAATTTGAGGATATGTACGACAGAACTGTGGTCGTCAACGGCGTTTCAAAAGCCTTTGCGATGACCGGATGGCGGATTGGGTATATCGGTGCCCCGACCTACATTGCTAAAGCATGCACAAAACTCCAGGGTCAGGTGACAAGTGGGGCGAACTGTATTGCACAAAGAGCTGTTATCACAGCCTTGGAAGCTCCTGTTGAAAAAATCAAATTCATGATTGATGAATTTGCAAACAGACGTAAGCTCATCATAGATTTATTAAATCAACTTGAAGGCTTCGAGTGTAATGAACCAAAAGGCGCATTTTACATCTTTCCGAATGTTAGTGCCTGGTTTGGAAAAACAGTGAAAGGCAAGACCATTAAAAATGCCACAGACTTTAGCATGTTGCTTTTAGAAGAAGCACATGTCGCTACTGTAACCGGAGAAGCTTTCGGAAACCCGGATTGTATCAGAATTTCTTATGCAGCTTCTGAAGCACAGATCAAAGAAGCCATCAAAAGGATAGGAGAAGTTCTTATGTAACCTTATTCAGGTATAACTTTAATACCTCATTCACTTCATTTATACCACAGATGTTTACCTTTGTAGTATAAATTATTGTTATGTCTGATTTTTTAGAGGTATTACTCTATATCATCATTGGATTCTGGGTATTAAGATTATTACTAAGATGGGGCTTACCATATCTGCTAAAATATGTTGTAAAATATGCTTCTAAAAAAGCTGAAAATCAATTCAATAAAAAGCAACAAAATCCATTTGATGATACAAAACATCAAAACAAGCAGAAATCAAAAAAATCTGATGAAAAGCTAGGAGAATATATCGACTACGAAGAAATTGATTAACTTTCGCCAAAATTTTTCTGATGAATAAAACCTTAAAAAGTTACGGCATCCATGCATTGATTATTCTTGGATTTATTGCTGCAGCTTTGATCTATTTTTATCCGGTTCTTCAAAATAAAACCATTTACCAAAGTGATATTGTGCAGTACATTGGTATGGCACAAGATCAAAAACAGCATATCGAAAAATTTGATGAAGAACCATACTGGTTAGATAACGCTTTTGGTGGTATGCCATCTTATCAGGTAGGAGCCAACTACCCACATCACTACATTAAATCTTTTGATAGATTTCTTCGTTTTTTACCACGTCCTGCCGATTATCTGTTTTTGTACTTTATTGGTCTTTATATTTTGTTTTTAGTCATGCGGGTTAAACCGCTCATTGCTTTTCTCGGTGCTTTAGCTTTTGGTTTTTCTACTTATCTCATTATCATTTTAGGGGTTGGTCATAATGCTAAAGCCCATGCCATTGCTTATATGCCATTGGTTATTGCCGGTGTATTATGGTGTCTGCAACACAAATATTTGAAAGGTTTCTTACTTTTGACCATTGGAGTTGCACTCGAAATTGCAGCGAATCATTTCCAGATGACTTATTACCTGACTATGCTTTGTATCATAATAGGCATAGTCTATTTAATTGATGCGATAAAAAGCAAGTCTGTAGTCCCTTTTTCTAAAGGTGTTGGCGTAGCCTTTGCAGCTGCTATTTTAGGTTTGACTCTGAATGCTACAAATTTATTGGCTACTCAGGAATATACAAAATATAGCACCAGAGGAGAAAATACGGTAAGCATAACTCCAAATGGTGCGCAAAAAACGGAGAGCTCTGCTCTAGAATATGATTATATCACGGAATACAGTTACGGGGTTATTGAAAGTTTAAATTTGTTCATCCCTCGTTTTATGGGAGGTTCAAACAGCGAAAGTCTTTCAACCGATTCTGAAACTTATAAAGAATTACTTAAAATTGGCGCATCACCGGTACAGGCTAAAGGCTTTGTTGAGTCTGCACCTTTGTATTGGGGTGATCAGCCCTTTGTAGCCGCACCGGCCTATATTGGAGCAGGGGTGATCATATTGTTTATCCTTGCACTTTATCTCATCAAAAGTAAATTTAAAGTCTGGATAGTAGCCGGAAGTCTTTTGGCTTTGTTTTTATCATTTGGTGATTCAAAATTTTTATTTATTGATTTTTCGATTCTGACTAAATTTTTCATTGAGTATGTACCTTTATACGACAAATTCAGAGCGGTCTCTTCCATACAGGTTTTAATAGAATTATGTATCCCATTGATGGCATTTGTTGGTTTGGGTTACTTTTTTAGCGATAAGGTCTCAAGAGATATCAAATGGAAGGCGCTTAAAATGTCTGCCATAATTGGTGGCGGTTTAATACTATTGTTGATGCTTCTCAAGGGCAGTTTGTTCAACTTTACCGGTGGTTCAGATGCTTATTTTAGAGAGCAGTTTGGAGAAAACTTTGTTCGTGCGCTCAAAGAAGACCGAAAATCGGTGTTTATGGAGGATGCATGGCGTTCTTTGCTCATTGTTGGTTTAGTGCTTGGTTTCTTATGGTTATGGCTCAATCAAAAATTGAAAAAACAATGGGCCATCATAGGTATTGGTTTGATTTGTATTTTAGATTTAGCCATAGTGGACAAACGCTACGTCAATGAAGAAGATTTTGTATCGAAAACCCAAATGAAAAAGCCTTTTCAGGCTAATGCAGCCGATAAGGAAATCATGAAAGATAAAGGGCATTTCAGGGTAATGGATCTAACCGCTAATCCGTTTAATTCTGCCCGGGCGTCTTACTTCCATAAATCTATTGGCGGTTATCATGCGGCAAAACCGCAACGCATTCAGGATGTATTTGATTTTCATATCGCACAGGGTAATCGCGAGGTGTTAAACATGTTTAATGTCAAATATAATATTATTGAAAACCAAGGTCAACTGATGGCTCAGTCTAATCCCGAAGCAAATGGTAATGCTTGGTTTGTCGGAGATCTTAAAGTTGTAGAAGATGATAACGAAGCTATTTTGGCTTTAAATGAAGTTGATACAGATAATACGGCTATTATAAAAAAGGAATATGCAGAAAATTTAAACTCCAAAAACTTTCAGCGAGATTCAACAGCTTACATCAAACTGATAGATTATAAAATGAATGTTTTGACTTACGAAAGTCAGTCCAATGAAGACGGTTTTGCGGTCTTTTCAGAAGTGTATTATCCAAAAGGCTGGCAAGCTTATCTCGACGGAAAGGCGGTTGAACATTATCAGGTGGATTATACTTTGCGTGGCATGCCTGTACCTTCGGGAAAACACAAGATTGAATTCAAATTTGAACCTCAGGTGATTTCAATCGGCAGTACAATTAGTCTGGCAGGTCATGTGTTGTTTATTTTATGTTTAGTTTTCGGGGTTTATAAATTCAGTACTTCAAGAACGAAACCTGTCGGCGATTCTTAATATGAGTAAAATCACTTCTTCTAAAGTATTGATTATTCTATACTATTGGCCGCCATCAGGTGGCCCAGGTGTTCAGCGTTGGCTAAAATTTGTGAAGTATTTGAAAGCCATGGGGATTCAACCTACGGTTTATGTACCTTCAAATCCCTTTTATCCCGTTTTAGATAAAAGCCTGGAAATGGAAATACCTTCAGGCATCGAGGTGATCAAAGCACCTATTTGGGAACCATATGCTTTGGCCAAGGCCTTTTCAAAAGCTGACACCAACAGTCTGAGCAAAGGTATCATTAAAGAAAAATCTCAGCAAAATGCTTTTCAGCGACTCATGCTGTTTATCCGAGGGAATTTATTTATTCCGGATGCCAGAATGTTATGGATCAGGCCTTCTGTTAAACGATTGAGCAGAGTAATACAAAAAAATGATTATGAAGCCATCATCACGACCGGACCACCGCACAGTTTGCATAGAATTGGTTATCATTTGAAACATAAGTTTTCTCATATCAAATGGATTGCAGATTTCCGTGATCCCTGGACAAATATTGGTTATCATCACCAGTTGAAATTGACAGATTCCTCTAAAGCTAAACATATACAACAGGAAAAAGAAGTTTTAGATCTTGCTGACCATTTGATCGTTACCAGTCCAGGTACGCAACTCGAATTTGAGTCCAAAACCCAAACCCCGGTAAGCCTGATCACCAATGGTTACGATAACGTGGATTTGCACGCTGAATTAGATGAGCACTTTACGCTTTCTCATATTGGTACTTTACTTAATGAAAGAAATCCTGAAATACTATGGCAAGTCGTTTCTGAATTGATTGATGAGGTTGAACATTTTAAAACACATATTGAATTAAAATTTGTGGGTCAGGTCGGTCAAAACATCATGAATAGCTTAGAAAAATATGGTTTAAAAAAGCATAGTAATTTCTTGGGTTATCTTCCTCATAATGAGGCTCAGGAACATATGTTTTCGGCACAGGTGCTGTTGCTTATTGAAAAGAACATGGAACAAACTCAAAGTATAATACCGGGCAAATTCTTTGAATATCTTCAGTCTCAAAGACCAATTTTAGCTGTTGGCCCTCAAGCATGGGATGTGGCCGGCCTCATCGAGAATCATCAGGCGGGAGCCGCTTTCAATTATGAAGAAAAATCAGAGCTTAAATCTTTTTTAACCTCTTGTTTTAATGATTTTATGAAGGGAAAGCTAAGTGTCGATTCTAAGAATATTGAAAACTACCACAGAAAACAACTGACTGAGAAATTGATTGGGGTCATTGAAATGGAAATTTAACCCGAAAGGTCTCTGAAGACCTTTTGGATTTTGCGACGTAATTTCCGAAAGGTCCTTGACGACCTTTTGGGTATTATATTGATTGAGGTTTTTCGTTTTGTTATAAGACCCAAAAGGTTTTTGAAAACCTTTCGGGTCAGTTATGCTTTTAGAATTAAGAATTTCGAACAAGGCATAACGATTATTGAATTTTGAATGATTCGATTTTATTTCATCATTGGCTATTCAGTGTTCCTTGTTCATTATTCAAATGAATGAATAAAATTGATGGATTTGTTAGCTTTTTGGTTCATATTTTCCCGAAAGGTCTTTGACACCTTTTGGGTATTGTATTGATTGAGTTTTTTCGTGTTATCATAAGACCCAAAAGGTTTTTGGAAACCTTTCGGGTCGGATTTAGTTGAAAGTATTAATCACTTCTCTACTCACCACATGTTTTCCTTCGAAAGGCAAAACTTCCAGGCGATCGCCGAAGAGTGCTTTCGCTTTCATAAATTCTTTTTCAGCGCGCTCGGTGTTGATGTACGGATCCGCTTTACCGTAAATTAAATAAGGCTTGAATTGAAATCCCTCAAAATCTTTAGCTATTAATTCTTCTGGGATACCACCGGAATGGATCAATAGCTTATCACAGTAAATATTTGACTTAGCTAGCCAGCGCATAGCCACAGAAACACCCTGTGAATAACCTAAAATGATCAGTTTTTTATTGATATGATGATCAATTTCTTTTTGATAAATTGCATCAAAATAGGCTTGAATATTTTCCATCTCCAAAGCTGTTTCTTCTCTGGTTAGCCAGGAAGCGCCTACATATTTATATTGTTTATCCTGATAATACTTTGAAGGCGCCTGAGGTGCGATGATAAAATGTTTTTTGGGGTTGAGACCATCAAAATAGTTGATAAAGTACCTGCTCAAATAACCTATACCATGGCAAACAAACCAGATGTATTCTGTGTTTTCCGACAGTTCATTTAATGTGGAATAGGTTTTTTGAGTTGTGAACGGGATTTTATGTTCGGGCATATTTTTATGGTTATTTTTGTGAAGACCAAAATTAAATAAATAAACAGACCATGACAATTGAAGAGATTCTAAAACGCTGTAATGCTATCACTAAAAACACCCTGATGGAAACTCTATCTATAGAATATGTTGAGATCGGTGAGCAGCATCTTGTAGCAAGAATGCCGGTGAACGCTAAAGTGTATCAACCCGATGGTGTGCTGCACGGTGGCGCCATGGTAGCTTTGGCAGAAAGTGTAGGTAGCGCAGCGGCCATCGTATTTTTGGATCCTTCTAAATTTAGCATACGTGGTATTGAAATATCGGCAAACCATGTGAAAAGTGTAAAAGATGGATTTGTCTATGCTCATGCAAAACCTTTGCACTTAGGTAAAACGACGCAGGTCTGGGATATAAAAATCACTGATGAACAGCAACGATTGGTATCAGCAGTCAAATTAACCACTTTGGCACTCCCAAAAGCAAAATAAATGACTGAAAGCCACTCCTTTTTTGAGAAAATAGAATCACATTTTACATCTGAGTTGCCTTTTGTTTGTTTTGCTAAAAACGGTCAACTGAAAGCTTATCTTCAGGTAGATGAACAAGTGCATACGATTGAGGATTTTCAAGTTGAAGGTTTTGTATTCTGTCCGTTTTCAAATTCAGAATCAAAAATTATCTTTCCTTCAAATCATTGTAAAGTCATCTCATCTGAGGTCCAGCCCATTGAATTTTCAAAAAGCGAATTGAAGTTTGAAGAGTCAAATATTGATAGGATAAGGCACGAGGCTTTAGTTTCAAAAGCTATTGAAACCATCAAATCCTCAGAAATTAAAAAGATAGTTTGCTCTCGTAAGCTCAAAGTCCGGGTAAAAATTGATCCTATTCAGGTCTTTCAAAGGCTTGCCAGTCAATATTCAAAGGCCTATTCCTATTGCTGGTATCATCCAAAAGTTGGTATTTGGTTGGGAGCAACACCTGAGCAATTTATATTTTTAGACCGAAATCGTTTAGAAACAGTCGCGTTGGCCGGCACCATAGATGCTTCAAAATTTGAAGAACCAAAATGGACAGCAAAAGAAATAGAAGAACAGCAAATGGTCACCGATTTTATAGTTAAGGGTCTTGAAAGTAATACCCAAAACATCAATATATCCAAAACTGAAAGCATTAAAGCCGGACAATTATGGCATTTAAAGACCAGAATATCAGCTGAAATAGAAATAGAAAATTTAGACCAGATCATTTCAGATTTGCATCCGACTTCTGCAGTTTGTGGTCTGCCAAAGCATGCAGCAGAACAATTTATTATAACCAATGAGCATTACGATCGACAATTTTATACCGGATTTTTAGGAGAAATGCACCTTAAACAGGAGCAATTAAGACACAGGCGTTCAAAGGATCAGGAACAAATGGCGATAAAAAGTATCAAACGTGTTTCTGATTTGTATGTAAATTTAAGATGTATGCAGGCTTTTGAGGATCATGTTGAAATCTATGTTGGAGGCGGAGTTACTAAGGATAGCGATCCAAAGGCCGAATACGAAGAAACGGTTGCTAAATCTCAAACACTTTTAAGTATATTGTAGTTAAATCTGACAGGTTTATACAAAAATTGGTGAGGAATTTTTTTTAGTCAAACAGTCTAGGCTGATACTTATAACCATGTTTCTGTTCTCAAAAAAGAAGGGCATTTGCAGATGCTTACAAATTCAGATCGAATATAAAATAATTTTTACTAAAAATCCTATAAGAATAATGCCTCTATCATAGAATATGCACGAAGAATTCTATTTTTGTGTAAAAAACAGATTGGGTCAACTCATCTCCTCTATACCTACGGCGCAGATCATCGTTCAGCTTTGCAAAAAGGCAAATATTAAACATATTGTGATTTCACCAGGTTCTAGAAATGCACCTTTAACCATCAGCTTTTCTATAGATTCTTTTTTTAAGACCTACAGCGTGGTAGATGAGCGCTGTGCTGCTTTTTTTGCTATGGGCATGGCTCAGCAATTAAGAGAGCCAACAGCCATCGTTTGTACATCTGGTTCAGCGATGCTCAATTACTTTCCTGCGGTTTCTGAAGCTTTTTATAGTCAGATCCCAATGCTGGTCATTTCCGCCGACAGACCGGAACATCTCATTGATGTCGGAGACGGGCAAACCATTCGCCAAAAATTTGTGTATAACGAACACGTGGGTTATGAAGCGCATTTAAAGAGTGATAACAGAAATGGCGATAATCAGACTATTCAGTCCTATAATTTAAAAGAAGTCAGTAATGCTATAACAACGGCCAGACAAAAGAGTTTGCCTGTACATATCAACGCTCCTTTTGATGAACCACTTTATCAGAAAACAGAAACTTTGATCGAAGGGCTTCAGGATTTTAGATTTGATGCCAGTGAACAAAATGTGGAAAACGCAGAAAAGCTGCAAAAGTTTGTAAAAGCATGGGAGAATTCCAATAAAAAAATGATCCTGGTAGGTGTAAACCATCCAGAAGACTTAAAGGCTGAAGACTTATCTGCTTTGGTAAAAGATGATGATGTTATTATTCTAACCGAAACGACTTCAAACCTTAACCATCCGGAATTCTTTTTTAGCATTGATGGCATCATTGCCCCAATCGAACAGGATGAACGTAGAGCGCAATTTTTTGAACAACTTCGACCTGATTTACTACTAACTTTTGGCGGAATGCTCGTCTCTAAAAAGCTGAAAGCATTTTTGAGGACATACAAACCTAAATATCATTTCCATGTACATCCGCAATTTGGATTTGATACATTCTTTTCAGATATGCAGTTGATTCAAATGTCCCCAATTGCTTTTTTGAACGAAGTAAGCTCTAAACTTTTTCCAAAGGAAAGTGATTATTTTGGGAGTTGGTTTGAGATTCATAAAGACAGAATTCATAAAACCAAAAGATATATCCAAGAAATTCCATACTCAGATTTTTGGTGCTACGATCAGTTGTTTAAAGCCCTGCCGGAAGACATACTTTTGCATCTGGGTAACAGCTCATGTGTGCGCTATTCTAACCTTTTTGATTTAAAATCAGGAACTCAGGTGTTTTGTAATCGTGGCACCAGTGGCATTGACGGTTCGACTTCAACGGCAGTTGGTGGGGCAGTGATTTCTGATAAACCCACATACATCATCACCGGAGACTTGAGTTTTCTCTATGACTCAAATGGATTGTGGAATGACAATATGCCCTCAAACTTTAAAATCATAGTGATCAACAATAGAGGAGGAGGTATTTTCAGAATTCTTCCCGGCGATAAACACGATCAGTATTTCCATACCTATTTTGAAACCCAACACGAATTAGACGCTTCATACCTCGCAAAGATGTTCAAGTTTGAATACTTTACTTTAAATTCTAAGGACAATTTTAAGGAGACCTTAAGCGAATTTATAAATAACGATAAGAAATCTATTTTAGAGATTTTTACACCAACAGAGCTCAATGATAAGGTATTGTTGGAATATTTTCGTTACATAAAGTGATTCTATATTCAACTAAATAATTCCTTGCAATCCAATTTAAAATCAGGAAATAGTGGTGTTGAGATGATACCTTCAGCGTTTTCGAACCTCAAATTCAATTCAAATTTGTCATTGACAAGTATATAAGATTCAAATGTATGGAGTTCCGGATGAATGAGCCAATATTCTTTCACACCATTTTCTTCGTAGATATTGAACTTTTCATTAAAATCTTTTTTCATAGTCGAGGGCGAAAGGACTTCAACGATTAGACCCGGTGCGCCATTGCAGCCTTTGTCGTCCAATATACTTGTATCACAAACCACAACGACATCCGGTTGCACGACTGTTACAACTTCTTTGTCACTTTGCCCCTTATTTTTTAGTAGGCGAACATCAAATGGCGCGTTATAAACTTCACACTTTTTATTGATCAGGGCTTTGTATAAGTTGTAGAAAATTTTACCTTCAATTTTTTGATGCTTTCTGCCTGGTGCAGGACTCATTCGGTAGATCCAACCTTTGATGAGTTCAACGCGCTCATCAAATTGCCATTTTAAATAGTCAGCGTAGGTATACTGCCTTTTGAAGTCTAATTGATCAATATTTGTAATGATTTGCTCCATAATCTATTAATACATACAAATTTATGATTTTTTGAATTTATGGTAAAATTTGGTTTGATAAAAAAGAAAGACCTCAAAAGCTTCACTTCGGCTTTGCTCAGTGGCCGTGAAACTTTTGAGGTCTATAAAGATTTTGAAAAAATAATGACTTTTACTGCAATTTACATTTTCAACATGATGTCTAATGTAAATTCATCATAGATGGTCTTGTCACCTAAATCATCAAAAAATGATCCGGAACCATATCTGATGTCATATTTTGAACGGTCGATAACTAAGGTTGTCATAGCTGTATTGCCATCAACTTTCAAGTCAAAGGCAATAGGGTTTGTTTTTCCTTTAATGGTCATGTCACCGGCTACGCCATAAACACCATTGGATTTTTCTACTACGGTATTCATTTTGAAAGTAGCTGTAGGATAGTTACTTACTCCAAAAAAGTCGTCAGAATTCAAATGGCCTTCCAATTTTTTCTTTGAATCTCCACTAAGATCTGTCACAGTAATAGTTGACATATCCGCGGTAAATTCACCGCCAATGATTTTTCCATTTTCCATTTCGAAGTAGCCGTCTTTAAGGCTGATAGTTCCTTCGTGAGAACCAGTCAATTTTTCGCCAGTCCATGTGATCTTACTTTCATTCACATTTACTTTCTTCTTTTCAAATGTAGTTGAAAATGCTACTAATGCTAAAGCTATAAAGCCTGCAAAGATTCTTTTTGTGATGTTTGTTCTTGTTTTCATTTTTCTAATTTATTTAGGGTTTATATTAAATTTCAGTAAATAATTCATTTTGTGGTTTTCTTACTTTTTTGGCATGCTGAAGCTGATCTTCTTCGCTTCTGTACCCAATCGTGGCAATAACAGTTGCTTTCAAGTTTTTTTCTTTCAAACCTAAGATGTCATCATATTTATCATTTTCAAAACCTTCCATAGGACAGGCGTCAAATCCAAAATGTGCAACTGCTGACAATAGATTTCCGAGTGCCAAATAAGCCTGTTTTTGCGCCCATATGGTCTTAGTTTCCTCATCCATCTGCAGTGTTGTATTATAGATCGTATCTCTCATTCCTTTAAGATCATCAATAGAAATACCTCTGGTTTCACTTATATTCTTTATGTAGGCATCCAGATAGTCTTCATCTATTTTTGTATTGGCACAAAAAACTAGAAGTCTGAAAGCATCTGTGATCTGAGGTTGCCCGTAAGAAACTGCTTTCAGCTTTTTTCTCAAATCCATGTCTTTAATGATCAAAACCTCGTATGGTTGAAGTCCGTAAGACGATGCACTTAATTGTATGGCTTTCTTTACATCCTCAATTTGTTCATCATCAAGATTTTTTGTAGGATCAAATTTCTTTGTAGCATACCTATAGTATAATTTATCGATGTAATTTTGGTTGTTCATGATTCTCTTAATTTATCTAATAATTGATTGATATGATTTAATTCTTCTGTGTTTAAGTTTTTAGTTAGCGTGATTTCCTTTTGCTCTATTTTTTTATTGATTTGGTCTAGAAATTTTTTACCCTCCTCAGTAATTAAGATTTCAACTTTTCTTCTGTTATGCTTGCAAGTTGAGCGGCTTACTAAATCTTTTTCTATGAGTTTATCTACAATACGTGTTGTATTACTCATTTTGCTAACCATTCTTTCCTGTATGGTAGATAAGTTTGCAGGCTTATCTTTTTGACCTTTTAAAATTCTTAGTACATTGAATTGCTGAATGCTGATTTCAAAAGGCTTGAGAGCAACCGATATTTCATCATTGATAAAATTGGCTGTATAAATAGTGTTAATCAATGCTTTTTTATGCACCGCTATTTTATTGGTTTTTATTTGCTCTTCAATACTCATGTAAGTACAATAATTGTATATACAAATGTAGATAGATTGTTAGCGTTGTAATAATAATGATATGTTAAAGTTATACCATAAAAAAACCCCTACTTAAAAGCAGGGGTCCTGTAATTCATTTATGAATTAGCTATTAAATGTCTTCAAAATCAACATCTGTGTATTTCTCGGCTGCCTGAGGCACTTTTTCAGTTCCATTGCTTTCTACCTTAGCTTTTGGGTCGTAATCTGACTGATGTCTTTCACTTATAACTTCTTCTCCTTTTTCGTTGACGATAAAGTCTGTCGCATCATTAAGGGCTTGCTGAAATTCTTCAAAGTCCTCTTTGTAAAGGTAGATCTTGTGCTTTCTGTAGAAATAAGATCCATCATCGTTTGTGAACTTTTTACTTTCAGTGATCGTTAAGTAATAATCACCAGCTTTGGTTTCTCTAACGTCAAAAAAATAAGTTCGTCTTCCTGCTCTTATGACGCGTTCAAAAATGTCTTCATTTTGTCTGACTGCCTTGTCACTCATAATCAAAAATTATTTTGGTTGTTTAGGCTTCAAAAGTCTTAAAAAAATTAACACTATACAAACAAATTCTAATTTTCTTTTGCCTTCAACTGTTTTTCGTAAAGCGATCTATAATAACCTTCCTGATTTACAAGGTCTTCGTGTTTGCCTTGTTGAATGATTTGTCCATCGTCTAAAACGATAATTTCATCGGCATTACGGGCAGATGATACCCTATGGCTTACTATAATTGCCGTTTTATTTTTTGAAATAGAGTTGAACTTTTGCATGATGGCCTCTTCAGTTTCTGTATCTACAGCGGAAAGACAATCATCAAAGAGTACTATTTGAGGGTCTTTTATAATAGCTCTGGCAATAGATACGCGCTGCTTTTGTCCACCTGATAGTGTGATTCCTCTTTCTCCCAAGACCGTTTCGTAGCCTTTGCTAAATGCTATGATATTATCATGGACTTCTGCACTTTTGGCCGCTTCAATGATTTCCTCATCGGTCGCATCTGCTTTACCAAACTTAATGTTTTCTTTTATAGACTCGCTAAACAGAAATGCATCCTGAGGTACATAGCCAATGCTGCTGCGTAAATCATTCAAATCAATATCTTCTATAGCATGGTCATCAATTAATATCTGACCGTCAGAAACATCATATAATCTTCCAATTAATTCTAAAATAGTCGATTTTCCAGAGCCTGTGTTGCCAAGGATTACCAGCCTTTGTCCATGCTTTACTTCAAAGCTTATGTTTTTTAATGCCGTAATATTGGTGTCTTCATAAGTGAAACTTACATCCTTAAATTTTATATGACCTTTGATCTCTTTACTCAGAGCATTTTCACTGTTTTGAATATTAGGTTCCTGCTCCAAAAAGTCATTAATCCTTTTTTGTGAAGCCTCAGCACGTTGAATCATCGTCGTTATAAAACCTACAGACGCGACAGGCCAGGTAAGCATGTTTACATAAATTATAAATTCAACTATTACACCGACATTTTCAATTTCACCCGCAAAATACCTTGTACTGCCGACATAAATGACGATGATATTACTTAAACCGATCAACAAAATCATCAGAGGAAAAAATAAAGCCTGTACTTTAACGAGATCTAAATTTTTGATTTTACTTTCATTAGATAAATCCACAAAATTGTTGTTGACCATAGCTGCCATACCATACGACTTGATGACACTTATTCCACTAAAGGCTTCCTGCGTGAATGTATTTAATTTTGATAGCACCTCCTGAACAATATTACTTTTTTGATTTATGGCTACACTTAATTTATAAATGGCAAAAGATAAGACCGGAAAAGGTACCATTGTGTAAAGTGTAAGAACAGGTGCCTTTATAAACATATAAGTCAGGAGAACCACAAAAAGGGTAATCGTCGAAACGCTATACATCAATGCAGGCCCAACATACATTCTGGTTTTTGAAACATCATCACTGATCCGGTTCATCAAATCACCTGTTCTGTTTTTTTTGTAAAAGTTCAATGAAAGATTTTCATATTGCTGAAAAATTTCATTCTTAAGATCGAACTCAATATATCTTGAAGCGACAATAAATGTTTGTCGCATTAAAAACGTAAGTATGGCTGATGCTAAAGCTGCCCCAATTATTAAAGCAATATTGTAAAAAAGTTCTTCTCTTAATTCTGCTTTCGAATAAATTTCTCCATTAATATACTTTTCTATAGCCGCTGTGGAGTCACCTATAAGTTGCGGAGGAAATAAAGAGAAAATTCTGGCACCAATCGTTATAAACAAACCCAACAGTAATCTGCCACGGTACTTATAGAGATATTTATTTAGATATTGAAGTGATTTCATGCGGTGAGCAAATTTACATTTAAATATAAACTTCAACTTTATGATAACAATAAATTAAGGATGAGTTTTATTATCGGATAAATATATTTATATTTGTATCCGATATTAAGGATTTTTTTTAGATTTCATTCCATGTGGACAATAGACTTAACATACAGGAACAAACTTCAAAGTACATTTGATAGACTCTATGAGAAGCGAGCACTATTGCATGATGCCAGACCTCTGCCTAAAATTGCTCTACAAAAAATAAAAGAGGCGCTTTCTATAGAGTGGACTTACAACTCCAATCGTATAGAAGGTAATACCTTAACTCTAAGAGAAACACAAATGGTTTTACAGGAAGGGATAACCGTAAAAGGGAAGTCTTTAAGAGAGCATTTTGAAGCTAAAAATCATGAGTTGGCACTACATCATCTATATCAATTAGCAAATAAAGATAAAGATTATGTGCTCAATGCCAAAGATATCCTGGACATACATGCTTATGTTCTAAGGAGTATTGAGGAAGACTATGCCGGAAGGTTAAGAAATGCAGGTGTTCGAATTTCAGGAGCCAACTTTGTACCTCCAAACGCGCAAAAAGTTCCCGATTTACTGGATGAATTGATCAATTTTGTTGTAGAAAACCCTCAAGAACTTAACGATATTGAATTAGCAACAGTTTTTCATCATAAATTCGTATGGATTCATCCTTTTTTTGATGGAAACGGGCGAACAGTAAGGTTAGTCATGAATTTGCTTCTGCTTAAAGCAGGCTTTACGCCTGCTATCATTTTAAGTACAGACCGAAAGAAGTATTATTCAGCCCTAAATGCAGCCAACAATGGCAATTATCATAAGCTTACGTTATTGATGGTTCAGGCCTTAGAGCGAACCATGAATATCTATATTGGATCTTTGCCTGACAATGATTTAGGTTTTACTGAGATATCTCAACTCGTTGAAGAGGAGAGCTTGCCTTACGGTCAGGAGTACATCAGTCTTCTGGCCAGGCAAGGCAAAATTGATGCTTATAAAGAAGGCAGAAACTGGCTGACCACAAAAGATGCTATTCTAGAATATCGCGCTAACAGAGAAAGAAAAAGATAGTTTTAATCGAGAATGATTTCAATTCATCCGGTAAATATTACAATTCGGTAAGTCTGATTTTTTGAATGTTACAAATAGATATAATTTTGGATTGAATTTAAAAATCTATCATCATGAAAACACTATCTTTACTATTTATCAATTTTTGCTTTACAGTTTTATCTTTTGCCCAATCCGGTACATTAGAGGTAAACATTGAAAAGAATAACAGTCTTGAAGGTGAAATTTACATAGGTATTTTCACAGAACAAGGTTTTCTAATGCAGCCCTTCGCATCTTCAGGTACTGAAATGAAAGAGAATTTGGCTTCTGCTGTTTTTGAAAACTTTAAACATGATACCTATGCTATTTCAGCTTATCAGGATGTCAATGGTAATCAGACTTTAGATATGGACGAGTATGGCCGACCTACAGAGCCCTGGGTGATGAGTGGAGCTTCTTCCAGTTTGATGCCGATCTGGAGTGAATCCAAATTTGATTTTAATACAGAGAAAAAAACCATTAAACTGAAAATTTAACTCTTAACTATTGCAAACCTTAAACGCATATCATTTTGGTATGCGTTTTTTATTCAATAATAATTTCTGAGATTTTTGCCCACATGTCATTATGGAACTGAATAGGTACCAGGTCATCACCCGGAGCTTCGCCCATTCTGATCACCACAATATTTTGGCTAGGTAAGATTTCAACATATTGTCCGTTTTTGCCCATACCAGCGAAAAGATCTGACGGGGCATTATCAGCCAATGGCATATCAATTGAAAAATCAAAACCGGGTAAAATCACTGAGTTTTTACCATTCAGCCACCACAAATAGCCATAAGAAGGATTCAGGTCTTGTGAACTGTTTATCATTTCATTATAGTAATTCTCGTTTGAGAGAACAGGTGTTTCATTCCAGACTCCTTTGTTCAACATTAATAAGCCAAATCTGGCCATATCTCGAGCTGTACTCCAGTACACATTATTAAATGAACCATTTGGTATCCAATCACCACTCATGCCAATCTTATTTTCCAGTTTTTCGTCCGTATACTGGTTATAGGCTGTTTGTGTTGCTGACTCTATCACATCTCTTAGTAAAGTATAAGGTGCGTTGTGGTAATACCATTGCGTGCCTGCATCAGACCTGTATTGAAGGCAGTTTGGGGTGGTACAGTTTAAATTATTGATATCATAATCCAAACCGGTAGTCATACTGAGTTGATCTTTTATTGTAATGAGGTTTTCTTTTTCAGACATAAGTGAAGTCCAGCCTTCGCCAAGATAATCGGAGGTCTTATCGTTTATGTTTAAAAGTCCTTCATTTTGAGCTATTCCGGTTAAAGTAGCAGTGATGGTTTTTCCGGCTGAAGCCCAATACCAGTTGGTGTTTTGATCAAAATTTGCCGTGCCTAAGATGTTCTGTCCCCAATATTCTTCAATAACTATTTTACCATTTTTAAGAATGATAAAAGCCCTGGTATTGTTGGTTTCAAGAAAGTTCAATAGTTCAGAAATTTTATTGCTGTTCCAACCTAAGCTTTCTGTAGAAATAGTTTCCCATTGATTAGAGTTTAGAGGTGGGAAATACATTTCTTGTTCTGAATTATCATTAAGCTCAGGTTCATCACCTGAACATGCCAGACAAAAAATTATACTTAGTATTATAATCGGAAAAGGTTTCATCAATTTTTTTGTCAAAAATAGTTTAGTAAATCAAATTGAGTAAAAAAAACCTTTGAATTAATCAAATTTAACCTTGAAATGTCTTATGTCAACTTTCAATTTTTAGACTTTAATTATAAATTGCTAGTGTAGCTTTTGTTTTTGGTTTAGTTAAGTTTGCAAATTATTAAATAATTATATTTGAAAGCAGATCAGTATATAGATATTCTTGGAGCCCGAACGCATAACCTAAAAAACATAGATGTTCGTATTCCACGTCAGAAGTTGGTCGTCATCACAGGCTTATCCGGTTCGGGGAAATCGTCTCTGGCATTTGATACGATCTATGCTGAAGGGCAAAGACGCTATATAGAAACCTTTTCTGCCTATGCCAGACAGTTTTTGGGAAATCTTGAAAGGCCCGATGTTGATAAAATTGACGGACTTTCTCCGGTGATTGCCATAGAACAAAAAACGACCAGCCGAAGCCCTCGTAGTACCGTTGGCACCATTACCGAAATCTATGATTTTTTAAGGTTGTTGTTTGCCAGAGTCGGCACAGCTTACAGCTACGAGACCGGTGAAAAAATGGTGAGCTATACCGATGAACAAATCCTCAACAAAATTATTTCTGATTTTGATGGTCAGGCATTGAATCTGCTTGCACCAAAAATTCGTTCCAGAAAAGGACATTATCGCGAGCTTTTTGAGCAAATAGCCAAGCAGGGTTTTCTTAAAGTAAGAGTAGACGGAGAGGTCAGGGATATTACCAAGGGCATGAAGGTCGATCGTTACAAAACCCATGATATTGAAATTGTTGTTGATCGCATTAAGGTTGATGATAAGCCATCCACTAAAAAGCGACTCAGAGAAAGCATCCAAACGGCCATGCAAATTGGTCAGAATACCATGATGGTATTGCCAAAAGATGCAAAAAAAGTCGTATTCTTTAGCAGGGAATTAATGTGTCCTACTACTGGTATAGCATATCCCAACCCTGAACCCAATCATTTTTCATTCAATTCACCAAAGGGCGCTTGCCCTGAATGTAATGGTTTAGGTAAAAAATATGTCGTAAATACAAACAGAATTATACCTGATGAGTCCATTTCTATTAATGCCGGAGGTATTGAGCCTCATGGTAAAGCCAAAAAAAACTGGGTTTTTAAACAGTTAAAAGAGATAGCGCTACACCTTAACTTCAAACTTACTGATCCCATAAAAGATATCCCAAAAGAGGCGAAAGACATCATTTTACACGGAGGGAAAGCCAGTTTTAAGCACTACAACGACACCATGAAAATGGATATTGAGCATCGTTACGATTTTGAAGGCGTAGCAAACTTCATTGAGAATACATGCAATGGCAAACAAACTTCTACATCTTTAAAGCGCTGGGCAAAGAAATACATGGATAACATTTTATGTCCCAGTTGTGAAGGAAGCCGTTTGAAGAAAATGGCACTTCATTTCAAAATCGACCAGTACAATATTCAGGACCTGGTTGAAAAAGATATTTTAGAATTATTTGACATTATAAACAAATTGCCTTCAAAATTATCTGAATCTGAAATGAAGATAGGCGAGGAGATCATCAAAGAGATCAAAACCCGCCTTCAATTTCTGGTAGATGTTGGCTTAACTTACCTTAACCTGAATCGTGGGTCTAAAACGCTTTCAGGTGGTGAGGCTCAGCGCATCAGAATCGCCACACAAATTGGTTCACAGTTGGTAGGCGTGCTTTATATACTTGATGAACCAAGTATAGGTTTACATCAACGTGACAATGAAAAACTGATCAATTCTTTGAAATACCTAAAAAAGCTAGGTAATTCAATTCTGGTAGTAGAGCACGATAAAGATATGATGCTAAGCGCAGATCACATTATCGACATTGGTCCGTTTGCCGGTAAAAATGGTGGTGAAATCATAAGTGAGGGTTCGCCTGAAGAAGTATTAAAGCATCATACAGAAACAGCACAATACCTCAATGGTGAAAAAGAGATTGAGATTCCAAAAAAGCGACGTAAAGGCAACGGAAAGCACTTACACCTGGTTGGCGCAACAGGTAATAATTTAAAAAATGTCAGCCTTAAAATACCGCTGGGTAAAATGATCGTGGTCACGGGTGTATCAGGTAGCGGAAAGTCTACACTGATCAATGAAACGCTTTACCCGATTTTGAACAACCATTATTTTAATGGCGTTAAAGAACCCTTGCCATATAAAAATATCAGAGGTTTAGATCATTTAGACAAGGTTATTGATATCAATCAGAAACCGATTGGCAGAACACCACGTTCAAATCCCGCCACGTACACCGGTGTTTTTGACGAAATCAGAAAACTTTTTACTAAAACTCCTGAAGCGCAGATCAGAGGCTATAAGCCGGGACGTTTCAGCTTTAATGTTAAAGGTGGTCGATGTGAAACCTGTGGCGGAGCAGGCTTAAAAGTCATAGAAATGAACTTTTTACCCGATGTATATGTAGAATGTGAGACCTGTCAGGGAAAACGTTTTAACAGAGAAACGCTTGAAATAAGGTATAAAGGTAAGTCGATCAGCGATGTTCTGGAGATGACCATAGATGAGGCCACCGACTTTTTTGAGCCAATACCAAAGATTTATCGAAAATTAAAAACGATTAAAGATGTAGGTTTGGGCTATATCACTTTAGGTCAGCAGAGTACCACACTTTCCGGTGGTGAAGCTCAACGAATAAAACTGGCTACAGAATTATCAAAACGGGCTACAGGAAATACCTTTTACATCCTGGATGAGCCTACTACTGGTCTTCATTTTGAGGACATCAGGGTGTTGATGAATGTTCTGAATAAACTTGTCGATAAAGGAAATACAGTTTTGATCATTGAGCATAATATGGACGTGATTAAGATGGCAGACTACATTTTCGATATTGGTTATGAAGGTGGACAAGCTGGTGGAGAACTGGTTGCCAAAGGCACACCTGAAAAAATAGTAAAAGATAAGAAAAGTTATACCGCCAAGTTTCTTAAAAAAGAGCTTAATGGCTAATTCTTTGATTAGGTAAAACTAAAATCTATTTAATTACGTATTTATATATACAGTGGTTTCCTTCCATTTTAAAAACTTAAATTTGTTTTCTTTTTATAATAAAATATAATGGTTAATAAACATATCAAAAACTGGAATCAAATAAAGATTAATGACAGTTGGGCCTTATTTAAGATTATGGGTGAATTTGTCTATGGATACGAGCGTATGGCTCAGATTGGTCCATGTGTCTCTATCTTCGGGTCGGCAAGAATGAAGCCTGACAACCCCTACTACGAACTTACTGTAAAAGTTGCCTCAAAAATTGTCGAACAAGGCTACGGCGTCATAACCGGAGGTGGTCCAGGAATAATGGAAGCAGGTAACAAAGGCGCACATTTAGCCGGAGGAACTTCTGTAGGTTTAAATATAGACTTGCCTTTTGAACAGCACGATAACCCTTACATTGATAAGGACAAAAACCTTGAATTTGATTATTTCTTTGTCAGAAAGGTCATGTTTGTAAAATACGCACAGGGTTTTGTAGTAATGCCGGGAGGTTTTGGCACAATGGATGAATTGTTTGAAGCCATAACTTTAATTCAAACCAGAAAGATCGACAGATTTCCAATAATACTTGTAGGTAAAGATTTTTGGTCTGGTTTACTGGATTGGATCAAGCAGGTGATGGCGGATAGGTTTGCCACAATAAGCAGTACAGACTTAGAACTGATAAGCGTCGTAGATGATGAAGATGAGGTTGTTGAAATTCTTGATAATTTCTACAATCAATATGATTTGAGTCCAAACTTCTGATGATAAACTGATGATGCAAAGATTGTTTTTTTTTGGCCTTCTTTTATTTTCCTTGTGTTTAGGTGCTCAAAATTCAGCTCGAATTATGTTTTATAATTTGCTGGATTACCCGGAAGCACCGCCATTGAACAGAGATTTTATTTTAAAGGAAATTATAGATGAATTGGAACCAGATGTGTTTATGGTAGCCGAGTTGCAAAACGATTCAGGTGCTAATCTTATACTTGACAATGCACTCAACGATGGCGACGATATATATGCAAGTGCACCCTTTGTCTTCAATACATCCGGAAATGGCGGAAATTTACAGCAGTTATTATATTACAATACGACAAAATTTAGTTTGGAACTCACTGATATCATTCAGACTTCTTTGAGAGATATTAATCGCTATCAGTTAAAGGCAATCACATCTCAGGTGAATACCGATCCGATTTTAATAGAATTTTTTGTTGCACATTTCAAAGCCAGTCAGGGAAGCTCTAATGAACAAATCAGGTTTAATATGGCTTTGAATTTTACAAATTACATAAATGCCAATTTAGCCTCAGATGCTAATGTCATATTTGCCGGTGATTTTAATTTTTATGGTGCCAATGAAAGTGGTTTTCAACAATTATTTATTGGAAATACGATTATTCCCATGAACGACCCATTAAATCAACTTGGAGACTGGCATACAAATTCAAGTTTTTCAGGAGTTCATACACAAAGTACAAGAGAAAGTACCAATAACTTTGATGATTTTGGCGCAGGCGGTGGTCTGGATGACAGATTTGATTTTATATTCGTTTCAAATAATATTTTAAATCCAAATCATGAGGTAAGTTACGTTAGTAACTCGTACCAAACGGTTGGTAACAATAGCAATTGTTATAATGAAGATATTAACGATACCAGTTGCACAGGTGTGTATGGCCAGAATTTTAGAGATCTGCTCTGGAATATGAGTGATCATCTTCCTGTTGTTATGGATTTGAATTTTCAGCAGGATTTTTTGAGTATGAGAGACTTATCCGAAAAGATAATAATTACCTTACCTGATGGAAATATAGTTGAAGATCAATTAAAAGTTAATATTCCTGAATTAATCTTAAAAAACCTAACATCTCTAAAAGTGTACAACAGCACCGGGCAACTAGTGATGATTAAGGAGGTAAGCAATAGTAACGAAATCTTATCCACAGTTAAGCTGTCAAATGGGTTATATTACATAAAAGCCAGCAATGGCCAGATATTAAAATTTATAAAAAAATCTTGAAGATAGTCTATAAAATATTAGTGCTTCTCACTTCTGCCTTGGTTTACGGACAAACCGAAATCAAAGTAGACGCTACTTTATTACCAGATGGCAGGACAATCTCCATAAATCAAAAGATCACTTACCTGAACGATTCCAACGATGAATTAGATTTCATCTACTTATACGACTGGATAAACGCGTTTTCCGATAAGAACAGTGGATTGGCACAGTCTTTTTCCGAAGAATTTGTTAGAAAATTTCATTTTGCGAGTAAGGAAGAAAGAGGAGGTACCGAAATTAAACACATTTTGCATAATGGAGATTCATTAATCTGGAAAAGACCAAAAGGATTTTCTGATGTTATACAAATTAAGCTGGAAAAATCAATCAAGCCTAGTAAAACCTTTGATTTTGATATTTCATATAAAATTCTTGTTCCTGATGCGAGATTTACAAGTTTTGGCGTGGATGATAATGGCCTTAAACTCAAGTACTGGTTGTTGAAGCCGGCATTTCACAAGGAAAAATGGTACGTTTATCCTCACAGGCGATTGTATGATATGCCGCAGCAACTTTTCAGTTTTCAATTGAATTTCAAAGTTCCTTTAGGTTATGAAATTATTTCTTCTTTAGATAATGAAAATATTGAACAAGAAAATGGGCATATTTTGTATTCATTTCCATCTCAGGATATTGTGGATACAGATTTATACCTTCTAAAGTATTCAAACTTTGAAAGCACAGATACAGAATATGGAAAATTGGTAACCGATATAGGTTCAGATCAATTACCAACTGAGGTAAAAGGAATAATTTCCTATCGTATTTTAGGGTTTTTAAAACAAAGATTAGGGGAATACCCATTCAAAAAAATATTGGTATCAGATGAAGATTATCAATTGGCACCTGTATATGGGCTTAACCAACTGCCTTCATTTGTAAGGCCATTTCCCGATGGTTTTCAGTACGACATTCAACTCATGAAAGCTGTAACGGCAAAATATCTCAAGAATACCATCCTTGTGAATACCAGAGAAAACAAATGGATGCTGGATGCTATTCAGATTCAGCTTATGATGGAATATGTGGATACTTACTACAACCAAATGAAGCTTCTGGGAAAATTGAGCGATTTTTTCGTTATAAGCTGGTTTCATATCTCTGACCTTGAGTTCAACCATCAATATGACTTTTTGTATAAAAATGTAACCCGGAACAACATACACCAATCTTTGTCAACGCCTCAGGATTCATTAATAAAATTTAATCAGAAAATTGCCAATCCATACCAGGCCGGATTAGGATTGAGGTATTTGAAGGACTATACTTCAGATGAAGAAATCCACAATGGCCTTAAAAGTTTCTATCAGGAACGAAAATTAAAATTTTCTGATATTGAAGATTTCAGGTTTCATCTCACAGCTCATACGGATAAAGATATAAATTGGTTTTTTGAAAGTTATACTCAGCTTTCAAGTCCTATTGATTTTAGTATTGGAGATATTCAAAGGGAAAAAGACTCACTGGTAGTAAAAATTAAAAATGAGCATCATACAAAGTTACCAGTGCCTTTAACATGGATAAAAGATGAAAAACCTATCAACAGAATCTGGATAGAACCATTTGATTCGATTGCAGAAGTTAAAATTCCACGGCTGGATGCGGACAGACTAGCAGTAAACTACGAAGGAACAATCCCTGAGGTGAATAACAGAAACAATTTTAAAGGCATTTCCAAATTATTAAATAAACCTATTCAAATCAGACCTTTTCAAGATGTAGAAAATCCAAGATACAGTCAGCTTTTTGTTATGCCAGAGTTTACTTACAATCTTTATGATGGCATTTCTTTGGGACCGAAGTTGTATAACGGTACAATTTTACCCAGACAGTTCAATTATAAAGTCACGCCAAAATATGGCCTCAACAGTGGTGCACTTATAGGTTCGGCTTCTATGTCTTATCAGTTTTGGCAATATGATAAGGATCTATTTAATATTGGGATAGGAGCGAACGGATCGCGATTTTCATATGATTTTGATTTATTTTATGAGCGCTATACAGCTTTTTTGTCATTGTATTACAGAGATAATGAAAACAGGCGCAACAATGAAAGACAAAGACTTACATTCAGGACTGTGAATGTACAAAGAGACAGGGACATGCTAAACGTAGTAGAAGACCCGGATTATAATGTGTTCAATATAAAATATTTATATAGTAATACATATATTGATCGCTTTTTTACGGCTTCAGCGGACTATGAGATTGCTCAAAAATTCAGTAAGCTTTTTGCTCAGGCTACCTTCAGACGGCTTTATGAAAACAACAGACAAATAAATATGCGTTTGTTTGCAGGGACATTTCTTTACAACGATACGGGAAACTCAGATTACTTCAGTTTTGCTATTGACAGACCCACAGATTATATGTTTGATTATAATTATTACGGTAGGAGTGAGGAGAGCGGTTTGTTTAGTCAGCAGTTTATTATGGCAGAAGGTGGTTTCAAGTCACAGCTTGAGCCTGCTTTTGCTAATGAATGGTTGGCAACGATGAACGTAAGCACAACGATATGGAATTGGATTTTTGCTTATGCAGATGCCGGTTTCGTAGGTAACAGACTACAGTCGAACAAGTTTATATATGATTCAGGGATCAGGTTTGCGTTTGTTGAAGACTTTTTTGAACTTTTTCTCCCTATCTATTCTAATAACGGCTGGGAATTTGATAAAACCAATTACGATCAAAGGATTAGATTCATTGTAAGTCTGGATTTTGGAACACTCTTCAAACTTTTTACCAGAAAATGGTACTAAAAGCAGCTGTCTTAAAACCTTTTTTTTTAATCTGCTCCGAAGCATCAGGAGTTTCAGATTATACAACTAATTGTAAATAAACAAACTAAGTTTCTGAAATCAATTCAGGATGACTAGTCCTTAAGCTTTTGAGATAACTTCATAAAATTTTTATAAATCAGATGCGTTAAAAATTTTAAACCTTTTTTCAAAAAACAATTTTATTGTAACTGTGGCAATATAACCTGATCGATAACATGGATAACACCATTTCCGGCCTGTACATTGGTAATGATGATGTTTATATCTCTCCCGTTAAGGTCTGTAATGACATTTATGCTTGGATCCAGCTCAAAATCGTCACCGAGCGTGTTTACTGTACCTAAGGTAAGGCTCTCTTCCCTTAATATTTCGCCTGCTATGACATGAGTGTTCAGGGTTTGCGTTAATGTAGATGCATCTATTTCTGATAATTCTGTTAATTCCAGTTCCTCAAGAAGGTCAACAAAAGCGTCATTTGTAGGGGCAAAAACAGTAAAAGGAGCAGGGTTATTAAAACTACTTAACGTTCCAACAAAGTCCGGTTGATCGTCTCGTGTAAGAGCTTCACCAAGGGTATTGAATCTGCTATCAGCTGTTACAAAAGTTGTGATGTCCGGTATTGGGATAACTGCATCAACAACATGTACTACACCATTAGATGCATTAATGTTTTCCAGCGTTACGCTTGATACACCATTTAAGGTTATACCTCCATCAACATTAATATACATATTTATGATATTCTCATTTCCTGTGAAAGATTCGGAAGCAGCGGTCGACACATAGCCATTAGTGAAGTCAGTATTTTCTGCACTTCCGCTTAATACATGATTAAGAAGTAACTGTACAGCCTCTTCATTTGTCAAAGTGTTGAGGTCAATTTCTGCAAAAGCTTCATCAGTTGGCGCAAAAACAGTATATACACCTGAAGATAGCGCAGTATCAAGATTTGTATCAATCAGGAGTTGTTCTAAGGTGTTGTGGTCATCACTATTAGAAATAATTTCAAATATTGAAGGTGTATTGTCTATGATTTGACTTGAATCATCATCAAGACAGGACGTAAGTATTAATAAAGCTGAAAGCAAAAAGAAATTTGATACGTACTTTGTCATAATATGTTTTTCACAAATATAAAAACACTACAATTTGATTTACTTAGTAATATGTTAATTAGGATATTACATTTCCTCTCATGTTTACTGTTTTGCCGAAATATCTGGAGAATTGTTTTAATTCAGTTAATAACCTGTTTTTTTAGTTAAATAGCGTTAATAACTGTAACTAATTATACTTTCAAACGTTTAATAGCTGAAGAGTTTTATTTATTTGAATTAGCCTTTAAGTAAACGAAGAACAGTTATAAACTCGATAAAACAAAAGCTGTCTTAAAACCTTCGTTTTTAGTATTCTGAATTCATATCAGATTATAAAACGATGTGTTGAACAAAGTTTCTTTATTTTAAAAATTAAAATAATGCGTTTAACTGGTTTTGAGGCAGCTTTTTTACGCCCATCTGATAATAGCGCTTGCCCAGGTAAAACCACTTCCAAACGCAGCTAAGACAACCAGGTCACCAGATTTTACTTTACCTTCTTCCCAGGCCTCAGTTAAAGCAATAGGTATAGAGGCAGCTGTAGTATTGCCGTAACGCTGAATATTATTGTATACCTGCGAGTCGTCTAATTTGAATTTCTTTTGTATAAACTGAGAAATCCTCAAGTTAGCCTGATGAGGAATAAACATATTGATGTCATTTGGTGTTAGCTTATTGTGATTGAGTCCTTCCATGATTACTTCTGAAAACCGGACAACTGCATTTTTGAATACCAGTTGACCATTCATATAGGGATAGTAGGGTATATCTTCCTGAGGATTTTCTTCAATAAGTTCGGGTACCCATTTGTTTGTGCTGGGTCCGATCAGCGAGAGCTCTTCAGCAAATTTTCCTTCAGAATGCAGGTGAGTAGATAGAATACCCTTGTCAGTTTCCTCACATCTGGTTAAAAGAGCTGCTCCAGCACCGTCGCCAAAGATGACGGTTACATTTCGACCTCTTGTTGAAAAATCTAATCCACCGCTATGGTTTTCACTACCTATGACCAAAACATTTTTGTACATACCGGTTTTTATAAATTGATCAGCAACTGAAAGACCATAAACAAATCCACTACATTGGTTCCGCACATCAAGTGCCGGACAAGTTCCTATGCCCAGCAATTCCTGAATTTGAACACCACAACCCGGAAAGTAGTAATCCGGACTCAATGTTGCAAATACAATGAGGTCTATGTCATTTTTATCAATCCCGGCTCTTTCCAATGCTGTTTTTGCAGCCTTGTATCCCATCACAGCCGTAGTATTGCCATCGCCCTTTTTTATATGCCTCCTTTCTTTTATGCCTGTTCTTTCCTGAATCCATTCGTCCGAAGTGTCCATGACTTTTGTCAAATCCTCATTTGTCACAATATTTTCAGGAACATATTTACCTAAACCGGCTATTTTTGATTGATACATATTTATAAACTATGAATTAGTAATGCAAATTAAGCATAATAGTTTTTTTAAAATCCGTAAATATTTATAATTAATTATGCATGCATAGTAAAATATATAACTTTAAAGCTAATGAATTTATTAAATTCACAAAACACTGTAAAAAAAACATAACTTAGTCTGTCCAATATCTACTGCAGGTAATTCGTTATATTTGCAGCTTTTATTAAAACTTATATGGGATTTTTAAAATTTATATTCAGTAAGCGGTTTTTAAAGCACTTTGTGGCTTCAGTTATTGTTTCTGTGTTGCTCATAATTGCTTTATTTTATTGGTTAGATTACTATACAAATCATGACGAATATATAGAAGTTCCTGATTTGAGTAAGTTTACAATAGATATCGTTGAAAAAAAGACCGAAGAACTGGATTTAAGATTTGAAATTTCAGATTCTACAGCTTACAACCCAGACTATCCGGCCTATTCCGTTGTAGATCAAAACCCAAAACCCGGACAGTTGGTAAAAGAAGACAGAAAGATTTATCTAACTATAAATCCAAAGGATTACGCTTTAGTTACAATTCCGGAGTCAGTTATTGGTAATACGATAAGGCAGGTAAAACCTACACTATTATCATTGGGCTTTAAAATTGGAGAAATTATTGAAAAGCCTTACATCGCCGGTGGAGAGGTTCTGGAATTGAAGCATAAAAATGAGAAAATCCTGCCTGGTACAGCGCTTAGAAAAACCAGTATCATTGACATTGTAATTGGTGATGGCAGCTTAAAGTACGGAGAAGAAGCCCCAGATGATAGTAATACCCAAACACGCTTGCTTAATAGCGATAGTTCTTCCGATGATACCACAAACAAAAACTCAAATTAAAAAACTATCCTATGAACGGTAATGAGCAGCAGGATTTAGACAATGACGATTTATTTGAACATCATCATTTTGTGGCTGCTAAAGGTCAGGAGCCTTTGAGAGTGGATAAGTTTTTAATGAATTTTATTGAAAACGCATCAAGAAATAAAATCCAGAAAGCCGCTAAAAACGGAAATATTTTTGTGAATGGAAATGCCGTAAAACCAAATCATAAAGTAAAGGCAGGAGACGAAGTAAAGGTTTTAATGGAATATCCGCCTTATGAAAACCTTCTGGAGCCTGAGAATATACCACTGAAAATAATTCATGAAGATGATAGTCTTCTTGTAGTAAACAAACCGGCTGGCATGGTAGTGCATCCCGGACATGGTAATTATTCGGGTACATTAATAAATGCATTGGTCTATCATTTTGACAACCTGCCCAATAACAGTTCAAACCGTCCCGGACTTGTGCACAGGATAGACAAGGAAACCAGCGGTTTATTGGTTATTGCTAAAACGGAGGAGTCGATGACACATCTAAGCAGGCAATTTTTCCATAAAACCAGCCAGAGAGAATATGTGGCCCTGGTTTGGGGTAATGTTGAAGATGATGAAGGAACCATTGAGGGCAATATTGGTAGAAATCCCAAAAACCGTCTTCAGAATATGGTCTATGAAAACGATGAGGCTGATATGGGTAAACCAGCCATTACACATTACAGGGTTCTGGAACGCTTTGGGTATGTCACCCTGATTTCATGTACCTTAGAAACAGGAAGAACCCATCAGATCAGGGTTCATATGAAATACATTGGTCACACACTTTTCAACGATAGTCGCTATGGAGGTGACAAAATCCTCAAAGGCACAAACTTTTCAAAATACAAGCAATTTGTAGATAATTGTTTTAAGGTATTGCCGCGACAGGCTTTACATGCCAAAACCCTTGGCTTTTCACATCCAAAATCAGAAAAAAGACTATCATTTACCTCAGAGTTACCAGAAGATATGACCTTGTGTATCGAAAAATGGCGCAATTATGCCAAACATGCCATGTAAGTGTACTCATAAATGTTTTAAATCTATATCTAATCAAAATATTCTATTAAAAGGTATTTTTCATAGGCAATTTTTCAATTATTTTTAGGCAAAAATTGAAAAATGAAAATATTACTATCTCCCGCTAAATCTTTAAACTTAGAACAGGAATTACCTTTTTCAAAACACACCGTTCCTGATTTTATGGAAAAAACAAAGGTTTTAGCAAAAAGAATGAAAGATGCTTCAAAATCAGACCTGAAAGATTTGATGTCTATAAGTGATAAACTTGCAGAATTGAATTATGACAGATTTCAGGAATTCTCAATAGACCATAATCAAAAAAATTCCAGACCAGCTATTTTTACATTCGATGGAGATGTCTACGATGGGGTTAAAGCATATGAGTTATCAGAAGAAGACATTAACAGACTGCAAAAGAGATTAAGGATTCTATCAGGCTTATATGGTATTTTAAAACCACTGGACCTTATGCAGCCCTACAGATTAGAAATGGGTACAAAATTAAGTACTGAAAACGCCGAAGACCTTTATGAATTCTGGAAAGAGTCTATCACTGATCAACTCAATAGCGAAATTGAAAAAGAGGAGCTTGTCGTTAATCTTGCAAGCAAGGAATATTCAAAAGCCGTAAACAGGAAAAAGTTAAACGGCAAATGGATTGAGCCTGTTTTTAAGGACTACAAGAATGGAAAACTCAAAATTATAAGTTTTTATGCAAAAAAGGCCAGAGGTTATATGACAAATCATTTAGCAAAAATTGAAGATCCATCTTACGAGGATATTTTGAAATTTAGTGAGGATGGTTATGGTTTTAGTAAAACAGAGACCAAAAAGGCAAGTCAGCCTGTATTTGTAAGATAGATGTTATATCTCATTACCATCAAAAAAATAAGCTGTCTCAAAACCAAAGTTTTGAGACAGCTTCGATAGGATTAACAACCGAACTATATACTATCTGAACACATAGGTTTTAGATTGTCCGTTTGGTGCATTAAATCTAATTGATAAGGGGTCTCTGGAATCATGCTTTGACATGATTTTTTTCAAATCATCAACGTTTTTAACCGGTTCATCATTAACTTCATCTATAAGAATACCTTCAAAGATTTCTTTTTTCAGGCTCTCGTTTCTGACGCTATTGATTTTCACACCATAATCAATACCAAATTTTTTCAATTCTGCTTTAGAAGCATTTATAACTTCAATTCCCACTTCGCTTATTCTGTAGAATTCATATTTCTCCAGTGTTACATTCGTGGTTTTTACATCACCATTTCTGATATAAGTAACACTAACGACATCTCCCGGATTTTTTGAACCTATAAATCCACTCAAATCAGCAAACTTTCTGATCTTAATGTCATTTAATTTAATGATAATATCACCTTCTTTCAGACCAGCTTTGTAAGCACCGGAGTCAGGATCAACACTACCGATGTAAAAGCCTTGAGTTTCATCAACATTATCCAGCATTTTATAGTTTTCGGCAGTGATATCTGTTCCTCTTACGCCCAGAATGGCCTTTTGTACATCACCAAATTCTATAAGGTCTTCTACTATCTTTCTTACATTATTTGACGGTATCGCAAATGAGTATCCAATATAGCTGCCGGTTCTTGAAGATATTGCCGTGTTTATACCCACTAGCTCGCCTTCAGCATTCACTAATGCGCCTCCGCTATTTCCGGGATTTACTGCAGCATCTGTTTGTATAAAAGATTGGATCATATCTTTGGATTCGGTCAAACTTCTGCCTTTTGCACTAATGATTCCTGCGGTAACTGTAGAAGTGAGATTAAAAGGATTTCCAACCGCCAGCACCCATTGGCCTAACTCTATTTGGTTAGAATCACCAAACGAAATATAATCTAATCCCTGTGCATCAATTTTTAACAGCGCTATATCACTTTCAGGAACGGTGCCTACTATTTCTGCATTGTAGGTTTCATTGTTATTCAAGGTAATTTTCACTTCACTTGCACCTTCAATAACATGGTTGTTAGTTACAATATATCCGTCAGGTGTTATAATTACTCCTGATCCCATGCCTCTCACAGCTTTTTGTGTTTCGCCGGAGCCTTGACCGTAAAAATACTCTCTTAAAGTTCTTGGTTTTGAAAACGTTGTAACGTTTTTGACGTGCACAACCTTATCTACAGTGCTCTTTGCTGCTTCGGTGAAATTAAAATTTTCTGGCACCAGATTTTCATAAGGTGTTGTTTTAGTCTGGACAATTTTGGGCTGCTCAGTAAAATTACTTTCTTTTACATAATTCTCTTCAGGTTCCTCAATCAGAAAATGAAAGGCGCCCAAACTAATCATTCCGCCTAGTATTGCAATACTCAGGTAGCTTAAAAACTTCTTCATAATTATCAGTTTTTTAATTTTCTAATTAAACTTTATACTTATAGTACGTGATTTTATAAATTTTGTTTCCAAAATATTTCATAATATTTTAAATTCATACCTATCAAATTAAAAAATACATTTAATCGTATCTTTGCCTAAAATACTAAGCAAATGCCTTCAGAATTAAAATTCTACAAATATCAAGGTACTGGTAATGACTTTGTTATGATAGATAATCAAACCAATCATTTCAAATATGATACCAAACTTATTAATCGATTATGTGACAGAAAATTTGGCATAGGTGCAGATGGTTTGATTTGTCTTGAAAGTTCAACTGAAAGCCATGTTGACTTTAAAATGGTATATTTTAATGCAGATGGTAAAGAAAGCAGTATGTGCGGTAATGGTGGCAGATGTATTGTTGCTTTTGCTAAGTTTTTGAATTTGATTGAGAATAAATGTGTATTTGAAGCTATAGATGGTCTGCATGAAGCATTTATAGATGCAGATATGAATGTTGAATTGAGAATGAAAGACGTTTCAGATATTGGTCATTTTAACGAGAGTTTAGTTTTAGATACCGGCTCACCTCATTTGATAAAAACTGTTGATGATTTAAGAAATCTTAATGTGAAAGAAGAAGGCTCTAAAATCAGATACTCTGAACATTTTAAACGCGATGGTATTAATGTAAATTTTATACAATTGAAAGACCAAAAACTATACATCAGAACTTATGAAAGAGGTGTGGAAGATGAAACCTTGTCATGTGGGACTGGTGTAACTGCCGCAGCTTTGGCATCTTTTGAGCATCAGATTGTTAAAGCTAATCCCATACATCTTAAAACTCAGGGAGGAGATTTGAAAGTAAAATTTGATAAGGCAGAAGTCGGTTATAAAAATATATGGTTAATCGGGCCTACGCAACAAGTCTTTAAAGGGGAATTCTTATGCTAAATTTTGGTTCACAACATATTTATCTTCGTGCGCTCGAACCTGAAGATCTGACATTTCTTGAACAGATTGAGAATGATGATCTGCTTTGGCATCTTAGCAATACACAAACACCATTTTCCAGGGATATTTTAAAAAAATATTTAGAAAATGGTCATAGAGATATATTTGAAGTTAAGCAATTAAGATTAGTGATATGCCACAAAGAAACCCATACACAATGTGGTTTTATTGATATTTATGACTTTTCCCCAAAACATAAAAGGGCAGGACTTGGTATTATAATCGATGCTGAACACAGAGGTAAGGGCTATGCAAAAGAAGCTATAAGATCTGTTTTAAAATATGGCTTTGATCATTTGGATTTACATCAATTTTACGCCTTTATTGAACTTTCAAACGAAAAAAGTTTAAAACTTTTCGAGTCTTGTGGTTTTCAAAAAACCGGAGAAAGAAAGGACTGGAATTATCATCATAAACAATTCCATACCGAAGCTATTTACCAAAATATAAACAATGTATATTAGAAAAATTTTACTGTTTATTGCCATAATTGTAACCCTTGGCTTAGCCTATCTGAGTTACAGCATTTATGAATCTGTTTTTGGACCAAATACAAATTTTGAAGCTGAAACCAAAGAAATCTATATTTCAAAAAATGATAATATAGATAGTTTGTTGGTTAGACTATCACCTCACCTCAAGGATATTTCAAGCTTTATTCAGGTTGCCCAAAAAAAGAGCTATTATGTAAAGCCGGGTCGCTATATCATAAAAAAAGGAATGAATAACAATGAAATAGTAAATGTTTTGAGAAGCCAGAATTCTCCCGTCAACATCACTTTTAATAATGCAGAGAACATCGCAGAACTCAGTGGTAAACTCGCTTCTCAATTTGATGCAGATTCCCTTGATTTTTTTAAAGTTTTAACTGATAAAAGTTTTCTGAAGGACAGAGAGTTGACTTCGCAACAATCACTATCGCTGTACATTCCAAATACATACGAGTATTATTGGAATACCTCACCGAAAAAAGTTCAGAACAGATTACTGAAGGAATATCAGGCCTTTTGGAATGAATCCCGTGAGCAAAAAAGAAAATCTCTTAATTTGTCAAAACTGGAAGTGGCCGTACTTGCTTCTATAGTACAGAAAGAAAGCGTAAAAACAGAAGAAAGACCAAAAATTGCAGGTGTTTACATTAATCGACTTAAGCGCAATATGAAGCTTCAGGCAGACCCTACAGTCGTTTACGCTCTAAAACAGAAATACAATAAGCCCGATACCATTGTAAGAAGAGTTTTGTTGAAAGATTTGGAAATAGATTCACCTTTTAACACTTACAAGTATCAAGGTTTACCGCCTGCTCCAATTATCATGCCGGATGTTTCTTCAATAGATGCTGTTTTAAATTACCAGAAACACAATTATCTCTATTTTGTGGCGGATACCAAAAATATTGGGTATCATATTTTTTCTAAAACATTATCCGAGCACAATAGAAATGCAAGGGTTTATAGAGAATGGGTGAACCGGCAGAATATTTACAGATAAGTCAGAATTTTTCCAGAATTTCTCTGAAAGCCTGATAAACCTGACTCAATTCTTTTCTTGAAAAAATGTAGGGTGGAACAATATATATAGTTTTTCCTAGAGGCCTCAGATATATTCCTCTTTCCATAAAAAAACTGTAAATCTTGTCACGTACATTGCCATAACGCTCAATAGTTAAATCTAAATCTATTGCAAGTATTACACCTACTTGCCGTATAGACTTAATTTTTGGGTGATGCTCAATTTCTCCTTTAAAAACCTGATGCGCTTCAATGATATGTTGAATATTTTGCTGAATTAATTGGCTTTCATAAAGATTGATAGCCTCCAAAGCCACAGCACATGCTAGTGGATTTCCAGAGTAAGTGTGCGCATGAAATAGGCCTTTTGAAACCTCATCTGCATAAAATGCATCATAAATAAATTGCTTGCATACAGTTGCGCCCATGGGCAGCATTCCAGCTGTCAATGCTTTACTAAGACAGATAATATCCGGTTTAGTGTCAATTTGATCAGAAGCAAAACATGTACCTGTCTTTCCGAAACCGGTCATCACTTCATCTGCGATACATATAATTTCCTGACTTTTGCAATATTTCAAAATACTATTCAATCCAGTTTTATCGTAGGTTTTCATTCCGGCCGCCCCTTGAATGATTGGCTCATAGATGAACCCCGCGATAAGATTATTTTGTGCTAATTCCTCAAGTATCTTCAGAATTTCTGCGTTATTACTTCCATCTGGTTTTGGTAATCTCAATACCTTAATGAAGTGTTCTTGGAACGCACCATTATAAACCGAGAGACCGGAAACAGACATAGCCCCAAACGTGTCGCCGTGAAAACCTTCTTCAAATGCTAAGATGGTATTTCTTTTTTCACCCTTGTTGTGATGGTATTGTAAGGCCATCTTTAGGCCGATTTCAGTAGCTGTTGAACCGTTATCATTGTAAAAGACCTTTGAAAAACCTTCAGGTAAAATGGAAATTAATTTTTCTGCAAGCTTTACCGCAGGTTCATGGGTAAAACCGCTAAAGATAACCTGATCTAACTTTTTAGCTTGATTTGAAATGGCATCAATAAGTTTTTCATTGCAATGACCATACATTGAGGTATACCATGAGCTGATAGCATCGATATACGAATTGCCACGCTCGTCGTATATCAAAGTACCTTCAGCCTTAACGACAGGTAAGGAGTGCTGATGTGTTTTATGTTGTGTGAGCGGATGCCAAATAACTTCACGATCCCTCTCTGTCAGGTTGTGATGTGATGTTTTGTATTTTGACTTGTTCAACATAAAAATAATGTGGTGGTTAGCCTAAAATTGATATAAATAAATCCATGAAATCTGTTGAGTCACCTATAAAACTATTTCAAAGATAAAAACTAAAAGATTTTAAAGGACTATTCTCCTTCCTGATCAGAGGCATACCATTCAGCAAAAGCAGTTTCAGTTTCTCTCAGCTTTAAACTGTGAAGTTTTAATTCTTCAGGTAATCTGGATTTTATTTTATTAGCAAAGTCAATAACCATATTCTCGCTTGAAGGTTGATAATCTACTTCAACAAGTTTATGGCCTTGATTCTTCAAATATTCCGCTAATGTTTTATGACCAGAGTTTATGTTGAGCATTGTCGCATGGTCCATAATGTCAATAATTTCAGCTTTTACGATGCTCTTAAGATCACCAAAATCAATAACCATTCCATATTTGGGGTTTGTTTTATCTAGAATTGGCTTTCCAATAACGCAAACATCCAATTTATAACTATGCCCGTGTATATTTCTGCACTTGCCGTCATAGCCATATAAGGCATGTGCCATTTCAAAGGTAAATTGTTTTGTAATTCTTATTCTCGACATAATTAAAGGCTAGCACTTTCAGTAGGAAATCTTCTGTCAATCTTTTTTATTAAACCCTGCAACACTTTTCCAGGACCGACTTCAATGTATGAAGTCATACCATCGTTGATCATATTCTTCATGATTTGTGTCCATCTCACGGCTGCTGTAAGTTGCTCAATGAGATTCTTCTTGATTTTATCCGGATCTGTTACAGCTTTTGCGTTGACATTTTGATATACCGGACATATTGGCTTTCTGAAATCCGTATTTTCTATAGCATTAGCCAGAGCTTCTTTTGCAGGCGCCATCAAAGAGGAGTGAAATGCACCACCTACAGGAAGTACCAATGCACGTTTAGCGCCCTTTTCCTTTAAAGTTTCACAAGCCTTGTTTACAGCCTCAACTTCTCCGGAAATAACCAGTTGTCCCGGACAATTGTAATTGGCAGGAACTACAATTCCAGGAGTATTATTACAAACCTCTTCTACGATATGATCTTCCAGACCTAAAACAGCCGCCATAGTGGAAGCCTGAACTTCACAGGCCTCTTGCATAGCTTTTGCCCGCTGATGAACCAGCTTAAGGCCATCTTCAAAACTCAATACTTTATTAGCAACCAAGGCAGAAAATTCACCTAAGGAATGTCCTGCTACCATATCCGGCTTAAAATCATCTCCAAGCACCTGGCTTAGAATGACAGAATGAAGAAATATCGCCGGCTGGGTGATATCGGTTTGTTTGAGGTCATCGGCTGTGCCCTCAAACATAGTTTTGGTTATTTCAAACCCTAGTATACTGTTTGCCTTTTCAAATAAAGCCCTCGCATCTTTGGATTTTTCAAAAAGGTCTAAGCCCATACCTGAAAATTGTGCGCCTTGACCAGGAAATACATATGCTTTCATTTTTGATATGTTTTGTTTGTTTGCAAAAGTAGATTGATTTTAGTGAATCTACAAATTGAGGCGGAATATGTGTTTTAGATTACATTCGTTTTCAATAATATTTTATTGTAAACTAACTAATTTTAGGATTATGCAAGTAAGAAATCTTATAAGATATTTCTTAGGTCTTTTTTGATCATTTGAATAGCAATTTCTTTGGGCGTAGATTTTTGATCAAGCATATTTGAAATAAGAGTTTCTCTTAATTTATAGGCGTCAGATATTGAATCACTCATATTTGTTTTTCTAATTGTTGAGATTGTAGTGTTCTTTACTGTTTTTATGACATTCCAGCACTCATCAGAAACATATATTTGTTGGACAAGATTATGTTCAAATTCTTGTTCAATAGTTTGTATAAGTAGATTTTCGTAGTCATTTTTATCATTACCTATGGGTTTAACCCGATTGATCAGATTTCCTATGGCAAGCCGCTCTGTTAATAAGGCTAATCTTTCGTAGGCCTGAATTCTAATAGGTAGTGTTTCTTTTTTATGCCTTAGTCTTAGTTCCAACTTTGAATTTTGTTGAAGATGCTCAATGTGTGTTTTAAAAAAATAAAATGCTATTCCGCCAACAACAATACTCGCAAGAAAAAAAGATACCAGTATAGAAAAATCAAAATCAGACATGTTTTTTTGTGGTAAATATAAATATTGTAATAGATTGAGAACAATTAAAATCTAAGAGATTGTTTAAAAGTATTGATATTTTAACTCATTCAATTTAATTGGATTAATTAATTTTGAAGTTATAAAACAGTAGAATTGCAAGACTATTTAAAGGAACTTAATGATGCTCAGAGAGAGCCAGTGATTCAAAAGGATGGAGCAATGATCGTCATTGCCGGTGCTGGTTCAGGAAAAACAAGGGTTTTAACTTACAGGATCGCCCATCTGATGAATCAGGGTGTAGACGCCTTCAATATTTTGGCTTTAACCTTTACCAACAAGGCTGCAAGGGAAATGAAAAACCGAATAGCTAAAATTGTTGGTCCTGGAGAAGCCAAGAATCTCTGGATGGGTACATTTCATTCAGTTTTTGCCCGAATATTAAGATTCGAGGCTGATAAACTTGGTTTTCCGTCAAATTTTACAATTTACGATACACAGGACTCTCAAAGGCTTGTTAACAGCATTATAAAGGAAATGAATCTTGATAAAGATGTATATAAATACAAACAGGTTTATTCCAGAATTTCATCTTACAAAAATAATTTAATTACCGTTAAGGCCTACCGCAGAAACCCCGAATTACAGGAAGCCGATGCAATGGCAAAGCGGCCACGTCTCGGTGATATTTATGAAGAATATGTCAATAGATGTTTTAAGGCTGGCGCAATGGATTTTGATGATCTATTATTAAAAACCAATGAATTACTAACCAGATATCCCGACGTGCTTGCAAAATATCAGCATCGCTTTCAGTATATTTTGGTCGATGAGTATCAGGATACGAATCATTCTCAGTATCTTATTGTCAGGGCACTTAGCGATAGATACCAGAATATTTGCGTTGTTGGAGATGATGCGCAAAGTATATATGCTTTCAGAGGTGCAAATATTAATAATATCCTGAATTTTCAAAGAGATTATGATGATGTGAAGACCTTTAAATTGGAGCAGAATTATCGTTCAACAAATAATATTGTTCAGGCTGCCAATTCGGTTATAGAGAAAAATAAAAAGCGGCTTGAGAAAGTTGTTTGGACGTCAAATACTGATGGCGAAAAAATAAAAGTTCATCAATTGATAAATGATGCTGAAGAAGGACGCTTTGTGGCATCTACAATTTTTGAACAGCAAATGCAAAATCAACTGGATTATGATAATTTCGCCATATTATACAGAACAAATGCACAAAGTAGAGCAATAGAAGATGCTTTAAGGAAAAAAGATATGCCGTACAGAATATACGGCGGTTTATCATTCTACCAGCGAAAAGAAATTAAGGATGTTTTGGCCTATTTGCGGCTCGTAGTCAATACTAAAGATGAGGAGTCGTTAAAGCGTATAATAAATTTTCCGGCAAGAGGTATTGGTCAGACGACATTAGATAAACTTATATTAGCTGCAAACCATTACAAGCGGTCGATTTTTGAAATAATAGAAAATATAGATAAAGTTGACATTGGAATTAACAGAGGTATTAAGACCAAACTTGTCAATTTCAATAATATGATCAAAAGCTTTCAGGTTGTAGCAGAAAAAGAAAATGCTTTTCAGTTAGCAGATCTTATCATTAAGAAAACCGCTCTTTTACAAGAGTTTAAAAAAGACGGAACACCTGAAGGTATTACAAGGATAGAGAATTTAGAGGAACTATTAAATGGTATACGAGACTTTGTAGAAGGACAGGAGGAGGCAGATGCCAGCGGTTCCTTGTCTGAATTCCTTGAAGATGTGGCTTTAGCAACAGATTTTGACAATGAAAAAGGAGATGATAATCGAATTTCACTGATGACTGTTCATTTGGCCAAAGGTCTGGAATTTCCTTATGTCTTTATTGTTGGAATGGAAGAAGACCTTTTTCCTTCTGCAATGAGTATGAACACCAGGAGCGAGTTGGAGGAAGAACGGCGACTATTTTACGTTGCTTTGACGAGGGCAGAGAAGCAGGCGTACATTACTTACACCATGTCCAGGTATAGATGGGGAAAACTCATAGATGCAGAACCAAGCAGATTTATAGATGAAATCAACGAAGACCTTGTAGAATTAAATATTTCTAACGATAGTTACAGGTATAAACCACAAATTGATGCAGACATATTTGGGGATATTGACAAGTCAAAACTGAGGCAAACAAAGCCAAAAAACGGTACGCCGCCGCCAAGTCATAAACCCACGGAAAAACAATTAAGGAAACTCAGGAAAATAAAGCCCTCAACGAAAAAATCTGCTACAAATGAAGAGTTATTGTCTCTAAACATTGGCCAAACTGTAAAACATGGGCGGTTTGGTAAAGGCAAGGTGCTGTCCATAAGTGGAATTGGTCAGGACAAAAAAGCTGAAATCCTTTTTAATGACTCGGGATTAAAGAATTTGTTATTAAAATTCGCCAAACTTGAGATTATCGAATAAAATTCGGTTTTTTTGATTATTAATTTTTTTATGTTAGGATAATTTGTTTTATTTGTACCAAACTAATTATATAGTAATTTAATAAAAAATCTAAAAATGAAAAATTATTTATTTCTTTTGTTATTATGTCCTTTCTTGATATTAGCTCAGGAACAGGATTCTGAAGGCATGTCAGAAAATCCTTATGAGGGTTATAAAAAATGGCATCTGGAATTAGGTATTGGTGGAGTTAAAGCTGCCAAAGCACACACCGGAGCACCTGGATTTCCTGTTCAGGGACCTAATGGTAATCTTGTATCTAATACCAATCTTCTTTCAGGTTATAATTTTAATGCAGGAATCAGATATATGTTTAATGACAAATTTGGTTTGCGTTTGAAAGGAGGATATAACACCTGGACAAATGACTCTGATGTTTCAAACTTTGATGCTGAATCATCTTATGTACAGACCAGTTTAGAAGCGGTAATGAATGTTGGTAATTATGTTGATTTTAATAGATTCACAAACCGTTTTAACTTACAGTTTTATGCAGGTATGGGATATGGTATATTCACTGCAGATGAGACTAATGTTGACAGATTTCTTCCAGATTCAGATGATAATACTGATGGCGTATTTAATGCTGTAGTCGGGTTTGCACCCATGTATAAAGTATCAGAAAATGTTTCTTTGAAACTTGATTTTCAGGCATTAGGTACTTTTGGTCAGGACTTTAATTGGGATGGTGCTTCTGGTGTAAACACCACTGCACTTGATGGATTGTTGTTTAATGCATCTATAGGTTTAGACATAGCTTTAGGCAAAAAATCTAAAGGTAGTATTGATTGGTATTATAGAGATGATGCGGCAGAAATGAATGCTATGAGAGACGAACTAGACGAGCTGGAAGAAAGAGTAGCAGTTCTTGAGGAAAAACCAGCTGACGAAGATAACGATGGTGTACCAGATGTTATAAATAACTATGTACAAAACTACGTTGATGAAAAAATTGATGGTATAGATGTAGGCGGTACGGCTAGTGCTTTGGTTGAAGATGGCTATATCAGGCTATTCTTTGATTTCAATGAAGATATGCCGAATGCTTCATCTACAAGTGACTTGGCTTCATTGGTTCATTTCTTAGAAAATAATCCTGACGCAAACGTAGAGCTTATTGGTATGACAGATGTTTTAGGTCCTGAATCATACAATGATAAGTTATCACAAAGACGTGCTAAAAATGTTCATGATATTCTTGTAGAAGCAGGAATTGATGCCAGCAGATTAGAACACAGAGGTAATGGAGAAAATCCTGTTTATACCAGCAAAAATGAGTATGTTAGAATGTTAGCAAGAACCGTAACAGTTAAGCTACAATAAGATTTTATAAAATTAATTGTATAAAGCTGTCTCAAAATTGAGGCAGCTTTTTTTTTGCTATTTTTTATCTTTATTAAACAATTTACCCATTTTACATTCATATATTCTAAATAATTAAAACTTTTAATCTGTCATCGTAAAATTGTTGGAAACTTGTTAGCATCTAATGAATGTTGATCAAGTTGCAATAAGTGTTGCTTCTGATTTATAAGGTTATTGCTTATGTAATAGGTTTAAATTAGCTTATACTCCTAGTCTTATTAGTGGTTGACAAAGGTAAAAGGTTAGGAGTGCTTCTTTAGGGTTGATTTTAAGTGTAATTTACCTATTATGTGAGTGTTTTCAGCTAAATCTTCATTATGATTAAATGCAATTATTATAAAAGACTAAAAAGAAAATATATCTGTACTTACCTTATTTATTGAATGACAATAACTACTTCAATAGTGTGCTTAATTTTTTTAGATGCATGAGATGTTTTATGGCTGCTCTTTAGTCTAAAATCTCTGATTTAAGCTTTTTGACTCTTGTTAAGTCAAGTAGATTGATAGGGTTAATATTTAAGCCCATTATGTTTTTATGCTTGAAGCGTATGGCCTCATCGTAGTATAGAGGAACTATTGCTGCTTCTTTGATAATTATTGAGTCTAGTCTGGAATATAATTTTTCCCTTAAATCTGCATTTATTGTTTTGATTGCAGAATTATATATGCTATCGAAAAGTTTTGATTCAAAGTGAGTATAGTTAGAGCCTATGGGTGACTTGTTTTTTGAGTAAAATAAGCTCAGATAGTTCTGCGCGTCAGGATAGTCTGCGATCCAACTGCTTCTAAACGCTTCAAGTTGACCTTCACTTCTTTTCATTCTTAGGGTCGAAGATGGCAATACGTTAATATTTACTTTTATCCCAATTTCACTTAATTCAGCTTGTATAAATCCTATTAAATCCTGATAAGAAGCATTGGTTGAAAAAGTAACCTGTATATCCTGTTGTATTTGCTTCTCACGTTTGTACTCTTCAATAAGTTTTCTGGCTTTTTCGGGGTTATAAGTGTATCCGTTATTATTTAATGACCATCCAGGTAAGCCTTTTGGAATAAAACCCTGATTTGCAGCAATACCAATACCATTTCTTAAATATTTTATCATTTTATCTCGGTCAAATCCCATATTTATTGCTTTTCTTATTCTTATATCAGTTACATGAGATGAACTGTCAGCTAAGTAAAAACCTACATACTCGGTGTTGAGATAAGGAGATTTATCCACATTTATTTTCTTTTGATACTTTGAGTTAAGTTCTCCATTAGCACGTAAAAGCTCGTCCTTATATGAAACATCCAATCCGCTTATAAAATCCAGATTCCCTTGAATAAACTGCATGAATTCACTTTGCTTGTCAGGTAAAAATGTAATTGCTACAGCTTCTAAATATGGGAGTTGATTACCCTTTTGGTCCTTTTCAAAATATAGTTCGTTTTTTCTTAACACCAATTTTTCCTGAGGTATCCATCTTTTAAATCTGAATGGGCCACTGCCGACTGGATTTGATCTGAAATCTATTTTTCCCTGTCCCACTTCCTCTGGAAGTATAGAGCAATACTTCATTGACAAAACCCCTAAAAATGCCGGAAAAGGTTTATTAAGCATAAACTTGATTGTATGTTTATCAACAACAATTATCTCATCTACAACTCTTAGGATTTCTGAGCCTGGTGAGGCTAGCTTTTTATCGGACAAACGTTCCAGACTGAATTTGACATCATGTGCCGTCAGCTTGTGAAGAGGGTCTTTAAATACATCACTTTTGTGAAAATATACATCTTCTCTTAGTTTGAATGTATAACATAATCCGTCATTAGATATTTCCCAGGATTTTGCTGCTTGAGGAATAATTTTCAATTGATTATCCAGTCCAACCAATGTACTGTATAACTGGTGAACTGCCCAAATATTTCTTTGGTCTCTTGCAAAGGCCGGATCTAATGACGTTATATCAGAATGTTCATTGTATCTAAAGACCTTTTCAGAATTATCCAAAGACTTTTTATCAACACAACTACTAAGTAATATGGCAGTTAAAAAAGTATAAACAAAAACTAATCTAATGAGTTTCAATTTTTTAAACAGGCTTAATGTGATATATTTGCAAATCATTTAAAATTCTAATATAAATAATATTAGCTTTTATCGCATCGAAAAATACATTTATGTCAAAACAAGTAGCTTTTTATACTTTAGGTTGTAAATTGAACTTTTCAGAAACATCTACCATCGCCCGTCAATTCGAGAAAAAAAAGTTTGAACGTGTAGATTTTGATGAATTTGCTGACATCTATGTCATAAACACCTGCAGTGTTACAGAAAATGCTGACAAGCGATTTAAAACTATAGTAAAAAAGGCCTTGAATAACAATCCTGATGCTTTTATCATAGGAATTGGTTGTTATGCTCAGCTCAAGCCCCAAGAATTGGCAACCGTTGACGGCGTCGACTTGGTGCTAGGTGCGACTGAAAAATTTAAAGTCACAGACTATTTAAATGATTTAAGTAAGAACGATTTTGGAGAGGTGCATTCCTGCGAAATTAATGAAGCAGATTTTTATGTAGGTTCATACTCCATAGGTGACAGAACCAGAGCTTTCCTCAAAGTGCAAGATGGTTGTGATTATAAATGTACATATTGTACAATTCCTCTGGCAAGAGGTATTTCCAGATCAGACGCTTTAGATAATGTTTTGAAAAATGCTAAAGAAATCTCAGATCAGGGCATAAAAGAAATAGTGCTAACTGGTGTAAATATTGGAGATTATGGAAAAGGAGAGTTTGGTAATAAAAAGCATGAGCATACTTTTTTGGATTTGGTCAAAGCCTTGGACGAAGTTGAAGGTATTGAAAGATTAAGAATATCATCAATTGAACCTAATTTACTTAAAGATGATACCATAGACTTTGTTTCTGAAAGCAATACTTTTGTTCCTCATTTTCACATTCCTCTGCAGAGTGGTAGTAATGATTTGCTTAAGAAAATGAAAAGGCGGTATTTAAAGGAACTATATGTCGACAGGGTTGAGCAAATAAAATCGAAAATGCCTGATGCCTGTATTGGTGTTGATGTCATCGTTGGATTTCCCGGTGAAACTGAAAGCCATTTCTTAGAAACTTACGAATTTTTGAACGAACTCGATATATCTTACCTTCATGTATTTACTTATTCAGAAAGGGACAATACATTAGCTGCTGAGATGGATGGTGTCGTGCCGCTTAAGGTTAGAAAAAAGCGTAGTAAAATGCTTAGAGGTTTATCTGTCAAAAAAAGAAGAGCATTTTACGAGAGTCAGCTCGGAAAAATCAAAACTGTTTTATTTGAGCATGAAAATAAAGAAGGTTACATTCAGGGTTTTACTGAAAATTATGTAAAAGTCAAAATGCCATGGAACCCTCATTTAGCAAATACTTTACAAGACATAAGGTTAGAGTCTATAGACGAATCCGGTATGGTAAGAGCTAGAATTTTAGATAAAATCCTTCAATAATATTATAAATTTATTCCAACAGGAAGTAGGTGTTTGTAATCTGCTTTATGCTTTCTGAAAAAAGCTGCTACAATTGGGCAGGTTGGTACAACCAACATGCCCTCATCTGAAAGATGGTCTAAAACGGTTTTTAAAAATAAGTTTTTTAGCTGTTCTTCTTTTATATTTTTATCCATTTCAAAACGGGTCAGGAATAGATTTCTGCCTTGTTCTGAATATTCTACTTTAAGTAATTTATCTTCAAACCTAAATTCAAATTGCCTGAGGAGTTCATTGTTTTTAATATTTTGAAGATCTATTTTCATTTATTTTATATAGTTATATATTAAAATAGAAACAACCCTTCTGTATTGCCTAGAATATGTTGTAAATTTACAAAATATTTCATAAAATAAATTTCCGTTTAATTTTGGATTCCGATAAAGAAAAATATCACATTTATATGATGCCGGGAATGGCTGCCAATCCTTCAATTTTTGAAAATATTTCATTAGATGAAAATTTTTTCAAAATTCATTGGATGAGTTGGATCATGCCTGAGAAAGAGGAAACTATTCAATCTTATGCCGGAAGAATGCTGAAGCAAATACAGCATAAAAATCCTGTTTTAATTGGCGTTTCTTTTGGTGGAGTATTGGTTCAGGAAATTTCCAAACTTATTGATTATAAAAGACTGATTATTGTCTCAAGTGTAAAGCAAAGCTCAGAAATACCGCCACATATGCAGTTTGCGAGAGAAACCGGTGTCTACAAATTTTTACCTTTTGGTTTGTTAAATTATATAACAGAAATTGAAAAACTGCCAGTAGGGAACTTGATCAGAAAGCGTTTAAAGCTCTATAAGCAATACCTTTCAGTTAATGATAAAGTTTATCTTGACTGGGCCGTCAAGCAAATGGTATGCTGGGAACAGCCAAAACCGATTGAAGATATTATTCATATTCATGGAGACAAGGACAAGGTCTTTCCCGTAAAACATATCAGTAATTATATCAATATTGAAGGCGGAACACACATAATGATTCTAAATCGTTTCAGGTGGTTTAATGAAAATTTACCGGCACTTATTCAACATCAATTCATTAAAGATAAAGTATGAAAAAAACAAAATTTTTTTATAACTCAATATTTGGTATTGGTTTAATATCAATAATCATCATAGGGTATTCTTTTATAAGTCAAAGTAGTAAATCTGATTATTACAAAGATGATCCTGAGAAGAGTTTTGAAAATAATTATAATGTTTTCTCACTGGAAATTCCTAAGCAAATTTCCTTTGCAGGTGAACCTGTGCCTCTGGATGAGCCCGATATTTATGAGCGAATGGACAAGGAACTTTTAGTAAATACTTACTGGCAATCAAACGGAATTTTAATGATAAAGCGATCGAGAAAATATTTTCCAATAATTGAACCGATTCTAAAAGCAAATGGGGTTCCGGATGATTTCAAATATCTTGCTGTTGCTGAAAGTGGCTTAACAGACATAGTTTCACCTGCAGGAGCAACAGGTTTTTGGCAAATTATGAAAGGAACAGGGCAGGAGTACGGAATGGAGATAAATTCCAATGTAGACGAAAGATATAGTATAGAAAAGTCGACTCAGGTGGCATGTGAATATCTGAAAGATGCTAAGGAAAAATTTGGTACCTGGACAATGGCTGCTGCTTCTTATAATATGGGCATGGCTGGCCTCGAGAATCAGATGGAAAGACAGGATATGACAGGATATTACAACTTATTGCTAAATAGTGAAACAGAACGGTATGTCTTCAGAATACTTGCGATAAAAGAAGTTTTGTCGAACCCTGAAAAATATTCATTTAATATCAATGAAAATCACCATTACAAACAAATAAAGACTAAAACCATTCAGGTAGATACTGCCATAACAGACATACCTGCATTTGCAAAAAAATTTGGTTTGAACTACAAGCAATTCAAGATCCATAATCCTTGGATGAGGGACAATTATTTGCTTAACAGATCTGGAAAGGTTTATCAAATAAAAATTCCATTAAAAGGTGAATATTGAAAGCCACACAATTAGAGTCATGCATAAAAACATCTAATAGAAGCTAGACAAAAGCATGATTAAAAGGCTGTAAAGCCTGATGTAATAACATATTTAATCAAGTGACTACAAGGGAGCCATTGGCATTGTTAGAAAAAATGTTTTAGTTCACATTCTGGAATAATTCAGTAACATTGATATCATAAAATTAATTGGATCACATGTTTTTATTGTCCATTTTGCATTCGATGTTCCTGAATGCAAATAACCCTCAGCGTACAAACAAGAAAAGCTGCCTCCTTCGAGACAGCTTTTTTTGTTTTGAAGAGGTGATTTTACATCATTCCCGGCATACCGCCGCCCATTGGAGGCATACCACCACCGCCGGCATTATCATTTTCTTCTTCAATTTCAGTTAACGCGCATTCTGTGGTTAAGATCATTCCGGAGACAGAAGCTGCATTCTCAAGAGCAACTCTTGTAACTTTCTTAGGATCTATGATACCAGCTGAAAGCATGTCTACGTAAGTTTCAGTTTTTGCGTCATAACCATGTTCGCTTTCTTTTACTTTGTTGATGACTACAGAACCTTCACCACCTGCATTTTCAACAATTGTTCTTAACGGCGCTTCTACTGCCTTAGCAACAATTTGTATTCCGGTAGCTTCGTCTGCAGTTTCACTGCTTAAGTTTTCTATAACTTTTAAAGCTCTTACCAAAGCTACACCACCACCGGCAACAATACCTTCTTCAACTGCTGCTCTTGTAGCATGAAGGGCATCGTCAACACGATCTTTTTTCTCTTTCATTTCAACTTCTGAAGCTGCACCAACGTAAAGTACTGCTACACCTCCTGCTAATTTAGCTAGTCTTTCCTGTAGCTTTTCTTTATCATAATCGCTTGTAGTAGTCTCAATTTGAGATTTGATCTGGTTTACACGGTTTTTGATATCATCTTCATTACCGCTGCCATTCACGATTGTAGTATTATCTTTGTCTATTGATACTTTTTCAGCAGTACCGAGCATATCCAAAGTCGCATTTTCCAAAGTAAAGCCTCTCTCTTCAGATATTACAGTTCCTCCTGTCAAAATAGCTATGTCTTCTAACATTGCTTTTCTACGATCACCAAAACCTGGTGCTTTAACCGCAGCAATTTTTAAAGAACCTCTTAATTTATTAACGACTAATGTTGCTAGTGCCTCACCTTCAACATCTTCAGCAATGATCAATAGTGGTTTGCCACTTTGCGCTGCAGGTTCAAGAACAGGCATCAGATCTTTCATTGATGATACTTTCTTATCAACAATTAAAATATAAGGATCGTCCAGGTCTGTTGTCATTTTTTCGCTGTCAGTAACAAAATAAGGTGATAAATAACCTCTGTCGAATTGCATACCTTCTACAACATCCACATAAGTTTCTGTTCCTTTGGCTTCTTCTACAGTGATTACACCCTCTTTACCTACTTTACCGAAAGCCTGAGCGATTAAATCGCCAACAACGTCATCATTGTTTGCGGATATAGAGGCTACCTGCTTGATTTTCTCAGAAGAGTCACCTACTTCTTCAGCTTGCTCAACAAGGTTGGCTGTTATAGCCTCAACGGCTCTGTCTATACCTTTTTTAAGCTCCATAGGATTTGCCCCTGCCGCTACGTTTTTCAGACCTTCTTTTACTATAGCCTGAGCCAGTACTGTTGCAGTTGTAGTTCCGTCTCCTGCCAGATCATTAGTTTTAGAAGCAACTTCTTTTACCATTTGCGCTCCCATGTTCTCTAACGCATCTTTTAATTCGATTTCTTTTGCTACTGTAACACCATCTTTAGTGACTGTTGGTGCTCCAAAAGATTTTGAAATGATTACATTTCTTCCCTTAGGACCAAGCGTGACTTTTACAGCATTTGCCAGTTTGTCAACTCCGCTTTTTATACCATTTCTAGCTTCTATATTATATCTTATGTCTTTTGCCATTTTGTTTGTATTTTAAATTAGTTTTCGTTTATACTATCGCTAAAATGTCATCTTCTCTCATCATCAAATAGTCTCCGCCGTCAAGCTTAAGCTCTGTGCCGGAATATTTGCCGTACATAACTGTGTCACCAACTTTTACCGTCATTTCATGATCTTTTTTACCCTTACCAACAGCTACAACTGTTCCTTGCTGAGGCTTTTCCTTCGCGGAATCAGGGATGATGATACCAGATGCAGTTTTTGTTTCAGCGGCTTGTGGTTCTACAAGCACGCGATCTGATAATGGTTGAATTTTTATTGCCATTTTTTATAAATTTTAAAGTTATACTTCACATTGAAAGACGAAAATTATGCCATTTCTATTTTTATGACATGATATAAAATAAAAATGCCAGCTTGTCATAAGCTGGCATTTGAAAAGATATAATTGTATTGTGATCTACTCCTCAGAGCTGTCATCTTCAGCTGGCATCGTTGGAATATTGTCAGCTGGTGTTTCGGTTTGAGTGCCTTCAGGAAGTATTTTTGAATCACTTGTCTGATTTGACATAAGACTAACGTTAGAAAGCAAAACGAGAACTAATAATAATGTAGCAAGTATCCACGTGCTTTTGTCTAAAAAATCTGATGTTTGCTTTACGCCACCAATCTGCTGCGAACCTCCACCGCCAAAAGAAGAAGATAAACCTCCGCCTTTTGGATTTTGTACCATGATAGCCAAAACTAATAACACAGCTACGATGACAATCAGAATGAGAAATATATTGAACATAATTAACTATTTTCTTTTAAAGATTCTATAATTTTTATTTGGTCTGCAAAGAAACTACTTTTTTTGGGATTATTCAAAATTAAAATGTTATAAGCTTGAATAGCTTTGTCATATTTTTTTTGTTCCAGGTAAATTTTTGCTAATGTTTCAGTCATCATTTGATGACTAGGTTCAGTTTTTACAGGGCTTAAGGGAGATTTTGCTGTAGATGAAGATTTTGGAATTCTCGGATTGTTTTTAATAAAATTTTCAATCAATTCCTCTTTTGTGGATGTCTTATTTCTTTTTTTGTCAGCATAACTGTTTTTTTCAACCTCAAGAGGTTTAAGCTTTGTTAAATTCAGCCATTCTGAGAAACTGTGTTTTTCGTTTGATGGGGTTACTTCATTGTTTGTTTTTACAAAATCAGCAGGTTTTTGTTCTTCATTTTCTGTAAGTTCTTTTTCATTTTTTTCAATTTTCAATATTGCAGATTCCTGATTTTTCAAATCTCTGTTTAAAAAATCAAATAAAATGCGACGATCTGTAGTGTGCAAGGCTGTAAGTCTCAGATATTTCTTAAACTGAAAACTATCTTCTGCTTTAAGTAATTTAAGGTGAAGTGACTGAAGGGCCTGAAAATACGGATATCTTTCAACTATTTCATTTAAGGTTTTTTCGTCTGAAGCTTTAAGCTGTTCAGGAGACTTAATCAATGAAATAATTGCTTTTGGGTCCATCTTACCAGTCTGTCAAAGATTGATTAAAAATATCCTGTGTTAACCGTAAAAATATTTCACCGACAGCTTCATCTCTAACTGCACCGACCAATTGTTGGTTTGCATCATAATCAAAATAGAAGGAAAATCTTTTTTCAAAGTCTTTTTCCGGTTCAAGTGTATTAAAAAACCTGACATTCACGGCAATGGTGAGCCTTTGTTGAGCGGCTCTGTCATTTGATGTTGCTGTCATGGGCGCAACGTAGTACTGAGTGATCTCACCTTCATAGATCAGGTCGCCGTTAGAATTGACAAGGCTTAAGTTTGTTTGGTTCTGGATAAGGTCCTGTAGGGCTAAAGTAAAATCTCTGTCTATTCCGGGCTCTACTATTGGTGCGTTATTCTGAAAAAAGTTCACCTGAAAAGTTTCAGCATTACCTGTATCTGCTCCTGTAAAAGAATAGAATTTACATGAAATAAACAATAAACAAAGGCCGATTAAAAATGACCGTAATATTAATACACTGGACTTATAAATCATATTGTTTAATTTTTCGGTAAAGTGTTCTTTCACTAATACCGAGTTCTTCGGCAGCTGGCTTTCTTTTGCCGTGATGTCTCTCAAGAGATTTTTTGATCAGTTCCAGTTCTTTGTCCTGAAGTGATAAAGTTTCTTCTTCTTCGATCTCTTCGGCAAAGTCATATTTATCAGAGTGTTCGGGTAGAGACTGAGGCGTCTTGTGTTCTCCAAGTTGAAGGATTTCCAGTTGTTGTTTTTCCTCACTAAAATCACTTTCTGTGCTCTCAAAGTCTTCTTCTACGTCCTGACCGTAAATTTTATTGATCAGTTTTTGATTATCTCTTTGTACATCTTCATTATTGTCTGATTTCATCAACTCCAGAGTCAATTTTTTCAAATCACTCAGATCCTGTTTCATGTCAAACAAAACCTTATACAAAATCTCCCTTTCATTACTGAAATCACCTTCACTTTTTTTCTTTTCAACTACAGATGGCAGGTTTGAGCTACCTTCTGGTAAATACCGCCTTAAAACTTCTGAGTTAACCTCTCTTTCTTTTTCTAAGACTGAAAGTTGCTCAGCAACATTTCTAAGCTGCCTTATATTTCCCGGCCACCTGCAATTGTTTAATGCAATTACCGCATCATCTGAAAGTCTCACTGTAGGCATTTTATATTTCAATGCAAAATCGGAGGCAAATTTTCTGAATAAAAGATGAATATCGTCCTGCCTATCTCTAAGTGGTGGTAAATGAATTTCAACAGTGCTTAATCGATAATATAAATCTTCTCTGAACTTTTCTTTTTTTATAGCCTCAAACATATTTACGTTTGTTGCTGCTACAATTCTGACATTGGTTTTTTGAACCTGTGAAGAACCAACTTTCAAAAACTCGCCGTTTTCCAAAACCCTTAACAGTCGAACTTGCGTTGTCAGTGGTAACTCACCAACCTCATCTAAAAATATTGTTCCGCCATCAGCTTCTGCAAAATAGCCATTTCTTGATTGTGTAGCTCCTGTAAAAGCTCCTTTTTCATGCCCAAAGAGTTCACTGTCTATAGTACCTTCAGGGATAGCACCACAATTGACGGCGATATACTTACTGTGTTTTCTGTGCGACAGAGAGTGGATAATTTTAGGAATACTTTCTTTACCTACACCGCTTTCACCTGTAACCAATACAGAAATGTCCGTGGGTGCTACACGAATAGCTTTTTCCAAAGCACGGTTTAGTCCCTGGTGGTTACCAATGATCTCAAAACGTTGTTTTATAGCTTGAATACTTTCCATATTATTTCAAATTCCCGGAAGACATTAGTAAGAAAATGTTTCTAAGGTTGTGATATTTTCTGATCCTATGGCATCAAGCCCCGAGAAAATGCTTCCACTCCTCTCTGTGATTCTGTTTTCGGAATCATACACAACATTCAAATTTGATGTGCCTTGAGGGGTTGTTACTTCTATAACATTGTTTGAACTATGAAGTATTGCCAACCAGTGTTCGAATTGGTCATCATAGTTGTCATCGAACAATTGGAACTTGTAAGTTTCCGCAAATAATGAATTTAAGGGGTTTGTATTTGAATCATAGGTATATGTAAGTGTCATTGGATTTTGTCCGGTAATTACCGATGATATCAAATTACCGTTGTTATAGGTGATTTCCTCGGTTCTTACTGATGTACCTGCTTCAAAAATCTCCCGTTTAATCAATCTGTCTTCACTATCAAAAGTAAATTCAACCGTTCTAGTCGAACCTTCCTCACTTCTGGTCACCACATTTCCATTGTAGTCAAAGTTATAAATATAACTGCCTTGCGGAGATTCTAAGTCATTATGATTTATCTGAATGATGTCGTCTCCATTGTATGAAAATAAAGTTTCATTAACAGTTACACCATTTACAACCGAATAAGTTTCAATTATTCTTCCATTTTGATCTCTTACCAAAGGAGAATTACCATTGATTGGGGTACCAAATATTTCAGATTCTGTAATCTGTGATGTGATAACACCCTGAGCATTAATTTCAAAATTAACATCAACAAAGAAATTTCCTAATGGATCTGAGATATCTTTTCTATAGGTATAATCAGACAGCTGAAAGCTATTATTATCTCCTGTATCAGGATCAGGATCGGTTCCCGGATCTGTGTCTGGGTCTGTCACAGGGTTATCAACAACAATAGATGAACCTAATGGCTCGTTCTCACAAGAAGTTAATAATACCAGGCTTAAAAACAGAAGGAAAGTATGTTTCATAATTTTCGTTTTAATGATTTTATATAGGATAAAAAACTTTTATAATTAATTTTTACTTGCTTAGACCAACTGCCTCACCAATCAAAGTTGCACTCGTGCAGTCCGTAATCTTTACCATCACAAAATCACCAACTTTGTAATCGCCTTTAGGGAAAACCACCATAGTATTTTGTGTGTTTCTTCCGGCCCAGTGTTTATCCGACTTCTTAGATTCTTTTTCGATCAATACTTCCTCAACTTTACCTAAATGCTGTTGCGTTCTGTACAGGGAATGTCTTTGTTGAAGAGCTATAATTTCCTGCAATCGTCTTTTCTTGACTTTTTCAGGTACATCGTCTTCGAGTTTTCTGGCGGCCATAGTTCCTGGTCTTTCAGAATAGGCAAACATAAACCCAAAGTCATATTTTACATATTCCATCAGTGATAAAGTGTCTTGATGGTCTTCCTCAGTTTCGGTCGGGAAGCCGGCAATCATGTCCTGAGAAATACCACAATCCGGTATGATCTTTCTGATGTTATCAATCAACTGCATATATTCTTTTCGCGTATGCAAGCGGTTCATGGCTTTTAAAATTCTGTCACTACCACTTTGAACCGGTAAATGAATATAGTTACAAATATTCTCATGCTTTGCCATGGCTTCAATCACATCCAATGTCATGTCCTGGGGGTTTGAAGTTGAGAACCTGATTCTCATACCAGGTTGTGCTTTTGCTACCATATCCAGTAATTTGGCAAAATTTACGGCGGTTGCCTTTTGCATTGAAGTCGCTTTTTTAAAGTCTTTCTTTAATCCACCACCATACCATAAATAGCTGTCTACGTTTTGACCGAGTAAGGTGATTTCTTTGAAGCCCTTATTCCACAGATCATTAACTTCTTCAATTATACTTTGCGGGTCTCTTGATCGCTCACGACCTCTTGTAAACGGCACCACGCAGAACGTACACATATTATCACATCCACGTGTAATAGACACAAAAGCAGATACACCGTTGCTCTGTAGCCGAACCGGAGAAATATCGCCGTAGGTTTCTTCTTTAGACAAAATAACATTAACGGCACTTTGACCGCTTTCAACTTCTTCTAGGAGATTCGGCAGATCTTTATAAGCATCCGGACCAACAACCAAATCTACGATTTTTTCTTCTTCAAGAAATTTATGTTTTAGTCGCTCTGCCATACAACCTAAAACCCCAACTTTCATATTGTGATTTTGTTTTTTTACAGCATTAAATTTTTCCAGGCGCTTTCTAACAGTTTGTTCTGCTTTTTCCCGAATCGAACAGGTGTTGACCAAAACCAAATCTGCATCTTCAAGGATAGAAGTGGTATTATAGCCTTTTTTTGAAAGTATAGAAGCTACGATTTCACTGTCACTGAAATTCATTTGACAGCCATAGCTTTCTATGTATAGGTTTTTAGTGTTTTTTTCGTTTTTAGATTGGACTAAAGTTTCGCCTTGCTTTGTTTCGTCAATGATCTTTTCCATTAGGGCTAAAATTTTGACAAAGATAAGCGGTCTGGGGTTTCTGACAAAGTGTCACTTGTTTTATTCTGAAGATTTTTTAAGTGGCATAAACACTTCTGCTCTCCAAAGCCTGTCATCACCACCAAGCATAGGATTGTTGTAAAATACTTCAATCGGGGTTAGCTCTATTGGGATATTCTGTCTTTCAGCATAATTATACAAGGCTAACCAGGCCTGATCAGACAAGCTGTAATTGCCATAAAATGTCGCTTTTAAGGCAGGTCTTTTATTCATCTGTCCTACTTTTACTTTGTCATCCTCAGGATAAGATTCCTGAGGCTTGACCGGAAACGCATATCTGAATTGAATATCATCGGTGTCTAAATCCCAGTTTTGGACATAAACAAAAGTTTCACCTGTTTTGGTCACCAAAGAATCTCTGTTTTTTGCAAACAATTGACCATTAGACTTTATCATCTTACCGGCTTTACGATCTCTTTTGGACTGTTCATCCACATAAAGATAAGTTTGTGCAGGAATAGTATCTTTTCCATTGATTTCAATTTTAAAAGCAGTTGCAAATGTATTAGCTTTAGTTTTAAAGGCCTGTGAGATCAAAACCAGCGAATCCAGATGTTCGGAAGTTCGAAATAAACATTTATACCTTTCTGCCAGACTATTTTTTTTATTTAATAAATTTAAATGGACAACAGCATTAGTATCATTTTTATTTTCAAATTTCCATTGCAGTTCAAATGGAGTGTTGTTGATCTTAATATCCTGTATAAAACTTTTGAAAACGACTTTGTCTTTAATGTCTAATTCTTTTCCCAGTTTTCGCCACCCAATATCACTGCTAAGAATATCGTACATCGTTCCCGTAGGCACATTGACTTCAAAATTGATTTCATGGTCGTAAGTCTTGAAAAAACTGAACCAAATGATGAGGATTAAAATAAGAACAGCTGAAAATTTTAATGTTTTTTTGATCATTAGATTTTGATTTTTTCTACCACGTGATTTCCTACTTTTCTACCTTGTTTAAGTCCTTCAGTAATTGCAGGCATATAGTGTATGCCTCCGTAAAGTCTGCTAATGGCTGCTTCTTCGGCTGCCGCATCGAAGGATTCAAAGCTTCTCACCGGCAATCCATAAGGTAATTCTGTAGTGTCATCAAACTGGTAATTCTCACCGTATAAGTGGGTCATGATGACCGAAGACGCCGCAGAAACTACTGAATGTCCGCTGGTGTGTTCCGGGAATGGCGGTGTTTGCAAAATGGGCGTCCATTGTTCGTCAACGTATTCGTTAATCAGGGTTTCAGGTCTTATCAGGTTACTGCGGTATTTTTCATCCCAACTGCTGATAAAAGCCTCGTAAACACCTATGGTCATCATAGCGTAAGATCTTGCAGTTTCTGCAAAATTCAGATTTTCTTTTTTAGCTACCAGCTTGTTGATCAGTATCCAATGTGCTCCGGGCGTAGTCTTTTTGGTGGCAAACATCATATGACCTTTGTGTGTTGAAACATAAGGGTTGCAATCCCAAAATTGGGCGATTTCTATCATATCTGATTCATCTCCCAATTCTCTGGCTTTATTGACTGCATCGTAAACTTCAATTAGTTCTTTATAAAACTGGCTGTCCTTTTCCATAGAAAACTCTGTTGGCCCTTTTGGTCTGAATTGGGAAGAGCTATCCTGCACAAAGGTTCGCATTTTTATCCAGTTGGGTTCAATACCATCCATATAATCCGGTGGTGTAGGCACCCATCTTGAAGGATCTTCGGTATTAATTGAAAATTTAGGCATGGTTCTGGTCTGGGCATAATTGTCTTGACCTGCCCACGCCATGATGTCTTTACTGACCCGATCAGCATATGCCAAACTTGCCTCAAATTTTGGAGACGCAGACCATACTTTATAAATACTGTCTTTGTAGGTTTTAATCTTTTGGGTTGAAAATATCAGCTCTTCGCCTACGTTTAGGTAGGTCATGACAGACGCCATGTTTACATTGATATCGTTTAAATTTTCGGATTTTGAAATTCCTGGAAAATGTGGAATTTGCCCTTTCAGGCTTTTAAGGTTTTGTGTGGTATCCTGAGCAATTACTTCATAGGCCGCAATACTTGGATACGCATAGACCCGACTGGCCACCGGTGGTGAAAAGATGTCGTAAACCATCACTTCAGTCAGTTTATCCAGAGCTGCATGATAATCATCTGAAGTAACTTCAATATCTTCCTTTGGTGTACAGGCCATAAAACCCAATAGTACAATTAACGTGAAAACTTTATAAAATCTTGATATTATCATAATTTATAAATCTCAATTGGTTTGTCGTTGTAGACTACAATCAAAAATTGATGGTCTTTAAAATTCAATGTTGCAAAGTTAACAACTGCTTTATTAAAAAAATTCAATCCTGTTTTATTATCATCAAGAATCCTTCCGTTTTGCGTCAAAGCACCACCGGAAAAACTGCCCAATCTGCCGTGAAAGGGTTTTAGACCAAAATAATTTCCACCGAAAAGCAATTCCTTTTTGCCATTACCAGTAAGGTCTAAATGTACAAAATTTGTAATAGGAGAAAGCTGAAAATAATCGTCAAGGGCGTGGAATTTCCATTCTTTGTTCTCAAGTTTAAGATAACCGGTTGCTGTACTATGCACTTCAAGAATTTCAGCTTTTGACAGTGATGATGATTCAAAAATATCTTCCATAGGTTGACCTGCAAAATCCTTATAAGCATTGAATTTCTTCTTCAACATGGGCATTTGTTGCGCCAATTCATCAAAGGTGTTGATGGGATAATATTTGCCATTTCGGTTTAAACAGACCATACTTTCAGTTTGGCCATTGTCATCAAAGTCAGCGTAATAAAGACGTAATGGTGCTTCTTTGGACGCTTTAAACTTGGTGTTTTGACCAAAATTACCTAAAATGATTTCTTTTTGACCGTCATTATCTAAATCAAAAGTGGTAATGCTTTGCCATAGACCGTGGAGATTCTCCGGAATAAATTCAACTGAAATATCTTCGATATTTTCACCATCAACTTTCAAAACTCTTGGAGGCATCCATTCCCCGACGGTAATGATTTCACTCTGCCCGTCAGCATCAATATCGAACCAGATGGCATCGGTGACCATGCCATAATTTTTAAGCAGCTCGCTTTCAACCGATTGAAAATTCTTACAATCATTTTTATAAATGTAGGCGTCGGGTCGTTTACCAAAGTCGTTACTAACAGCATGTCCAAAGCCATAAAGTGTCGGACAATCTTTGTCGTCCTTCAAGATCACAGAGGTATGTTGATAATATTCGGGCAAAGTCATTTCCAACAGGGTTGTATCGCTTTGAATAAACAACTGATCTGTTAGTGCTTTCGCTCTGCCATAGAATTCGCCTCCGGCATTACCAACCAACAAATCGAATTTGCCATCATTATTGTAATCTGAAATTTCAGCGAATATTTGCTCAGGTTTATTAAGGCTTTCTAAAACAGATGATTCAGCTAACTCAAACCCGTTTTCAGTTTGAAAATACAGTTTGGCATCCTTATATTTTGAATTCCCAAAAAAGATATCTTCCAACCCATCATTGTTCAAGTCACCAACAGCAACTGCCGGTCCACGGTCTGAAATCTGATAAGGAATTAAGTTCTGTCGTTTAAAATCTGTGTAGCGGTTCTCCTCATGTTTAAAATCCAGGCCTGGTATAGAATCAACTTGTGTTAAAAGTGGTTTTGTTTCTGTTTTCAGGCTTTCATAATCAAACGAATCCCTGTTAAAAATCCTTTTGATGCTCAGGCTTTGATTGGTTTTGATGTTTTCTGCCACCTGATAGGTCATATCCGGCCAGATGATCTTTAAAGAATCAATCCTCGAAATGGTATCGAAACCAAAAAACAGCTTTTGCTCAGAAGATGATTGGAAGCCTTTGGTGGCATAAAGTTGTCTGACTTGTTTATCATCACCATTGTAAGCTATAACTTTTGTGCCAATGCCCGTTTTATTTTTTGGTTTGTAGTCTAAACTGAGTTTGAGATAACGCTTATTTTTTGGTGAATGGTTTTGATAGATACCTGCTTTTTCATTGATGTGATTGACGATCAAATCCAAATCACCGTCGTTATCCAAGTCGGCATAAGCACTTCCGGTAGAATAGGTGAGCTCTTTCGGCATCCATTCTTCCGTTTTCTGTTGAAATCTAAGTGAAGAAGATCCACTGTAGATCCTGTTTTGAAGTTTGCCCGATGGCATGGTTTCCAAGGCTTTCTGGTCGATCAGACTGGTATTTTCAATTTTGGTTTTAACGTTTTCGTTGGAAATGTATTTGATGTAGTCCAAATCATTTGGTCTTTTAGGAATACCATTTGAAATGAACACATCCTGATGACCATCCAAATCGTAATCTGCGAACAAAGCCGCCCAGGACCAGTCCGTGGCTTCAATCCCACTCAGGATAGCCGTTTCTTTAAAGTATTCACCATCCTGATTGACTTGCAGCATGTTACGGGAAAACTGATAATGATAACCCAATTCGTCAACTCTGAATTTTGACATTTCCGTATTTTCATCACCCATAGATTGTTTAAGCACTACCTCATCATCAGGCGCCATGTCCAGGCTGAGGATATCCATAAAACCATCGCCGTTGATGTCAGACACATCGCTCCCCATTGAAAAACGACTTAGCATACTGGTTTTCTCCTTAGAGTGTTCGGTAAAAGTGCCGTCAGCATTGTTGAGATACAGGTAATCGTCTTCATGAAAATCGTTACTGACATAAATATCCGTCCAGCCATCATTGTTAAAATCTGCCGTAGCCACACCAAGACCGTAGGCGTTTATACCGCCATAAATTCCGGCTTCTTCTGAAACATCGGTAAACTGATCACCATCATTTCTTAAAAGCTTATCGCCGGTCTCATAATTTCGGCTGTTCCTTAAATCAGCTTTCCCATAAGAATTTTGGGTGTGAACTGCATGATTGAGCAGATATAAATCCAGGTCATCATCATTATCGTAATCAAAAAAAGCAGCAGTTGAAGAATAATTGTCAAAATCTAAACCAAATGCTTTGGATTGTTCCGAAAAGGTCTCATCGCCATTATTGATGTACAATTCATTATGGCCTTTAAAACCATTGATGCCTACGACAGCACAAACGTAAATATCCAAAAGTCCGTCACCATTCACATCAGCAAAACTCACACCGGTGTTCCAGTCAGAAGTTTGCTGGATACCGGATTGTTCAGTGATATCTTTAAATTTGAAATTTCCTTGATTGATATAAAGTTTGTTATCACCCTGATTGGAAGTCAGGAAAATATCTACGAGGTCATCATTGTTGATATCACCAACGGCAACGCCTCCGCCATTATAAAAATAGAGGTAGTCTAAGATGTTAGCATCTTCAGTATCGGTCAACCTGTTTTCAAAGTCAATACCGGTTTTTTTAGAATCTAACCTTTCAAAATGCATTTCAGGCTTTTTATCACATGAAGCCAGTAAAACAATAGAACATAATAATATGATAATCTTAAGGCGCATACTTTAAAATTACGGGTTTATCATCATTTCTGCCAAAAATCAGATAAGTGTTTTTAGCTTTATCCTTGGCTTTTACAATCGCTCTGACTTCTCCTTTTACATCTGTTTCCATATCTGATAATATATGAAATTCATCATTCTTATATTCAAATATATTGGTGTCAGAGGCATCCAAACGACAATATTGTGGCTTAAAATGGTAAAAATTTCCACCTGTTATGATCATTAATCTACCATCCAATTCTAAAGTGGCCATCGTTTCAATAGAAGATAATTGAACTTCTTTAGGTAAATGTTTGATATCATACTGACCTGTTTCAGATTTAAAGGCGGCAAAAGAGCCAATTTCAGTGAGGTATTTTACAATTCCTTTGTCTGTTTTGTCTTGTCCAAAGAGATCCTGAACCGATTGTTCAGCAAAGGTTTCAAAGCTCATATTGTCTTTTTTGATCTCAGGTATTTGCTTTACTAGTTCGCGTTTGAGTTGATAGGGTTTATCTTTTCCATCAATCGTTCGGGTGATGATCTGCTCAATGGTGCCATTATCATCAAAGTCATTGACAAACAATTTGATAGGCTTATCAGTTGTGGGTTTCAGTTTAAAGTTATAGCCGTTATTTCCGAATAAGAGTTCTTTTTGGCCGTCATCGTTTAAATCTACCGCTAAAATCGCATTGTACATGCCGTGCAGGTCTTTCAGATTAGTTTCGAATAATTCAAGTCGTCGACCGGTATTCCTGAAAAACTGAGGAGACATCCATTCCCCGACAACTACCAGATCCAGAATATCATCTTCATCGATGTCCACCCAGACCGCGTCTTTTACCAGTCCCAGATCTTTAAAGTCGTAAGCTTTTTGTTCTGTTACATCAGTAAAATTGCCATCCCCATCATTCTCAAATAATTTACTTTTAGGATTTACGCCATAAGTTCCGGGAACGGTGTAATTACCAACAAACAGATCTACATCGCCATCCTGATCAAAATCATAAGGTTTTATAGTAGAAGTGTTGTAAGGATTAAGAATAATTTGAAAAATAGAAAAATTGCCTCGACCATCATTTTTAAGTATTCTTAAGTTGTATAATTTTTCTGATGGTTTGACTTCAAAGTTTCCACCCGAACCAATGATCAAATCCAAATCTCCATCGGCGTCAATATCAGTAAAAACAGAAGCGGTATCTTCGTATTTGGCCATTTCTGAAAACACCTTTTGTTCAATGAGTTGGCCATTAGCTCTGAATAATTGTGCCGGCTGGTCTTTGGCGCCACCAATGAACACCTCATCTGAACCATCACCATCAATATCGCCACTGGCCAGGCATGGTCCTTCACGCGACTGCATTTTAAATAGCAAGCCTTCATAATCAAAATCGACATAAAAATCTTCCTGATGCGATTGAAGTTCAGTTGGAACACTTTTAAATGGACTTGTATTCTCTGAGTTTTCAAAAACGTAGGGTTTTGAAGCTTCTTCATCGTAAGTGATTTCCAGATTCTGATTGATATTTACATTGTATAATGACTGAAATCGCCCATTAGGCCAAATGATATGAAGAGAATCTACTGCACCTTTGTCGCCAAGGCCAAAATGTAGGCGATACCCAACCGAAGACTGAAAACCCCTTGAAGGCATGATGTCATTGACCAGAATTTCATCTCCAACATAAGCTTTGGCGATGCTGCCAATGCCATGTAGATTAGGGGATTGAAATTTCAAAGAAAGTTGTAAATAATTTTTTGAGGTCGTATTGTTTTTAAAAACAAAGGCCTGTTGGTCAACGTTGTTCACGATGAGGTCCAGATCACCATCATTATCCAGGTCTCCGTATGCAGCACCATTTGAAAAACTGTTGATCTCGAAACCGAGATCGTAAGTTTTGTTTTCAAAATTCAGGTTGCCATCATTCAGAAAAGCATAGTTAGGAATGGGTTTGCTGGGCATGATTTCTATGATAGAATCTTGCGCCGTTTTGTTGCCGGAAGTGGCCATTTTCTGATAAACTTCATCTGCAAAAAAGTCAATAAAATCCTGGTTGGTCAAATCCTGACGAATTCCGTTGGACACATAGAGGTCTTTGTAAGAGTCGTTGTTCATATCAAACATCAATGCGCCCCAAGACCAGTCCGTTTCGGCAACACCGCTGAACAGTCCAATCTCTTTAAAGTTACCTTGTCCGTCATTCAACTGCAAAGCATTTTGCATAAACTGGTTGTAAAATCCACGTGATTTTTTTAATTGCTGAAGGTCATAATTTTCAAAATTGGTGGTCATTTTTAAGCGTTTATCACCTTCTGGCAGCATGTCTGTTGAAAAAATCTCCAGACTGCCATCGTTATTGATGTCACCCATATCAGCGCCCATAGAGGACAAACTCGTACGAGCCGTGCGGTTCATGATGTCTTCTTTAAACGTACCGTCTTTTTGATTGATGTACAGATAATCTCTTTCATAAAAATCATTAGAAATGTACAAATCCTTATAGCCATCTTGATTAACATCACCGACGGTTACGCCCAAGCCAAAGCCGATCAAACTGCCATAAATACCGGCTTCTTCACTGACATCTATAAAAAAGCCATCCTCATTTTTCAGAAGTTTATCACCACCACCTTTAACATCATCCGGTAAATTCCAGTCTTTGGCTCTTAATTCTCTTTTATTGTTATAACTCAAGCTGGATACCGGAATAAAGCTGTTATTGAGGATGTAAACATCTAAGTCACCATCATTGTCATAATCAAAGAATGCCGCGTGGGTTGTGAAACCATTTTCATCCAGATTGTATTTTCCGGCTTCTTCTTTAAAACTTAAATCTCCCTGATTGACAAATAATTCGTTTCTCTGGTCGCTGCCTTTCTCGTTACCGGCGTTACACACGTAAATATCTAATAATCCATCTTGGTTGATATCGACAAAAGTGACTCCGGTTGACCAGGCTTTGCTTCCTGAAACGCCAGCTTTTTCTGTGATGTCTTCAAATTGAAATTTGCCTTTGTTGAGGTAGAGCTTATTAGAGCCCTGATTGGAGGTCAGGTAAACATCTTCCAAACCATCGTTGTTGATGTCGCCAATCCCGACACCACCACCATTATAAAAATTTCTGTATTTAAATATGTTGAAATCTTCTTTATTGGTGATGCTGTTGATAAAATCTATACCTGTGCTTTCAGGAGGAAGCAGTTCAAAAACAGGATTTTCAGGAAGGTTTTTAGTGAATTTCACTTCCTCATTTTTAATCTTGTCGTTTTGACAAGCTAATAATATCATGACTACACACAGGGCTATCAGTTGTTTCATTTCCTTATTTTTCTAAATAGTTTAAGGCTGTCGTTATTTCTTCCCAAAATAAGCCATTTTTCGTTATTTACATTGATAAATTCAGCTGAATTTATACTGCCATACGCTTTGAGATCATGGTTTTTCCATACTTTGAATCGCTGGTTTTCATATTCTAAAATCAATCCGCGATTGGCATCCAACTGACCAAGTTGGGTGTTCAGGTCAAATCTGTTGCCTAAGAGCAGCAATTCAAGTTTATTATCATTGTTGAAATCATCATGGATTGCGGCATGTATTGAAGAATACTGCACATCTTGCGGTAATGGCAGAGGTTCAAAATTGAAATCGCCTTTATTTCTCAAGAACATTGACTGTAATGTGTAAACTTCTTTTATTTCTGCATTTTCCAGTAAATCCTGCCCAAAGACCTCTTCAATATCAGCATTTGCAAAGGCTTCGTAAGTTCTGAATCTCTTATTGAGCTGTGGGATTTGTGCGGACAATTCATCTTTGGTATTGAACAGGACTTCACGGCCATTTTTAAAATAAGTGAGAATACTTTCCTGCGATCGATTTTGATTAAAATCATTGATTCGAAGCCGTATAGGATTTTCGACAGAGGCTTTCAACTTGGTATTAGTCCCAAAATTTCCAATAAAAATATCTGTTAAACCATCCTTATCCATGTCCATCAGGTGGATTGTATTCCAAAGTCCATTGGATTTTTCTAAAGCTGAAATATTTAATTTTTCAAATGTATTGTTTTGAAGTTCATAAATTTCAATCGGCATGAAGTGTCCAACAATGATCAGTTCCGGCAGACCATCATTGTTAAGTTCAGAAAATTTAGCATCTCTTATCATGCCAAGTTCATGTGAAGAAAAATAGTGTTTAGTGTCGTCAATGAACGTATTGTCCTTTTGATTGACTAATAAATAGCTTTTAGGTGATCTGCCAAAGGTCTCGTATTCAACTCCAGAACCAAAAAATACGTCCGGAAAACCATCAGCATTTACATCTGCTACAGCTATGCTATTGAATTGTTCTTCAAGGACAGGAAAAGCTTTCTCATTAAATTGAAAACTGCCATTTTCATTCAAATATAGTCTTGGCTGGAGGTTTCTCCCGCTTTGAAATTCATTACCACCGGAAACTACAATTAAGTCTTTATCGCCATCGTTGTCAATATCCACAAATGCCTGATCGAGGTCTTCTGCTGTTTTGTGCTTTTCGAACAAATCTTCCTGAACACTTTTAAAACTAAAATCGCTCTGCTGAATGAATAGCTGACTGGGTTTGAGTTTGGCATTACCAATAAAAACATCTTCCAGGCCATCCTGATTAACATCTGTAACTGAAATATGTGGTCCGAGATTGCCATTGCTAAACGGAATCAGTGGTTTTCGACTAAATTCATAAGTGGTATGCTCAAAGTGTTCAAAAGGTATATTTGAAGAAGCCATACTTTCAAATACAAGTTCTGACTGAAAAATGCCGTAGTCAAATTTTTTTTTAGCTTCACCTTGTTGAAGTGCAAGACTTTGATTAGCTGAAATATTCTTTAAGCTTTGATATTTTTGATCAGGCCATAACACCCACAAGGAGTCGGCTTTCTCATTTTTGCCTAACCCGAAGTGAATGCCATTATTTGAAGACGACATATAACCTCGGTTGGTAAAGTTTTCTCTCATCATTTGTTGACCCCCAACGAATAAGATGACTTTTGCACCAATGCCGTTTCGATTAGGTGAAAAGCCTATGAATTGAATTTTTAAATAATTAGCATCGGTTAAATTTTCATATAAAGTTGCTTTTTCGTTGATGTTGTTGACCACCAGGTCTAAATCGCCATCTAAATCTAAATCGGCATAAGTGGCGCCATTAGAGTAGGAAGTTGATTGGTTTTCTATGATTGAGGTCTGGTCATTTAAAACTTGTTCAGCTGAATTTAAAAACAGTTTGTTGTACTTTTTGTACTTAGGAAGTTTATCCAGAAGTTTTAAATCTTGTTGTTTAAGTCCTTTATTGATTTTGTCCTGATAAGTTTTATCAGAAATAAATTTGATAAAATCCATGTCGTTGGTTGCGCCGAGAATACCATTACTGATAAAAATATCCGTGTACATATCGTTGTTGAAGTCTGCCATCAGTGCAGACCAGGACCAGTCTGTAGCCGCCATTCCTTTGGACTCAGCAGTTTCACTGAAATGTAAGTCACCTTGATTAAGGTGAAGCGTATTGCTCATGTATTGTGGTGAATACCCGTTTTTCAGGTATTGTCTGTAGGTGAGGTAAGGGTACTCCGTTCCGGAGACCTTGTACTCACGGGCTTCTTCGGGTAGCATATCAACTGAAAGAATATCAGGTAAAAGATCGTTGTTCAAATCTGCAATGTCATTTCCCATAGAAAAGTGTGTGGTATGACCGAGCGGATTTTGAGGACTGCTGATGAGTTCTTTGAAGGACTTGCCAAATTGATTGATGTAGAGATAATCGTTTTCAAAAAAGTCGTTGCCAACGAAAAGGTCAGGATAGCCATCTAAATTGATATCACTAAAGCTAAAATCCAGTCCATAACCTATTTCGCCAGAAAATATGCCTTTAGTTGAAGTGACTTCTACAAATCTCCCGTTTTGGTTTTCAAAAAGTTTATCACCTGCTTTTGGGTGAAAATCTTCTCTTTTTTTACCATTGCCATAAGTCCGATTAGGATGCAAAGAATGATTGAGTAAAAATAGGTCTAAATCACCATCAGTATCAAAGTCAAAGAAACCGGCTTGCTGCGCATAGCTTGAAATATTCAATCCATATTTTTCAGCTTCATCTTCAAATTGCGGAATGCCATCTGAATTCAAACCCTTATTAACGAGCAATTGATTTTGTGTAGTTACACCATTTAATCCAGTCACCTGACATACATAAATGTCCATGAGCCCATCCTGATTGATATCGACAGCAGTTGCTCCGGTTGACCAATCTGACTGTGGAATTTTTGCCGCTGTGGATTGGTTTTCAAATTTTAGTTGGCCTTCGTTGAGGTAGAGTTCATTTTGTTTTTGATTACTGATAAGGAAAATATCAGGTAAAGTATCATTGTTAAAGTCAGCAATACAAACACCTGCACCGTTATAAAAGTAGAGGTAATTTAAAATATTGAGTTGTGGGGTAGAAGAGAGGGCATTTTTAAAATTTATACCGCTGTTTTCACTCTTAAGAACTTTGAATGAAGCTTGAGTTGAAGATATGAGGTTTTTTTCTGCATCACTCTCACAAGCCATCAGAAGCAAAAATAATGTTAGACCAATGAAAACCTTTCTTTTCATAAAAAATTAAAAAAAAGCCTTTTTGAATACACAAAAAGGCTTTTTAACATTAAAAACTAATTATTAGTAACCTGGATTTTGAGTTAGGTTTGGATTATTAGTAATGGCCACTTCAGGTATTGGGAACAACACTCTGAAAGCATCAGATGCAGATTTTTCATTCCATGCATCCAAGAATTTACCAAATCTAATCAAATCAGTTCTTCTGTGGTTCTCCCACCATAATTCGCGTCCTCTTTCATCAATGATATCATCTTCAGTAAGACCTGATAATTGAGAAGCACCTCTTGTAACTCTCAAGTCATTGATTATAGTCAGAGCTTCACCTGTTTGTCCTAATCTGAATAAGGCTTCAGCTTTGGTCAATAAAACATCAGCATATCTTAAAAGAACATAGTCGTTATCCGGGAATTGAGTATTTCCAAAATCCGGGATATACTTTATACCTCTAACACCAGATGTTTCAAGGATGTCACCACTTGAGATAATAGGACTTTCAACAGTAAAGAATAATGGGTTTTGGTTTCTGTCCTGCAAGGCATTACCATTTTCATCAAATTGTTGTCCTTGTAAGAAACCAGCTTTCAGACCACTTACATCAGTTAGTCCAGGATAATCAACACCACCTTTTCTAACATCTCCGTCTTCAAACTTATTGTAAAAGTCAGCAATGGTAGTAAATCCATTCCAACCACTTGGGTTTTGATTGTAATGTAAGGTCATCAAATATCTCGAGGCTACATTACCACCCGGTTGACTTTCTAAGTTAGGTTGTACAAAAATTAATTCAGAACCCTCTATGTTGTTGTTAGGTGCAAAGTTATCGTAGTAGTTAATGCCACTTTCCAGAGCGTAGTTACCTGAATTGATCACCTGATCACATAAACTTACAACCTGGTTAAGATCTGCAGTGCTAAACTCGAAAGGCGCAATACGATCATCATCCAAATAAACAGCTTTATTGATCAATACCTTTGCAAGAAAAGTTCTGGCTGTATTTTTATTCGCTCTGGAGAGCGAATTATTGTCCGGTAACAATTGAATAGCTTCTTCAAGGTTTGCTACAATTAAATCTACGGCATCCTGTCCGGTTAAAGTAACAGGTACGTCAGTTAATCTATCCAGGTTTTGTCTGAAAGGCACTTGTCCATATAGGTCAAATAAATGGTAAACAAACCAGGCTTGAAGAAATAAAGCTTCACCTCTTTCTTCGCCTTCTGCAAATTCCAGTGCCTGAATAGAGTTGTAAACTCCACCGGATAAACTATTAAAAGTATTAAGCACGTATGGATTTTCAGTACTCCATTCGTGAAGGTGTAATACTCTCCATACACCATTGTCGTCCCAGTCACCACCTCTTGTAGGTCCTATAACAGCATCACCAGAGTGTTCCTGAAGTGCGAAAATCAAGTCTTGTGTTGCAAAACTTTGTAAGTCTGCATAATTATTATCTATAAATTCTCTTGCACTCGCTTGCTGGTCTGCTACGTCTCTGGGTATATCACTACCCAGTTCCTGCTCTAAATCTGTACAGCTGAACGATACTATCGCCAGGCTGAAAATCATCGTCAATAAACTAAATCTTTTCATAATTCATTTTTGCTTTTAATATAATAAAAATTTTTTAGAACGAGGCACTTAAACCAACTGTAAATGTTCTCGCTCTTGGATAAACCAAATAATCTAATCCAAATGATGGTATATTGTTCAATGAACCACCTGAATTAACTTCAGGATCAAAACCGCTGTAAGGTGTAATTACAAACAAGTTTTGTCCTGTAGCATAAAGTCTCAAATTGTTAATAAATTCCGGCAGTTTGTCTTGTTTGAATGTATAACCCAAAGAAAGGTTATTCAATCTCAAGAAATCGCCAGATTCCAGATATCTTGAAGAAACAGCACCTGCACCTGGTGTCTCTCCGTTACCAATGTTATCTATAAGTGTGTTTCTGTTTATATTCAAGTTGTTCTTGTTTAATACAAGTGCAGTGTTATTGAATATTTGATGTCCGTAAGCACCATTTAAATTTGCTGAAAGATCCCAATTTTTATATCTGGCATTGAAATTTAAACCAACTAACAAATTTGGGTTTGGATCACCCAGATATCTTCTTTCAGCTTCTGTAGATGCATTTGCAGTCAGGCCGCTATCTGCCGTAAAATACTGAGGCACACCATTGGCATCAAATCCTGCAAATTCTGCCATGTAAAAGGAGTTGACCGGTTGTCCTGAAACAACTCTTTGTGCAAAAGCTCCTGTTAAACCAGGACCATTGATTGGCCCTATATCTACAAATCCATCAAAGTTCTCGAGTTCGTTTCTCAAGAAAGAGACGTTACCAGAAAAGGTAAAACTCCAGTCATCCGTATTTACAATATCTGTAAATATTCCAATCTCAACACCTGTATTGATAGTATTACCATCTATGTTGTCCCAGATAAAAGTTCCCGGAGGTGCCGGCTGAATTGGTTGTTGAAGCAATAAGAGATCTTGTGTGTCTCTTCTAAATACGTCTATAGATCCTGATATTTTGTTATCCATGAATGCAAAATCCACACCAACGTTTACAGTTTCATTAACCTCCCATTTTAAGTCCTCGTTTCTTGCGGTAGGTTCAAGTACTGTCGTTACAACACCATCATCAGTAGTTTGTATACCTACTGTTATTCTACCTCTGGATGCACCTGCTGGGAAATTCTGATTACCGGATTGTCCCCAACTTGCTCTTAATTTTAACTGGTCAAAGAAATCTGGTGCAAAATCTTCTTCATGAATTTTCCATGCTGCTGCAAATGCAGGGAAATATCCCCATTGGTTATTTAGACCAAATTTATTTGATCCATCCGCTCTGAAGGTTGCAGTAAGTGTATATTTTCCATAAGCGTCAAATATAGCACGTCCAAACCATGACTCTAAAAGTTCAGTTGGCTGTTGGAAAGAGTTTACAAATCGTTCTGTAAAACCACCTAAGTTGTCATTTTCGTTTCCAGGATCGAAAGAAATATTTTGTCCAATGGCCTGGAAGCCTCTTGCTGTGAATTCCTGAAATGCATAACCTGCAAGTGCATTTATTTTAAAATTATCAAATTCTTTTTGATAATTTAATGTATGCTCGATCAAATAGGTGAATGAGGTTCTGTTTGTGTTGATAGCTTCACCTCTTTCAAAGTTTCTTAGTGTAGCAAGATTTCGTGATGCACTTGTGCGGTTATTGGATTCAGCACGGTCAACACCAATATTGAATTTGTACTCCAGATCGCTGGTGATGTCAAATCTTGCCGCCAGGTTACCAACTATTCTAGAAGTTTCCTCCTGGATTTCAGTATAATCTAAAACTGCAAGTGGATTTCTGGATTGTGGCGTACCTGTGCTGTCAAAGGTTCCTGGTAGTTGCTGTCTGTATGAGCCATCATCATTAAAAAGTGGAAGAGTTGGATTCCAGAATAGAGCAGCACCAATTAAATTTCCTTCAAAGTCGGCATTTTCTGTTATGGTTTCACGGTTATCTCTGACATAACTGGCAATCAGATTGGCATCGACCTTTAATCTGTCATCCTTTAAGAATCTGTATGAATTACTTAAGGAAGCCGTATAGTTTTGAATACCTGTGCCTTCAATAACACCTTCCTGATCCAAGGCAGAAATAGAGTATCTGTATTTACTTTTCTCATCACCACCCAAAAATGACAAACTATGGTTAGAAACCAAAGCAGTTCTTGTGATTGCGTCGAAAGCATCTACATTTGCGCCGTAGTCATTATCAGGATTACCGCCATCGGAAACTAAAGCATTTCTATATTGGTTCGCATTAAGAATGTCTAATGGGTTAGCAACTTCAGCAGCACCAAAGAAGGCATTATAACTTACTCTTGGTTTTCCAAATTTACCTTTTTTGGTTGTAATTATAATTACACCATTTGCTCCTCTTGCCCCATAAATTGCCGTTGCAGAGGCGTCCTTCAAAATAGAGATAT